>CAMBHH010000079.1 GCA_945866505.1 Flavobacterium psychrophilum
GGAAATAAAATTTCTTATTATCAAATCAATGCTACTTTTTTTAGTGCATTGGGAGAAGATGAACAAAAGTTGCTTTTGGCTAGAGCCATTCAGATGTTTATGCCCGGAATACCGCAAGTTTGGTATCTAGATATTTTTGCAGGTAAAAACAATTATGAAGCAGCAGATAATGGAGGTAGCGCAGGTCATAAAGAAATTAATCGTACCACATTATCAATGCAGGATATTGAGCTAGGATTGAAAAGAAAAGTTGTGCAATATCAGCTTGAAATCATTCGTTTAAGGAATGCTTCGAATGCGTTTTCAGGACAAGTTGTAATCAATGATGCCGCTGATAGCAAAATTGATATCAAATGGATAAACGATTTATCTGTTATGCATTTGAAAGCAAATCTTGATACTTATTGTTTTACAATAGAGCAAGTTCTAAATGGCAAAACAACTGTTTTTAGCTATTAATAATATAGCTGACTAAAGTTTAAAAATGTTTTGTCATCATAAAGCTTTTTTGTCAAGAAAACATTTGAATGTTCCTAGTTTCATAAAATAACAGAAAATAATGAAAAAAAACTCCATCAAAATAGCAATGTACCTCAACTATTTTGTGTTTGCAATTTTGCTTAATAGTGTTGGAATTGTAATTCTCAAATCTCAGGCAAATTATGGAGTAGACGAATTACAAGCCAGTATTTTGGAAGCATTCAAAGATTTACCTATTGCAATAGTTTCATTTTTGGTGGCCTCTTTTTTACCTAGAATTGGTTATAAAAAAGCGATGCTTATCGGATTGGGATTAGTTGCCGTTGCTTGTATAAGTATGTATTTTGGTAATTCATTTAATGCAGCAAAAATACTTTTCGCCACCGTTGGAGTCTCTTTTGCACTAATAAAAGTTTCTGTTTATTCACTGATAGGAACTGTTACAGAAAATCAAAAAGAACATAGCAGTTTGATGAGTAGTATCGAAGGGGTTTTTATGTTAGGAATTGCATTGGCTTATTTTCTTTTTCCTGCATTTAATTCAGATTCAAATCCAGATGCTTGGTTGAATGTATATTGGCTATTGGCTGGTATTTCTTTGCTTTCTTTTGGTTTTTTGTTTTTTGCAAAATTTGAAACCCAAGCCGAAATCCCTGGAGTTAATTTGACTGATGATTTTGCGCAAATGTTCAAACTATTTGCAAAACTGCTAACAATAGTTTTTGTAATAAGTGCTTTTTTGTTTGTAATGATAGAGCAAGGAATCATGTCTTGGCTGCCTACTTTCAATAGTAAAGTGCTTCATCTCCCAGAGAATATTAGTATTATGATGGCGAGTATTTTGGCAATCACATTGGCCATAGGAAGACTGTTAGCTGGTATCATAACAAAAAAAATAAATTGGATTTGGGTACTTACTTTTTGCATAATTATGGCTATGCTTATTGTAATTTTTGTACTACCCAAAACTGTAGGATTAGAAGTGAAAGAAATCAATACAATTACCGATATTCCATTAATAGGTTTTGCTTTTCCTTTGGTTGGGCTTTTTATTGCTCCAATATATCCCCTCTTGAATTCAGTTGTATTGAGTGCTTTGCCGCAAAAATTACACAGCTCGATGACGGGATTGATTGTTGTCTTTTCGGCTTTGTGAGGAACGCTAGGCTCAAGAATTATTGGTTATTTATTTAAAAATGAAGGTCCTGAAAATGCATTTTTCTATACTTTGATTCCTATGTCATTTTTATTGATTTCATTCTTTATATTAAAAAAATTGACTTCAAAAAATGAAAATTAAACTCGACATAGACAAAACTCTTCAACAATTATTAAAGCAAGAAGATACGGATAGAGATAAAAGAATAACCATTGATGACAAAGGTCCAAAACGATTTGTTCTAAAATCTGCTTACGAAGAAATGGTTGTTGAAGGCACTTATCATCTTTCCAATTTGTTGCAAGAATTAGTATTGGCAAAGGAAAATAATCAAGATTTTATCGAAACAGATTTCGTTTTTGAACTTCCGGCCAATCGAATTTCGAAAATGATTCGCAATTATTTTTGGGATGGTTTAACAAGAACTTTGGACGAAAAAGGTTTAGAGAAATTATTAATTGATTCAAAATCAAAAACCGACAAACCTATAATTTATATTCCATTTACAGACAATTTTGGATGGCAATATTTTCAAAAATTAGCACCGAAATTTAATCTAAAAGTAGTTCAACTACCGAAAATTATTTCACCAGAATATGTAAGCAGCATTAATGACGAAGGAGGAATTTTGGCTTTAGGTTTAAAAAAAGAAGGTCAAAATGTGGAAGGATTTCCATTTGTAGTTCCTGGCGCTAGATTCAACGAAATGTACGGTTGGGACAGTTATTTTGAAAATATAGGTTTGATAATCGACAAGAAATTAGATTTAGCTCAAAGTATGGTCGAAAATTTTGAGTACCAAATTACCCATTACGGCAAAATTCTTAATGCAAATAGATCCTACTATCTCACCAGAACGCAACCTCCGTTTTACTCCAGTATGATTCGCGAAGTATATGAAGCAATGGTTGTTAAAGACCAGGAATGGTTGCGTAAAAAACTCGAAATTTGTATTACAGAATACGAAACAGTTTGGATGGAAACTGGAAAAAGGCTAAACCAAAATGGCCTAAATCGCTATTTTGCGCAAGGAATTGGCTTGCCTCCAGAAACCGAACCTGGACATTATGATGCTATTCTAAAGCCCTTTGCTGAAGAACCTAATTTGTCCATTCCAGAATATGAAAAGCTGTATTACCAACGAAAAATCGAAAACAAAACACTCGATGCTTATTTTGTTCACGACCGAAGTGTTCGCGAAAGTGGTCACGACACCAGTTATCGAATAGAAGGAAATTGTGCCAATTTGAATGTAGTCGAACTCAACGCCATGTTGTACAAATATGAAACTGATTTTGCTGAACTAATCGCCCTATATTTTGATAATTTTTTTGAACACAACAACAAAATTTACAATAAAAAGTATTGGTCAAAAAAAGCGGAGAGTCGAAAAAAACTAATGAATCAGTTGCTTTGGAATGAAGAAGAAAGTTGCTTCTTTGACTATAATTTTAAAACTCAAAAACAAAATATTTTTCTATCGGCGACAAGCTTTTTTCCGCTTTGGGCAAAAATAGCTTCGCAAGAACAAGCCGATAAAATGATTGCAAATTGTTTGCCACAATTAGTTTATTTAGGTGGAATTGCAGGTTGTTCTGAAGCCGCACTTTCCAATATTTCAGATGACCAAATGCAGAGGCAATGGGATTTCCCAAATGGCTGGCCTCCACATCAAATGCTTATTTGGCAAGGTTTAATTCATTACGGATATGAAGAAAAAGCCCAAGAATTGATTTATAGATGGCTTTGGATGATAAGCAAAAACGCCGCTGATTACAACGGAACGGTTCCAGAAAAATACGATGTGGTAAGTGCATCTCACAAGGTTTTTGCCGAATATGGAAACCAAGGAACCGATTTTGAATACATTAGCCGTGAAGGTTTTGGGTGGATGAACGCTTCATTTCAATTGGGATTATCGCTTTTAAATGAGGATTTAAAAACCAAATTAAATCAATTAATTAATCCAATTGAGTTGTTTGACAATTGAATTTTTCGGTTAAATACAAATTATAAATTCCATTTCACAGCAATTTGAAATGGATTTTTTTATATTTGAAACTCCAATAAAAATTTAATTTCACCAGATGATTTATTCCAAAAGAATACTCCTTTTTTTAATTGTTTGCAGCATACTAAGTTGTGGCAAAAACAAAGAAAATGAGGAGCACTTGTTAGAGCAAAAAAAAGAGACAAGCTACGAGCAAAAAATTACTGTGAATGCTGCATCACAAAAAAAAGATTCAATTGTTAAAATTACAACGGATAGCATAAAAGTAACTAATAAATCCATTTTAAGTGAAAAAAATTACACCAAAAAAAGGATTATATCCAGCGATATTACAATAGAAAACTCTGTAAAAAAGAGCCCGAATCCTCCGGTGACCAATACCAAAGTTGTCGAGACAGAAATTGATTCTAAAAAAGCATTTGCTAATTCTTTTGTCTATATCAAAAAAATATTGAGCGAGTGCAAAATTGGCGTTCCAATGACACAAAAAGATTTGGAAACAAACTATAATATCCCAAAAGAAGGCATACAATTAGTGAAAAGCATTACCAAAATATCTGAAAATGAATTGGATGTCCAATGGAAATCAACTTGGTTAATGGAAAAAGTATCTGATGCAAGATTTAAAGATGGACGACTTAAGGTGCTCTTTGAAGATAATAAAATGTACACTTCTGGTACTGCAATTGGAATTAAATACAACAAAAAAATGTACACTGATTTAATTCTAATTGGCCATTCGGCTTACATTCCGACTGTAAAAGGATTCTATTGGAAAATTGGAAAAAACTAAAACGTATGCAAGAAATAAAAAGATGTGGTTGGTGTTTATCCTCTGAATTGTATAAAAAATACCACGACGAAGAATGGGGAGTTCCTGTTTATGATGACCAAAAATTATTCGAATTCCTGATTCTCGAAACATTTCAGGCAGGATTGAGTTGGATTACGATTCTAAAAAAGAGAGAAAACTTTCAACAAGCTTTCGATGATTTTGACTATAAAAAAGTAGCTTACTATCCAGAAGAAAAAATTCAAGAATTATTGCTGAATGCTGGCATAATTCGCAATCAAATGAAGATTCGCGCCGCGGTTTCAAATGCCGTTGCTTTTATCAAAGTGCAAGAAGAATTTGGAAGTTTCAGCAAATACATTTGGAATTTCACCGATGGAAAACCAATCGATAACAAGAGACAATCTTTAAAAGAAGTTCCTGCCACTTCTCCACTTTCGGATGAAATTAGCAAGGATTTGAAAAAACGCGGGTTCAAATTCGTAGGTTCGACAGTAGTTTACGCCCATATGCAAGCCACAGGAATGGTCAATGATCACGTTGAAGAGTGTTGGAGAAAAAGTTAAATCGCCTTAAAAAACCAAAGCGTCACCAATACTAATTTTCCCTTCATTCAAACACATAATATTGGTGCCAAAAAGAATCGAGTTGTCCACTTTTCGATAGGAACTTAAGGTGTTCAAAGGTTCTTTTTTTACAATGCCAGATTTTGGATCATTGTTCACCATAATGCATCTGCCGCAAGGTTTTGCGTTTTTGAATTTTACTTTTCCAATTTGAAAATCTACAAAAGAATCTTCTTCATGAGCAATTGAACTAGTAATAACAATATTGGGTCTAAATCGTTCCATAGTTATCTTTTTTTCCAATTTTCCGTTTAAAAAATTCAAACTTTCAGAACCAATTAGTAAATACGGATAACCATCGGCAAGGCTAACATTTAATGTTGTATTCAATTTTGAACTGCTGTGTTTTCTGTCGCCAATATTCGCAATTTTCACTAACTTACACTCAAAACCAAGTACTTCGCTAAACCATTTTGAAGTCGCCTTATTCACTTCGACGACCTTGGTTTCGTCATCCCAAACTTTTGAAGAAATGGGCTCGTCCAAACTTTCATTAATAAAAAATTCGTGGGTTGCGTCCTGATTTGAAATTTCAATTTTATCTTCTGAAATTTTCGGGTAAAACTGGCTCAAATTCGGGTATTTTCGTTGGGTAATAAATTGATTTTCTTCGTCAATTAACATCCATCGTCGGTCGTTTTCGAAACCCATTTCTTCGGCTTTGGCATTTTCAACACGAATTCCAGCTAGACTTTTTATTGGATAGATGTATAATTCTTTTACAACATATTTATTCATAATTATTTGTTTTATTGCAATTTAACGGTTTAGTATCTTTTTCTAATAACCTAAATCGACTAATAATTTTTAACCACATAGAAATTGTAAAAAGAAATAATTTAGAAAGATTTTCATAGGTATTTTATTTACACATAGTATGACCCGAACAAATGAACTGACGAAGTAAATCTATGATAAGCAAAGCGCCTACCTGTTTAAAAAATTCTATGTGGTTTAAACTTTTTTAATATTAATTTATTCCAGATTAATAATCATTTGCTTATTAGAAGTTCCATAAAATCGGCTCTATCAATTTCACGACAGCCCAAACTTTCGAGATGTTCATTATAAACCTGGCAATCCAATATTTTATAATTTCCATTTTTTAATTGGTTTGCCAAAGCGATAAACGCCGCTTTTGAAGCATTCGAAACTTTAGAAAACATACTTTCGCCACAAAACACGTGTCCTAAATCGATGCCATATAAACCACCAACTAATTCCTCGTTTTGCCAAACCTCAACTGATTTTGCAATTCCTAGTTCATTCAATTTGCAATAGGCTTCAATCATATCATTGGTTATCCAAGTTCCGTTTTGGCCATCGCGTTTTATCTTTTGACAATTCGAAATCACTGCTCTAAAATTCAGGTTGAAAGTAACCTTAAAGATATTTCGATTAAGAATGTTTCGCATACTTTTTGAAACTACCAATTCGTCCAAAAATAAAACCATCCTGGGATTGGGCGACCACCAAAAAATGGGTTCGCCTTCTTTAAACCAAGGAAATATGCCACTTTTGTATGCCAACAACAAACGTTCTGATGACAAATCGCCACCAATAGCAAGAATTCCATCAGGATTGGCATCAGAAATAGGAGGGAAAAATAATTCTTTGGATAAAAAATGCATAGTTTCAAACAAAAGTATAAATTTGGCAAAGCGAATTTACGCTTTAAAATTCAAACCTAATAATCTATGAAAACCAAAATAATCGCTCTTACATTTTCATTTTTGGTATTCTTCGGAAATGCACAAACCAAAGATTCTATTTCGATTTCAAAGTCTAAAGATAAAATCACTTACAAGCAATTTGTTGCGCCAGTAGCACTTATAACTTGTGGAAGTTTGCTTTTAAACTCAGCATTAAATGACGATTTGCAAGCCAATGCTAACCGCTTTTTTGGCAAAGATTTTCATACCAGTGTTGATGATTTTCTTCCTTTTGTTCCTGTTGCTCAAATCTATTTGGGAAAGACTTTTGGATTTAAACCAAAGAACGATTTTCAACATCAAACCATAAATATTGTTGTTGCCAATGCAATTGGAGGCGCAGTTTTTACAGCCTTAAAAAATACTATTAATGAGCCAAGACCAGACAAATCGGATAATTTGAGTTTTCCGTCGGGACATACTTCCATCGCTTTTACTAATGCCACTTTGTTATATTATGAATACAAAGATTCGAATTTATGGTATGCCAGCAGCGGATTTTTGTTTGCAACCGCTACGGGAGTTCTAAGAATTGCCAACAATAAGCATTACACTTCCGATGTTCTTGCGGGTGCAGGAATCGGATTGGCATCAGGATTGATAGTTTCGTATTGGAATCCTTTTAAATCTGTAACTTTTGGCAAAAAGAATAAAACAACGGCGTATGTTTTTCCGCAAATTGGAAGTCAAATTGGAATGGGAGCAATTGTTCAAATGAATTAATTTTTTTTAACCATATAAGGCAAATAAGGTCGTTTAAGTTGGACTTTTTTGAACTACATAAATGGTTAAATTTCATAAATCCAAAAAAAAATCCTTGAAATTTTTCAAGGATTTTGAATTTATATTTAGAACGGTAAATCGTCTGGCTCGTCTTCATTTAAACTTGTTGCTGGCGGAAAAGCAGCTGCTGCAGGCATAGGTGGCGCTACCTGATTGCTAGATGCGTCGGCTTGAACCTTTGCAATTCGCCAACCTTGAATCGTGTTGAAGTAAACGGTCTCTCCTTGCGGATTAGTCCATTCACGACCTCTCAAATTAATGTCAATTTTTACCGCTTCTCCTACTTGATACGTATTCAACAAATCACATTTGTCTTGAACAAATTGAACCAGAATATGTTGTGGATATTGTTCGTCTGTTGTAACAACAACATCTCTTTTTTTGAAACCTGCGGACCCAACCTCTTTGGTTTGATCAATCATTTTAATTTTTCCTGTAACTTCCATCTTGACTATATTTATTTTATTGTTGCTATTCAGTTTCTAATTTCTTGACGATCTGGTAATCTTTCGTGATTTAAAGCGCTCTTTGTCGAAAAATCTGTTTTACAAATATATCAATTTCTTCTTTAGAGTCAAACAAATAATTTTCACAAAAAGATAATTTTACGCCAATCAAACCTCGAAAAAATAAGAATCAAATTATTTCGTTATATTTATGCCACAAAAATCAATTTATGCAGTTTTCCGAAAGTAGAAACACAAGTCGTTGGATCATTATTTTTGCTTCCTTTTTAATTATTTTATTGATACTTTGGAATACCTATACTTTTTTCCAAATTTTTAAACAGGAAGAACGGTTAAAAATGAATCTTTGGGCTAATGCATATAAAACTTTGATGAACGCTGGTGAAACTACCGATGTCGAGCTTCCGCTTCAAATTTTCAGCAACAATACTTCTATTCCTATTATACGTACAGAGAATGATACCATTGTAGATACTGTTAATATTGACAAGGAAATTGTAAACGACAAACAAAAAATCAAATCTTTTTTGAATGGCCTTAAAAACGAAAATTATCCCATAGAACTTGAATATGTGCCAGGGAAATTTCAATATTTATATTATGGAGATTCAGCTTTGTTGAATAAACTTAAATATTATCCTATTGCCTTATTGCTTATTATTGTCTTGTTTGCCGCTTTAGTTTATAATTTTTATAGAAGTACAAAAATGGCGACTCAAAACAAACTTTGGGCTGGAATGGCTAAGGAAACTGCACACCAAATCGGTACGCCGTTGACGTCTTTAGTGGGTTGGGTCGAAATTCTCAAATCTGAAAACATTGATATATCTACCACCAATGAAATTGAAAAAGACATCGAAAGGTTACAAACTATAACAGAACGTTTTTCGAAAATTGGTTCAGAGCCAATACTAGAACGCAAAGATATAATTGACGAAACACAAAAATCGTACGACTACTTGCAATCTCGATTTTCAAAAAATATTGAGTTTTCATTCTCAGGTCCCAATGCAGCTGTTATTGTATTGTTTAATCCTACTTTGCATAGTTGGACCATTGAAAATTTAGTCAAAAATTCGATTGACGCTATGAAAGGCAGAGGAAAACTTTCCCTAGAAGTGCTGCACGAAGGTGGTTTGGTCAAAATTAATGTTTCGGATACCGGAAGCGGAATTCCAAAAAACCAACATAAAAGTGTTTTTGAACCTGGATTTACAACCAAAAAACGCGGTTGGGGATTGGGATTGTCCTTGACCAAAAGAATTGTCGAAGAATACCACAAAGGAACCATAAAAGTATTACATTCCGAAATTGGAAAAGGAACCACAATGCAAGTCAGTTTTAAAGTAACCGAATTAATTTAAAGGAATTCCAAAATAAGTCACCTTCGAAAACATGGCTTTGCGAGCCATTTTGGACTTACTCATATAGTTCTTTACAAACAAAGCTTGCTCTTCGGCTGTTGCCAAATTAGATTCAAGTGTTTGTTTTATTGATAATAAGTTGGCTGTGTTTTCCGCTCCTGTTGACCCAACGGTGTAAATATCCTGTTGACATTTAATCAGTTTTTCTCTAGGTTTTTGAATCATATTGATGATTTCGTCATCTGGTAAAGTAGGTTTGAACCTCTTGTTCTTGTATAGTATAAAATCGTTCAAAAAAACAACTGCTTCATTAATTTCTTTTACAATTCCATTTAATTTATCAATATTGGCGCTTTGTCGCAAAAAAGTTAAAAGTTCCTTTTTGCTTTTATAGCTTGCAACGATCATAGCATTTTTCAAGCCGTTTTGCTCTATTCTCAAAGCCGATTCAAACAATTGATCCATTTCGGATAAATCGTTTTGTTTGGTAATTTCTTTCTCAAAATCGAAATATTTCTTGGTAGCATCGATTTGAGTTTTCCCTTCATAAAACTCAGTATTGGTAATAGGATAATTCAAAAACTGCCATAAATAATCAAAAGGAATATGAGAAGATATGATTTTGCTTGGTTGAGTTTTGAAATAGTAATCATTAATTCTCTTGACATATTTGCCATTAATTAAAGACCCTGAGCCCCAAGTTGGGTCAAAAACCCACCATTTATTGTCAATTTTGGCTGCACACCAAGCGTGAGACAACGTGTCTATTTTTCCGTTTTGTTTTGTATAGCCAGAAATAACAACGGAATTTATACCAACCATAGTGGCGATTTCATTAAAAATAGCTGAATAGTCCGCGCAAATTCCTTTTTTGGTTTTTAATACTTTTGCAATTCTGTCTTGTGGTGTTTCAGAATTATTGACAGCAAACATATTTGCTACATCATAACTTATGTTTGAGGCTGTCCAATAAAAAACGGCACGAATTTTATCATTTTCTGTCTTGAAATTGGCATTGATGTAACTTGCAATCTCTCTTGTAGAATTTGTTGATTTTTGCGGAATTAAATCGACTTTTTTGTCTATTGCAGCATATCCTACATTGGCCTGTCCAAAACTATAAATAGAGAAAAGAAATATAAAAATTAATAAAATATTCTTCATTTTTGGCCTCAATGTTGAATGCTATTTTTACAAATTGGACTGAATTTCTTTGGCTAAAGCCTCAAACTGATCTTTATTCATTGAAACTTTTTTCTGAAACCGCATTTCGTCCATTTCGTTCAAGGGAATCAAATGAACGTGGGCGTGAGGTACTTCGAGACCTATAACTGTCATTCCAATTCTTTTGCAAGGGATTGTTTTTTCGAGTGCCAATGCAATTTTTTTAGAGAACTGCATTAATCCAAGATACAAATCGTCATCGAGGTCAAAAAGTTTGTCGGTTTCTTTTTTTGGGACACATAAAGTATGTCCTTTTGCATTGGGATTTACATCCAAAAAAGCAAAGCAATTCTCGTCCTCCGCTATTTTATAGCAAGGAATTTCTCCGTTGATGATTTTGGTAAAAATGCTTGACATTGGAAAGTTAGAGGTTAGAAGTGGGAAGTTAAGAGTTGGAAGAATCTACAACCTGAATCTGCAATCTGCAAACTACAATTAATCTCTAGATATTTCGAGGATTTCAAATTTCAAAACGCCATTTGGCACTGTGATTTCGGCTAACTCGCCTACCTTTTTTCCAAGCAATCCTCTACCAATCGGTGAAGTTACAGATATTTTCCCAGTTTTTAAATCAGCTTCGCTTTCCGCAACAAGCGTATATTTCAATTCCATGCCATTGGCTTGATTCTTAATTTTTACATTAGATAAAACCAAAACTTTGGAAACATCAAGATGTGTTTCGTCTATTAATCTCGCGTTAGAATGCACTTCTTCCAGTTTAGCAATTCTCATTTCTAGCATACCTTGTGCTTCTTTTGCAGCATCGTATTCGGCGTTTTCAGACAAGTCTCCTTTATCTCTTGCTTCGGCAATAGCTTGCGAAGCTTTTGGTCTTTCGATACTTTTTAATTGATCTAATTCGTCTCTCAATTTCTTTAATCCTTCAGCGGTGTAATAAGATACATTGGTCATAACTTCATCATTTATATAAAATACAAAAAATCCCATCAGGACGGGATTTCTTTCCACAAAGATAGTATTATTTTTATTTAATTTATAAATATACAATAAACATATCTATTTCAAAGTTAAATAAATTATTTTTGCTTGAGTAATTCTACTTATTTGTTTGGTAATGAAAAGATATTTTTTTGTTTTGATTGTTTTTCCAATGCTTTTTGGATGTAGTTCAAATTCCCCTAATAACAACAATCCGTATTTGCCCAATTATGCTGTAAACTTGGATGTTAATATGAATTTACCTCAATATTCGGATCTTAAATATATAAGCAATGCGGTCTATATTTCTGGACATGGTGTTCGTGGAATAATTGTTTTCAATGCAGGAAGCGGTTATAATGCCTTTGACGCCGCTTGTCCTAATCAAGCTTTGAGATCTTGTTCTACAATGACTATAAAAGGTGGTATTATGGCGCTTTGTGCTTGTGATAATGCGGAATATAGCTTATTTTCCGGTCAAGCTAAAGGAAAGGAATATCCGTTGAAACAGTACCGCGTAGAGGTAAATGGTAACTTGTTGAGAGTTTATAATTAGAAATAAATGGAGAGTAAAAAGTAAACCTAAGGTCTGCGACAAATGTTGAATCAATACCAATCTTGGACAACTCTATAATAAAAAAGCCTGTAATTCTTGATAAACAAGTGATTACAGACTTTTTAAGTACCCGGAGCCGGAGTCGAACCGGCACGGTTTCCCACAGGTGTTTGAGACCAGCGCGTCTACCAATTCCGCCATCCGGGCTTAGCAGACAGAAATAACGACAGTTATTTCACGCAATAAAGAGATATTTAGTGGTAACTAAACATCTTTTTCCTTTAACACGGTGCAAATGTAAAAAATAATATTAATGTTTCTAATAAAAATACTCTAATTTTTCCTTTCAGAGTTCGATTTTATTCCTAAATTTGCAGCGCTGTAAAATGGAACACAACTAACTAACTACATTCGAGGCGGATACATGATTTAGCAAAGGCAACTAGAGCTAAATTGCGTGGAACGCAGCGAACAAAAACCAAAATCAAATGTCACACTTAGAGCCGGAAGCTAAAATTTTTGCATGTTCACAAAGTGTTTATCTCGCCGAAGTAATTGCCAAGGAGTATGGAATTCCTTTAGGTAAAGTTAGTATGTCGAGATATAGCGATGGAGAATATCAGCCCTCTTATGAGGAGTCTATTCGAGGTTTGCGTGTATTCATCATCTGTTCTACTTTTCCAAGTTCCGATAATTTGATGGAATTGTTACTGATGATTGATGCTGCAAAACGAGCTTCAGCCAGACACATAACAGCTGTAATGCCTTATTTCGGTTGGGCAAGACAGGATAGAAAAGACAAGCCAAGAGTTCCGATTGGAGCAAAATTAGTGGCGAAATTATTAGAGACTGCCGGCGCAACGAGAATTATGACAATGGATTTGCATGCCGATCAAATACAAGGATTCTTTGAAAAACCAGTAGATCACCTTTTTGCATCGACAATATTTTTGCCGTATGTAAACAGTTTGAATCTTGAAAATTTGACTATTGCATCACCAGATATGGGAGGTTCAAAAAGAGCTTATGCTTATTCTAAATTTTTAGAATCGGATGTGGTAATTTGTTACAAACAGCGAAAAGTAGCCAACATCATTGATACGATGGAGCTAATTGGAGAAGTAAAAGGCAAAAATGTAGTACTTGTCGATGATATGATTGATACAGGAGGAACATTGGCGAAAGCCGCCGATTTAATGATAGAAAAAGGCGCCTTGAGCGTTAGAGCGATATGTACACATGCTATTTTATCAGGAGATGCATACGAAAAAATTGAAAATTCGAAATTACTCGAATTAATTGTTACTGATTCCATTCCTTTAAAGAAGGTATCAAACAAGATAAAAGTGGTGAGTTGTGCGCCTCTATTTGCCGAAGTAATGTACATGGTTCAACACAACAATTCTATAAGCAGTAAATTTTTGATGTAGGACAAAGAAGAGGGAAGATGGGAGCGGGAAGTTTAAGAAAAAGAAGAATTTTTATAATTATTAACTATATATTTTTACAATGAAATCGATTACAATTAAAGGATCAGAAAGAGAAAGCGTGGGCAAAGTTGCGACTAAAGCCTTACGTAATGCTGGAGCGGTTCCTTGCGTTATATACGGAGGAAATCAACCAGTGCATTTTTCAGCAGATGAAAGAGCATTTAAAACCTTGGTTTACACTCCAAACGCACACACAGTTGTGATTGAACTTGGAGATAAATCATTCAACGCAGTTTTGCAAGACATTCAGGTTCATCCTGTGTCTGACAAAATTTTACACATTGACTTCTTTCAGTTATTTGACGACAAAGAAATCACTATTGAAGTTCCAGTAAAAGTAGTTGGAGTATCTCCGGGAGTGCTTTTAGGTGGTGATTTACGTTTGAACACTCGTAGATTGAAAGTAAAAGCTTTACCTAAAAATCTTCCTGATTTTATTGAAGCAAATATTTCAGAACTTCAAATGGGGAACAAATTGTATGTAACGAAGCTTATTGCTGACAACTGCAAATTATTGCACCCAGACAACACTGTTGTTGCTCAAGTAAGAATTTCTCGTGCGGCTATGAAAGCAGCTCAAGAAGCAGCAAAAGCAGCAAAAGCACCTGCAGGGAAAAAGAAAAAATAATATTTCTCAAATATTTCAAAAAAGCATCAGTTGTACTACTGGTGCTTTTTTTGTTATACTTTCCTACTTGCAGCCTTTTTGAAGTCTAGATGCTTTAAAAAAGTTTACTTTTGCACTATGATAAAATGGTTGAGCAATCTGTTTTCAAACTCAAAAACAAATCGCAAAACAAGTAATGTAAAAACTGAGGTTCAAGAACACCAAAAAAGGAATATAACCCGTTGGGTGTAATTAGTTTTTGATGATAATTTTTCGTCAGTTCGAGTGATTTTCGATAGAAAATCGTATCGAGAACAAGAAAAATTTCATTAAAAACGGTTCTCGATACATTTTTTGTTCCGTTTTACTTCACAAAAAACACTC
>CAMBHH010000080.1 GCA_945866505.1 Flavobacterium psychrophilum
TTTTGTCTTTCGAATTGGGTTTTATTCTCTTTTTTCACCACTATAATCGTCCGACTATCGGTCATAAATCCCTCCATAAGTTTGAGCGGATATTGATTTATGGTAAAAAGAGGTTCTTCTTGAGGCAAGCCAATAACTGGTGAAGCAAATTTGTTTCGAATACTTTCGCCAATTTCGCCATTCCACAATTGATCGTCGATAATTACCGAAATTGTGTTCGTTTCCCCAGTAGCATTTCTTGGTAAATGATCTTCCTTTTTTTGGCAAGAAAAAAACAAAACCGAGAAAACACATAGTAATATAAAAAGGTTTTTATTCATTGATTTTGTAATTATTTATCAAAAAAAGAGAAAAAAACCTTTGATAGAATATCAGTTGAACTATTTCGAAATGTTTTTCAACTGAATGTTCTTGAAATCAATTGGCGAGCCTTCATAGTTCAAAGAAATTTTTCCTTCTAGCGAAGAAGCTTCGGCACACTCATTTACCAACTTCCCGTTCAAATATTGGGTGATTTTTCCGTTGAATGATTTGACTACAATGGAGTTCCATTGGCCATGGGGATTCTCATTGGCACTAAATTTAGGGGAACTTACACTTGCGCCAGCCTCAACCTGTTTTCCATTGACTTTTGCGGTTACCTTATCTAAAAAGATGAAATCACCGGTAACATTTTCTTTTATTTGAAATTGGATTCCTTTGGGCCAAATATTGTCGGGTGAATCTACAGGAATATTGTACATTAAACCACTGTTTTTTATGTTGTTGTCTCTATGAAATTTTTCTTCTATATTCCACCAGAACTCCATGCTTAGTTCAAAATTTTTATAGCTTTTTTTGGTCATCAAATAACCAATGTTCCCTCCGTTCATTCGTATCATACCATCTTCAAAATCATACACCTTTGATGGTTCTAATCTTTCTGGACTAGTTTTGGTAAATGCATACCAATCACTTGTAGAAAAGATTTTTTGATTTGAAACACAAGAATTTAAAAGGAAAAAAAAAGTAAAAGCAACTGTTATTTTTTTGAACATAAGTGTAATTAAAAACTAGATTTATCCGTTAATTTTTAGTTTCATTCCAGGCTTAAGTTCTTCCCCGTTTATGTTGTTCCATTTTTTAATATCTGAAATACTTACTCCAGGATATTTTTTTGAAATGCTGTACAATGAATCTCCTTTTTTAACTAGATAATCGTTGTTTTTATTTTTTGACGCTGATGCTAAACTTTCTTTTTTGTCGAATGAGTTTCCAACCGCTTTGTTCTCAATTGCCACTTCGCTTTTGGCAACAATCAAAGAATGTCCTATTGCAATGTTATTGTCATTCAAATTATTCCAAAGTTTCAAATCGTCTAAAGTACTACCAAATTTTTTGGCGATATTTCCAAGATTGTCTCCTTTTTTAACAATATATTCAACATTTTCTGTCTTAGTTTTAGAAGCGATTATTTCCACGTCATTTGCCTCAATTTTAGCCACTTGCAAAGACATTCCCAATTGAATTGGAGCGTTTGAAAGGTGATTCCATTCTTTGATTTCAGCTACAGAAACATTGTTCTTTTTGGCTATACTACTCAAATTATCTCCTTTTTGAACTACATATAAAGAAACACCCGACGTTGATAAAGTATCGGTTATACCACTTTTAGTTGCTTTATCGTCCTTATTAATTTTGTTGTCTGACGCAGCTATTTGCTGATTATTTGATTTAATTTCTGCCGGAACAATAGTAGTTTTCGGTTCTTTTTTGACTGTTTGAACAACACTTTCGTTTGTCATTATTTTTAAACTTTTTCCACGAGCAACAGCACTTCCTTTAAGTCTATTCCATTTTTTGATATCAGCAACCGTTACGCTGTATTTGTTTGCAATTTCACTCAAATTATCACCTTTTTTTACGGTGTAATATCTAGTTTTTGGAAGTGTAACTCGTTGCGTTGAGTAATTTAGCGAATCATTCAAGACAATGGCTTGCTGAACCCGAAACGGTTTTTCACGAAAATCTAAATCGCGTTGTATGTAGGCATAAATTTTGTCTTCGTTCGATGCGAAAACGGCAATTTTATCCTTTGGTAATCTTAAAAAATGATTTTCATCTCCATAAACTGGAATCACATTCATTTTATAGGAAGGGTTCAAAAGTTGTAGTTGAGCCACAGGAACATCGAGCAAATCGGATATTTGTTTGAAAGACATTTGCTTTTTAATCATAATTGTATCAGTAGCAAAATGTTGTATTAAGGCTCTTTCAGGCTTAATTCCGTGTTCTTTATGGTATTCGTAAATGTACATTGTAGCTAAAAAAGCAGGAACATATCCTTGAGTTTCTTTGGGTAAATTTTTTCTAATATTCCAATAGTTTTGTTGTCCTCCAGAACGGCGAATTGCTTTAGCAACATTGCCAGGTCCAGAATTATAAGACGCCAAAACCAAATCCCAATCACCAAAAATTTCATACATTTTACTCATATATTCAGCGGCAGCATTACTCGATTTTAAAGGGTCACTGCGTTCGTCAACATACGAATCAATCTTTAAATTGTATTGTTTTCCAGTTTGATACATAAACTGCCAAAGTCCAGTTGCTCCCATTCTGGAAACGGCCTTTGGGTTCAAAGCAGATTCTACAATTGCCAAATATTTTATTTCTAAGGGAACATTTTCTTTGGCCAAAGCCTCTTCAAACATTGGAAAATAATATTCTGAAATAGCCATCAATCGACCAAAAGATTTCTTTCTATTCTTTAAAAAAGACTTAATAATATTTTCTAAACCTGAATTGTATTCAATATTAAAAGGGGATTTTGCATCCATTGCCGCCAATCTTTGTTTGAGCAATTCTGTTGGCAATTCATAATCTACTTTTTCGTCAATATTGATATTTTTTATATCATCTGAAAGGTCATTAAATAAGTCGAGGTTTGTTAATTCCTTCAGCCAAAGACTGTCAACGCAAGAAGCGAGATTGTCTTTTACAAAAGTTTTTTTGATGGAATCTAAATAAAAGTTTTGGGTTTCTGATTTTGTAATCGATTTGTTTTCAAAATACTTTTGTGAAAAAGATTGAATTGAAAAAAACAAAAAAAGGAGTAGGGCTATATTTTTTATTTTCATATTTTTATAATTAACATATTATGCAACAAACAATTATAAAAAATTGTCTGTTGCAAATCTAATAGGTAAAAACTATAAATTTCAGTAAATATTGTTAAAAACGCATTTATTAGTCCAAAATTGCTGCAATTCCAGGTAAAATCCTACCTTCTAACATCTCTAACATTGCGCCTCCGCCTGTAGAAACATAACTTACCTTGTCTTCAAAACCAAATTGTTTCACTGCTGCAACAGAATCTCCACCTCCTACAAGTGAGAATGCTCCGTTTTCAGTAGCTTCAGCAATATAATCACCAAGAGCAATTGTTCCTTTGGCAAAAGTTGGCATTTCAAACACACCAAGCGGCCCATTCCAAAGAATAGTTTTAGACTCTAAAATTACTTTTTTGAAATTCTCCAATGATTTTGGACCAGCATCTAAACCTTGCCATCCATCAGGAATTTCGCGAACATCAACAATATTAGTATTGGCATCATTCGAAAAAGCATCTGCGGCAACAACATCAACAGGAATGTGAATTTGAACACCTTTTTCTTTAGCTAATCTCAATATCTCTATGGCTAACTCTTGTTTGTCATCTTCACAAATAGACTCTCCAATTTTTCCGCCCAAGGCTTTCACGAAAGTAAAAGTCATTCCTCCACCAATAATCATATGGTCCACTTTATCTAAAATGTTTTCGATAACTGTAATTTTCGAAGACACTTTAGAACCTCCCAAAACTGCGGTAACTGGCTTTTGTGAATCTTTCAAAACTTTGTTCAAGCTTTCGATTTCTTTCGCTAATAACAATCCGAAACATTTAAATTCTGGAAAAAACTGTGCAATTATAGTGGTTGATGCGTGGGCTCTGTGAGCTGTTCCGAAAGCATCATTAACATAAATATCACCAAATGAGGCTAATTCTTTTGCAAATGCAACATCTCCAGCTTCTTCTTCTTTATAAAAACGTAGATTTTCTAACAATAAGATTTGTCCAGGTTTTAAATTTGCAACCGCTTTTTCAGCTTCCGCTCCAATACAATCCGGTGAAAAATAAACATCTTGACCCAAAATTTCAGTAGCGGTTTTTACAATGTGCTCCAACGAATATTTTTTATCTACTCCTTTTGGTCTTCCCAAATGAGACATTAAAATAACACTTCCACCGTCAGCAATAATTTTGTCAATTGTTGGTTTTGCGGCTTCAATACGGGTAGCATCTGTCACATTGAAATTTTCGTCTAAAGGGACGTTAAAATCAACACGGATTATGGCCTTTTTGTTTTTGAAATCGAAATCGTTAATAGTTTTCATTAGATATTATTTTTAGTTTTATGTATAAATTTTGAAAGAAAAACAAATGTATAACTTTTCAAGAACTTAAAAATAAGAATAGTTTAAAAATTGGTCTAACTGATTGGCGAAAACGATGTAATATTAAATATTAATTCTATTTTTGATCATCAATTTAAATAAACATACTTTTATTAAAACTGCAATCAAAAAAATAGTAAACCATGAGACATTCTTTTTTAAATGATTTAGACGCATTGTATATAGTTCTCATTTTGTTTTTTTTGATGATTACAACCGTTTGGATAGGTTATAAATTAGCGTTAAAAAAAATTAAAAGCGAGGTCAAAAATCCAGAACTTTCATCGTCTTTATTGGGATTGTTAGCTTTGCTAATGGCGTTCACTTTTGGCATGGCAGGTTCACGATATGAAAGCAGGAAAGCAACAATAATTGACGAAGCAAACTGCATTGGAACGGCTATTTTGCGCGCAGATATTTATCCAGATAGTCTGAAAAATGCTTTTAAAAAAGACTTTGAATCCTATGTAAATTCCAGAATTACTTATTTTACTGCCGATAGAAATGAGGATAAAATTACTAGTTCGTTGAAACAATCGGCAGCAATAAGCGTCAAGCTATGGAAACGCGCCAGTTTTTATGCCAAGAACAAAGATTATTTTATTCAATCGAATATGATGTTGCCAGCGCTAAACGATATGTTTGATATCGCCTCAAAAACAAACACGATTTACGTTTCTAAAGTTCCGGAAACAATTGTGTATTTGTTGTTGCTTTTTTCGGTCATTATTTCATTTTACATTGGTTACAACTCGGGATTGCAAAAAAAATTAGGTAAAAAACACATCTTGGGGTTTTGTTTCCTAACCTGCATTGTAATTTATGTAACCTTAGATTTGGACCGACCAAGACGAGGCTTAATAGACCTGAGCGATGAAATTGTTTTATTAAAAGAATTAAAGAGCAATTTTTAAGATTTCAGAGCTTTTCCCTTTTGCGATTTTGACGCTTTTTATCCTATATTTGCCTTATGCAGTTTTCAGAAATTTTAGGACAGGAACACATCAAAAATCACTTAACACGAAGTGCCGATTTGGGAAGAATTCCCCATGCACAATTGTTTGTTGGTCCAGAAGGATGTGGCACGTTGCCAATGGCGATTGCCTATGCGCAGTATATTTTGTGTAACAATCAAAACGGAGAAAACGCTGGTGCGAATGAAAGTTGCAATTTAAAATTCCAAAAAATTGCGCATCCCGATTTGCATTTTGTTTATCCAACGGTCAGCACCGATGATGTCAAAACAAAACCCAAAAGCATAGATTTTATAGCGGATTGGAGGCAATTCATACTTGAAAATCCGTATGGAGGATTGTTTGATTGGTATTCCGTTTTAGGAGTTCAAAACAAACAAGGCGAAATTCGGGTAGATGATGCTCAAGAAATCCTAAAATCATTGGCTTTAAAATCTTACGAAGGCGGTTATAAAATTATGATTGTTTGGATGGCCGATAAAATGAATAATGCCGCTTCCAACAAATTGTTGAAATTACTGGAAGAACCGCCGGAAAAAACAGTTTTCATTCTGATTTCTGAAAATGAGGAAGATATTATTCAAACGATTCGTTCGCGTTGCCAAGTTTTGCATTTTATTGGATTGAGTGAACAAATTATTTCAACAGCGTTGGTTTCTCGTGAAAATATTGAACCAAAACTAGCCACAAAAATCGCGCATCAAGCACAAGGAAATTACAATAAAGCCTTGCATTTGCTCCAAGACGATAACGATGAATTTCCTTTCGAACAATGGTTTGTGGTCTGGGTTCGTGCCGCTTTTCAAGCCAAAAAAAATGCCGCCGTTATTGCGGATTTGATTCAATGGAGCGAACAAATAGCCGCTTTGGGAAGAGAGACCCAAAAGAAATTCTTGCAATATTGTATCGATATTTTTCGTCAAGCGTTGTTGCACAATTACGAAACACCGAGCTTAGTTTATTTTGAACCCACTGTCGAGAATTTCACAATAGCAAAATTTGCACCTTTTGTCAATGGAAACAACATCAACGAAATATTTCAAGAATTGTCAGACGCAATTTACCACATAGAGCGCAACGGAAATGCCAAGATTATTCTAACCGATTTATCTATAAAGCTCACTCGTTTAATACACAAAAAATAAGAATATGAACAATGCTGCCTCCATTTTGCTGTTGGTTTTTTTGGCCATCACTTTTATACAATCTGGCTATGACAAACTGTTTTATTGGAAAGACAACCTCGATTGGTTAAAAGGGCATTTTGCCAAAACACAACTCAAAAATCTGGTTCCTTTAGCATTGGGACACATTCTAGTGTTGGAATTAATTTCGGGTGTTTTGTGTATCGTAGGTTGCATCGAATTATTGGTAAAGAACGGAAGAACCTTTGGTTTGTATGGTGCTGTTTTTTCTAGTATTACTTTATTGATGTTGTTGTTTGGACAGCGACTAGCCAAAGATTATGACGGTGCCAGAACGATTGTTATCTATTTTATTCCGGCTGTTATGGCGGTTTTATTGTTGAGTTAATGCGTTTACCATATAAGTCATACAAGTTCTTTTAGACTAGATAAACTTTTATCATTACGCAAAAAATCACCACTTTCTTTCAGCAAACTTATATGACTTATATGTTTAATAAAACTCGTAAAAAATGACTTCAAAACATCCCGCTGAATCTTTGACCATCCTGACAGATATCGTTTTACCAAGCGAAACCAATGCGTTGAATAATCTTTTTGGTGGCGAACTATTGGCTCGAATGGATCGCGCGGCCAGTATTTCGGCAGGAAGACATTCGCGCAGAATTTCGGTAACCGTTTCTGTAAATCATGTGGCTTTCAACAAAGCCATTCCTTTGGGAAGTGTTGTCGTTATTGAGGCAAAAGTAACAAGAGCTTTCAAAACTTCAATGGAAATTTATCTTGACGTTTGGATTGAAGAACGAGAATCAGGCGAAAGAATCAAGTCAAACGAAGCCATTTATACTTTTGTTGCTGTTGACGAAACTGGAAAACCGGTAGAAGTGCCGCACATCATTCCCGAAACCAAACTCGAAGAATACCGTTATAATGACGCGTTGAGAAGAAAAGAGTTGAGCTTGGTTTTGGCAGGAAAATTAAATCCTCACGATGCTACGGAATTGAAGGCGTTGTTTGTGTGAAATGCACCTGTATATTTCAACTTTTTAAATATTTAAAAAACATACAGAAAAAACACATTGCTTGTTCCATAATTAGTTAACTTTGCTCGATGGAAAAAATTAGACAAATTCTATATTATAAAAATCACTTTGAGGATTTCTTTGAAAAACAAACCGAAAAAGTGAAAGATAAAATTGATGAAGTCCTTTTTTTAATTACTGTAATTGAAAGAGTTCCAAGAAAATTCCTGAAACACATAGAAGGAACTAATGGACTTTATGAAGTTAGAGTAGAACTAGGCAGCAATATTTATAGAATATTTTGCTGTTTTGACGAAGGACGCTTGGTAGTATTATTCAATGGATTTCAAAAGAAAACGCAAAAGACACCAAAGTCTGAAATTGACAAAGCAGAAAAATTAAAAAACGAGTATTTTAAAGAAAAATAAAATGGAAACAAAGATAAAAAACACCACAACATTCGAAGAACATTTGGACAAGCGTTATGGAGAAGTTGGCTCTATAAAACGTGCCGAATTTGAAATTAAAGCTAAAGCATTTGCAATTGGCGAAATGATTAAAGAAGAAAGACTTCTGGCGCATTTAACTCAAGAACAGCTTGCCGAAAAAACGGGAACTAAAAAAAGTTTCATCTCTAGAATTGAAAACGGACATAGCGATATTCAACTTTCAACATTGTACAAACTTTTAGAAATTGGACTTGGAAAAAAAGTAACTTTTTCTTTTAAATAAAAATAGTGCTGTAACTAAACAAGTGAGTCTAGTCTTGGCGGGAAAATTGAATCCTCACGATCCTACAGAATTGAAGACGTTGTTTGTGTTAAACTTACCAAAATAAACAATGGAAGAAAAAGAATTTATTTTCAAAAGAAGCTTTACCGACGGAAAACAAAGGCGATTAATATCTAATGAGGAAAACTTCAAATTTGAAGATAAAGATTTTGGCAATTATTTGTTTACCATTTTTGATAAAGAAGAAATAACTGATTATCGGTTTGGAATTCGTTGGATTCGTTTTGAATTTACTTATGGAAGAGAATATCAAATATTTGTTCGAAATAAAGAAAATAAGGTTATAAAAATCAGTTTCAAATCCTATTTTGGCAGAAAAAAGAATATTCTTCACAAACTTTACAGTGATATTCTAACTGAATTATAGGATTATTATTTCGAGGATATCATTAATAATTTCATCGATAAACACTATAACAGTCAAGAATTTTCAATTGGAGATGTTTTGTTTACAAAAGACAATATTGAACTAAATATCAGCGGTATGTTTAATCAAAAAAAAGTTGTTTTACCTTGGGATAAGATTAGAACAAAATCTTATAATTCTTATTTTTCAATTTATTCCATTGACAATCCTGCAGATATAAACAGAGGTTACAGTTATAAAGAAGATTGGAATACAAATGTTTTATATAGTGTGATAAGAACATTATTAAAACAAAAAAACATTGAAACTTATGAATAATAACTTTTAAAGTTATTGTCAAATTCTTTTAAAAACTATTTGTCAAATAACACAAAACATTCCCCTTGCTACTTCCAAAAAAAGAAGTATTTTTACAAAAAGATAAGTACAAAATGAAAGAAAAGGTAAAAGAGATGAGTTCAGAAAAAGAAGCCAAATTAAAAGCACTGCAGCTTACACTTGACAAGCTGGATAAAACCTACGGAAAAGGCACCGTAATGAAAATGGGCGACAAAGCCATTGTAGAAGTAGAAACTATTTCTTCAGGATCTTTAGGAATCGATTTAGCATTAGGAGTTGGTGGTTACCCAAAAGGAAGAGTAATTGAAATATACGGTCCAGAATCTTCAGGAAAAACGACTCTAACTTTGCACGCCATTGCCGAAGCTCAAAAAGCGGGTGGAATCGCTGCTTTTATAGATGCAGAACACGCTTTCGATAGAAATTATGCCGAAAAATTGGGTGTCGATATCGAAAATTTAATCATATCGCAACCGGATAACGGGGAACAAGCGCTAGAAATTGCCGAAAATTTAATTCGTTCTGGTGCCATTGACATTGTCGTTATTGACTCGGTTGCCGCTTTGACTCCAAAAAGTGAAATCGAAGGCGAAATGGGAGATTCTAAAATGGGATTACACGCTCGTTTGATGTCTCAAGCTTTGAGAAAATTAACTGGAACCATCAGCAAAACCAATTGTACAGTTTTCTTCATCAACCAGTTGAGAGAGAAGATTGGAGTAATGTTCGGAAATCCAGAAACCACAACTGGTGGAAATGCATTGAAGTTTTACGCTTCGGTACGTTTGGATATTCGTCGTTCTACACAGATAAAAGATGGCGATAATGTTCTTGGAAACAGAACCAAAGTAAAAGTCGTGAAAAACAAAGTGGCTCCACCATTCAAAGTCGCCGAATTTGATATTATGTATGGCGAAGGGATTTCGAAAACCGGTGAAATTTTAGATTTAGCCGTTGAATTTGAAATCATCAAAAAAGCGGGTTCTTGGTTTAGTTATGGTGACACCAAATTAGGACAAGGTCGTGATGCAGTTAAATCCTTAATTAAAGATAACCCAGAATTAGCCGATGAGTTGGAAGAAAAAATTAAGGCCAAAATTAAAGAAAATAATGCTTAATATTTTTTAATAAAATTAGTAAATGCTCGGATATATTTTATTCGAGCATTTTTTTTGTAATTTTATTTGACGACAGCAATTGAAAGATAATTTTTTTTGAGTAATGACGCAACCTTTTTAATTCATCTTTATCTTATATCAAATGAAATGAAGTTATAAATCTTTAAAATCAAAAAAAATGAAAAAAATCGTATTATTTTTAGTTGTAATTACCTCTTTTTTAAGCTGTAGTCTTGACAATGACAGTCAGACTTATACTTATCAAGTTCTACCTGTTGATAGTTATGTTGTACCTGCTAGTTTTAATTTAGGAAAAACCTATGAAATAAAACTGAAGTACCAGAAACCAACTTCGTGTCATATTTATCAAGGAATTTATTATGATAAAAATTTAAACATCAGAACAATCGCTGTGCAAACTGCCGTACAAAACAATCAAGTTTGTACACTAGAAATTCCGCCTTTATCAGAAGTTTCATTTAACTTTTTCGTTACCAATACTGGTTCCTATATCTTTAAATTTTATAAAGGCGAAGATGCTGCTGGTAAAGATATTTTTGAAGAAGTTGAGATTCCTGTAGTTCCATAAAACAAAAATTCTGTGATATTAGAAAAGCTAATTAGTGAATGTCAAAAAAACCAACCCAAGGCGCAAGAACAATTGTATAGATTGTTTGAAAAAAAGTTTTTTGGATTATGTTTGAAATATTCCTCCAGTTATGCTGATGCACAAGATAATTTTCAGGAAGGATTCTTAATTATTTTTCGAAAAATCAATCAATACAGCGGCAAAGGTTCTTTTAAAGGCTGGGCGAAAAAAATTATGATTAATAACTCACTTAAAAAACACAAAGGAGTGCGTTTTATGGAAGTATTAAACGATAACATCCCAGACATTGATTTAGAAATAGATGAAGAAGAAATAGCTCTAGACTATTTATTGCAAATTATTCAGGAACTACCCGATCAGTACCGCATTGTGTTTAGTTTACATGTGTTAGATGATTATTCACATCAAGAAATTAGTGAAATGCTTTCCATTTCAACAGGGACAACTAAATCTAATCTGCATAGAGCAAGGCTTATCTTGAAAGAAAAAATTGAAAAACGAATATTGCCTAATGTAAAAATATCGGCAAAATGAAAGAGAATAAAAATATCGACCGATTATTTAAAGAACAATTCAAAGGTTTTGAGCAACAGCCAAACAATCAAGTTTGGCTGAATATTGAAGCGGAATTAAAAAAGGATAAAAAACGAAAAGTAATTCCTTTGTGGTTAAAATGCTCTGGAATAGCTGTGGCATTTTTGCTGGGTTTATTCTTTTGGAATACCAATCAAACGTTTCATTCAAAAACAAAAAACGCCATTGTTTCAGACACTAAAATTTCTAAAGATTCCGCTGATAAAAGACAAATTTCCACCAAAAACAGTTCGAATAAAAACCAAATTGTTAGCAATTCTGCAGCAAAGTTCAAGTCCAAAAAAGAAACAAATAATACTAATTTTTCAAAACTCATTACAAAAAATGAAAAAGTTAGTAAGCAGTCTAGTTCCTCAAAAGTCCTTGTTTACCAAAAAAAGAATCAAAAGGATGCTTACGTTTTTCTACCAAAAAATAATTTGCCGTTAAAGCAATTGGTAACAAATGAAAACAATACTAATTATAGCTCATTAAATGCCGAGAAAAATAGCGTTGAACATACAAATTCTTTAGCGCACGCACCAAATCAGATCGTAGAAAAAAAGGATTTCAAAGATAACGAAGAAACCCAAAAACAAGTAGTAACTAGTCCAGAATCGCCAAATGAATTAGAAGAAATTTTGAAAGCAAAATCTCCACAAAAAAATGTTGTTGAATCAAATAAAAACAAATGGCAAATTACTTCAAACGTTGCCCCAGTGTATCTAAATGCAAATTCTGGTGGCTCGCCGATCGATGAACAACTGTCAAATTATGAGAGAAAATCAGACAAAAGCATTAGTTTTGGCATAGGTGTACACTATGCCGTGGGCAAAAAAATAGTAATTCGAAGCGGACTTAATAAAGTAGTTTTAGGTTATAACACCAATAATGTGTTGTATGCTGCAGGATTAACCGCCAATAATTTGAAAAACATCGAATATTCTACAAACAACGTTTTAAAATTTGTAAATGACGCGAATTATAGTTCATTGACAATATCGGAAAAGGAAATACAAAATACGAATACGGGCAATTTGAACCAAAAAATGGGCTATTTTGAACTGCCGATGGAAGTTTCTTATGCGGTTTTAGACAAAAAATTTGGAATTAATCTAATTGGAGGATTCAGTACTTTATTTTTAAATGAGAATACCATTTCGTTGGAATCATCTGATTCAAACATTGAACTTGGTGAAGCAAAAAACTTGAGTCAAGTCCATTTTAGTTCAAATGTAGGTTTGGGATTTAAATACCAAATTACAAAATCGTTCCAAATTAATGTTGAACCAATAGTTAAATATCAATTGAATACATTTTCAAGCAGCTCAGGCGACTTTAAACCACTATTTGTCGGATTGTATTCTGGTATAAGTTATGGGTTTTAGAGAGAATTGAAAGAGGTTTAGTTTTGGTCGGAATGAATTAATTAGCTACTCTTTCTACTGAAACGCGATTAATTCCTGATGGATTACAGTCCAAGATTGATCTCTAATTTCGTTTAAATCTATTTTGGTTTTATGATTGGTGTCAATAAAGGATAGGACTTTTACTCTCAAGAGGCCTGGCTGACCACTAAAAAAGTTATAGGAAAATCGTTTTTTATTGTCTAAAAAAGCGATTGGGACAATCGTCAATTGGTGATCAATCGCTAGTCGAAAGGCACCATTTTTAAATTCATCCAAAACTATTGATTCATCATCAGGCACTTTTCCTTCGGGAAAAATACAAATACTCAAACCTTGATTGATTCTTTTTTGGGCACTTTCAAAAACGCTGTGTTTACTTTTAGAACTTGATCTATCCACTAAAATACAAGTTCGTTTATAGAAAAATCCAAACAAAGGAATTTTAGACAACTCTTGTTTCCCCACAAAAACAAAAGGTTTCTTGACTGTCGCAAGCATCAACATTATATCCACCATCGAAGTGTGATTGGCAATGAACATATAACTTTTGTCGGATTCGAATTCTTGTTCTTTATCAATTTTATAGTGAAACCCCATTCCCAAAAGAATAAATTTTGCCCAAATTCTAGCCATTTTAAAAAAGTAAGGATAGCTACTTTCAGTCAATATAGATAACACTAAAAAGGGAAACATCACAAGTATTGGAATTGCCATAACAACATAAAACCAAACGCGGTAAAGTACCCAAAAAATTATTTTTATTCCTCTCATAGTTTTCAAAAGTAAGGAAAAGTGTGTAAGTTTGGATATGTCTTACCGCAAAGTGTACAAAGTTTTTCGCAAAGTAAAAAAAGAAGGTATTTAAACTTTTAGTAAAAACTTTAAATTTGTTTCTAGGTTTTAGCGCAAAGTCTGCAAAATTTACCGAAAAGTAAAAAAAGAAAGTGATTAAAATTTTAGGAAAAACTTTAAATTTGTTTCTAGATTAATAACGAAGTTCGCTAAGTTTTTCTCCAACTAAAAAAAGTTAAGATGACTGAAAATGAAATCTCTAAAATTGTAATTGGTTTAGCAATCGAAGTTCACAGAGTCCTTGGGCCAGGTTTATTGGAAAACGCTTATAAAGAATGTTTGTTTTATAAAATAAATAAATTTGGCCTTTTTGTCGAAAAAGAAAAAGTTTTGCCAATAATCTTTGAAGAAGTAAAATTGGATTGCGGTTATCGTGCAGATTTGTTGGTAGAAAACAAATTCATAATTGAACTAAAAAGTGTGGAATCATTGTGTGATATTCACTTGGCTCAAACCTTAACTTACCTAAAACTAGGAAACTACAAACTTGGATTACTTATAAATTTTAATGAAGTTCTACTTAAAAACGGAGTTAGAAGAGTTGTAAACAATTTATAGCAGCTGTTAACCTTTAATAATCCTTCAGAGCACTCCGAACATTGTGAAAAACTTTGTGTAGTTTGCGGTGAAAAATCGAATCTTTTCAAAATCTTTCCAATCTTTGTGGTATAAAAAATATAAACTTTGCAATCTTTGCGAAAATCTTTGCAATCTTTGCGGTTAAGAAATAAACATAATGGCAAAAATACTCACCGGCGTTCAAAGTACAGGAACACCACATTTAGGAAACCTACTTGGCGCAATCATTCCAGCAATTGAATTATCGAATAATCCAGCAAACGAATCCTTTCTTTTCAT
>CAMBHH010000081.1 GCA_945866505.1 Flavobacterium psychrophilum
TGTTTCCGGTTTACCAAAAACTCGTTCTGGTAAAATTATGCGACGGATTTTGCGTAAAATATCCGAAGGTGACTTCTCTAATTTTGGAGACACCACCACTTTATTAAATCCAGAAATTGTGGATGAAATTAAGGCCGGGAAATTATAAAATAACCTGTTAGTTAGAAATATTAAAAACGTCAGTTCGAGTGTTTTTTTGAAGTAAAACGGAACAAAAAATGTATCGAGAACCGTTTTTAATCAAATTTTTCTTGTTCTGTCATCCTGAGCTTGTCGAAGGACGATTTTCTATCGAAAATCACTCGAACTAACAAAAAATTATCATCAATAACTAATTACACCCAACGGCTTATAAAATATTTTAATTTAAATAGTTAAAGGCTGCCAGGCAGCCTTTTTTATTTGATGTTGTTCTCATTTTCATTGAAGTCCTATTCAGATAAATTCAGCAATTGATTTTTAACAGCGATAAAATTTTTCAAGTTCATTCCGTTGAATGGTTTACCTGTAATTTTGACAAAAATGTCGCAATTACAATTTATTTAATGTCATTGCACACGGCCTTACACCTTTTAGAAATATAAAATAGTTTTTTATTGTTAACCTCACCCCAACCCTCTCCCAAGGAGAGGGCGTAAAAATTGGATTATTTTATATTTCTAACTGGTATTATAAAACCAGAAGAAGTATAAAAATTAATTTCATTCCAAAAAAAATCCCTTACTGCGATTGCAATAAGGGATTAATTCAACTAAAAACAACCTTTATTCTTTTATCAACTTAATAGTTGAAGTGCCATTTGCAGATGAAACTTTCGCAAAATAAACTCCTTTAGAAAGTCCAGAAGCATTAACTGAAACTTCTTTTGCAGCACTATTTTTAGTATAAACTGATTTACCAAAAATATCATACACTTTAACTGAAGTAATATCATCATTAGAAGTAATGTTCCAGCTACCTCTTGTTGGGTTTGGATATGCTTTTAAAGTCTTAGCGTCAAATTTAGCAACTGCTAACGCTGTTCCAAAATCATAAGCTCCAGTTAAAATATTATATTTTAAATTATAAGTACCAGCAGTTGTTGGTATGTCATTACCTGTTTTTGGTCCTGCTGGAAACAAATCGCCACCTGTATTCCTACCCCAATCATTATTTATACGGAATTTTGCCGCTCCAGCTGTAACAACTAGACCATCTAAAGTATAGTTTACACCATCTACAGTGGACATCGGATTAATATCAATTGGCCCTGGAATTTCTCCTACACCATTTGGCCATCCTCCAACTCCAGATCCAACTACTGCGGGAGTATTTACTGTAAATGAATATGCCCCAGTGGTTTTGTTAAATGTTCCATTGTAATTACCAGCTGTTGTAGGAATATCGCCACCACCGGTAGCTCCTGCTGGCCAAACTGAGCCACCCCAATTAGTATTCCACGAGTCATCTTGACGGAATTTTATAGCACCTGCTGTAATTGGCAAATTACTTATAGTATAAGTAACCCCATCAGTTGTTGTCATTGGGTTAATATCAATTGGTCCTGGAATTTCTCCTACACCATTTGGCCATCCACCTGCGCCAGATCCAACAATAGCAATTTTAGGAAAAGTTGCTACCATAAATTTATAGCTACCGGTTGAGTAATCATAGGTTACATCATAGTCAATTCCAGTAGTAGTTACTGTCATCATATCAGTACCTGGAGTTGCATCTCCATTAGGAAAAGTTGTTCCTCCAACTAATACTCCATCTTGACTGATTTGTAACATTCCAGGCTTCAAAGCAATTTTCTTACCAATAAATGTAATACCGTCTGCTGTTGTTAAAAATGCAGCAGCCGGATCAGATACTGCTGTACCTACTAATTTAATAACAGGAATTGGAGTTCCGGCTACAAAAGACCAAGTTCCTGCAATTCTATTGAAGGTGATAGTCCAAGATCCTGCAACACATTGAATGTTTTTACCTGCGTCTACTGGAACAAGATTTGTTCCTGAAGGCCAACCTTTATCAACCGCATATTGCGCATCTGTTGGACCCCAACCGTAAGGATTTGTTACAGTTGCAGCACAACCACCGCCCCAACATTTACCTTCACGAAATTTTACCTCACCATCTGAAAGAATTTTGTCAACAAGACTATAGGTTATACCGTCAGCTGTTAACATAGGCGTTTCTGCCGTATCAGTCCATCCTCCATTTCCAGACCCAATTAAGGTAATAATCGGAAAATCTGCCGAAGTCTTGGCATTAGTTTGAGCTTTACCACTGAAGCTGAATAAAAAGACAGCAATAAAGAAAGAAAATAATTTTGTTTTCATAATTAATAATATTTTTAGATTAATATCCTATAAAAGTATAAAAAACAGATGAATAAAAAACGAATACCATAAAAAAATATTTACTATCACGTTTTCGTGTTGATAACATTCCAGATATTGGTGTTTTTTTCAAAAACTGATACCAACGAACAAGATAATCCTAAAGAATAAAGATATAAGGCAAAAGAATAAGGCTGTCATTTTAGGACAGCCTTATCAATAAATAAACAAAAACTATTGCTTCAGCAACTTCATCACTTTTGGTTCGCTACTTTCATTGAAAGCTTTTACAAAGTACATTCCTTTGTGCAAATCACTAATTGAATATTGATGTTCTTTAGATTGATTTGCTTTAAAACTTTTGACTAATTGTCCGGTTACAGAATAAATTTCTACTTTTGAAGTACCCGTACTCAGAGTAAAATAATTTGTAGTTGGATTTGGATACAAATAAATTTCTCCATTTACTTCGAAAATATCAGTTCCTAATGTTGAAGGTTTATTGCCATAAATTCTAAATCCACCCGCTTCAATGCTAATTGTTGCCGTTGCGTTGGCTACCTCTAGGATTGAATTATCCATTAAATTGTACCAAGTTCCGGTGTAAGGAAAATCAGGGTTGACATTTTGAGTATTGACATCAAAATTAGTTAAGACCACTACATTTTTCAACTGAGTAGAAGGCATTGAATTATCCCATAAAAATAATCTTGGTGTAAAAGTGTTACCTGATTTGATATCAAAACCACTATTGGCAGTAACATTTACATTAAATACAGGTTCTGTAGTTTTCAGATTGATCATTTTTGCCCAATCAAAATAGATTTTGTTTCTATTGACATTCCCCAACCAATTGTTAACCCATTGTGGCTGCGGCTTAGTATCTAATTTACAATCCCCAGGAGGAACACCACCATCGTAATCAGAATTTACTGAACCATTATTACAAGTCCAAATGGAATTATTCCAACCCAATTCTCCAAATTGCCAAATCATTTTTGGGCCAGGAACAAGGAGCGAAACAGCGCCTATGGCAGACATTCTAGACAACGCAGTGTTTAATGTTTTTACATTATGAGCGGGGTTTGAACTTTGCCCAAAAGTCAAGTTTTTGTACATTAATATTTCTTCATCATGGCTTTCGGCATAACCTATTACTCTTTTTCCGGTAAAGCCGTGTGCATCGTAACCCATTCGTTCAATGTTGTTAGAAGAATTATATCCCATAGACAATTGATTGTACTCATTGGTCATTTTCCCCCACATCATAACTCCTTTGCTTGGCGTTTCATTGATTCTATAATTTGCCCATTGTTGTTCTTCGTTATCATTTCCTAAATGTTCGAAAATAGCATAATGAGTCGGATCTAATCCCCAAGAATAATCTACATAATCTTTAAGAACATCAACCCTATCTTGCTGATAAGAATTTGTACAAGCATCTCCACTGGCACAATTTTGGGTAAATCCTTTAGTCAAATCCCAACGGAAACCATCAATTTTATACTCTTCAATCCATTGTTTAATCACTCTTTTCACATAATTCTTAGTGTATGCTGACTGATGGTTAAAATCATTCCCCACATTATAACTGTGCCTTGGGACAACATTAAAATAAGGATTATCAGTAGCTGGACCTCCCCAACCGTCGCCGTCCGGATCATTCATCCACATTCTATCCATTGGGTTTCTTCCAAAAGCATGATTTAACGCTACATCTAGAATCACCGCAATTCCATTTTTATGACACACATCGATAAGTTCTTTAAATTTTGAACTTGTTCCGTACGCTTTGTCTAAAGCCAAGTGAAAGGAAGTGTTGTAGCCCCAACTTTCATTACCATCAAATTCCATCACTGGCATCAATTCGATAGCACTAATTTTCAAGTTTTTGAAATAATCAATACGGTCAATCAGGTTTTGATAACTTCTGTTCGCATCAAAATCTCTAACTAAAAGTTCGTAAACTACTAATTTGTCTTTTTCTGGTTTTACAAAATTAGTTGTTGCTGTACTCCAGGCATAAGGTGTTTGTCCGGTTTGTAAAACTGTAACTTCTCGATCTTGACCTACAGGATAAGCTGGAAGATTTGGGTAATTGCCCGCTGGAATCCAAGGGTCTTCGTCTTTATTCAATACTAAGGTAGAATAAGGATCGGCAGTTTTTACCAATGATGGAGAACCTGCAATTGGGGTTTCGTCTATTACCCAATATTGGTAGGTGTAATTTGTGCCAGAAACTAAGCCAGTGAGTTCCAACCAAAATTTGGTAGAGTTTGCAGTGGCATCTTTTTTCATTGCATAATTGGATCCAGGTTGCCAGTTATTGAAACTTCCCGCAACATAAACGAAATCTTTTCCTGGAGCATCTAAAACTAATGTTGCTTTAGTAGCATCGCCTACATTATAATTAATTCCGTCGACTAAACCTGCTGGTATTGTTTCAGAAACAATTACAGGATTTACAATAACGGAGAATTTTTTCGAAAAAGTGGTGTTTCCTTGTTTGATTTGCAAATCATAGCTTCTATTAACAACTATGCTTGTATCAGTGAAAGAATAGGAGGAACCTGTAAAAGTATTAATGCTTGTTCCATTTGCAAATAAAGTATAATCGGCGTTTCCGTTTGTATTGTTAGCTTCAATTAAAAAGTTTGCTCCAGAGCTAACGATTGTCGTACTGTTTACAACTGGCGAAGTTAGTGTGGTCTGAAAATCACCAACAGGGATAAATATATCCGGTTTTATTTGCGCACTTCCAGTGGCATTTCTGAACACGATACAAATTTCGGTTATTGAACTTGTATTTGGAACGCCAAAATAAGTGTATAAATCCGGTGTCAGATCTAGTTTGTATATAGCTCCCGATACCAAAGTTAGCAAAGGTGCATTTACAGTTCCCCAAGTTCCTTTAACGTTTGACCATCGCGTGCCGTTAACAGTTACTCCGATGTGAGCATAAATTGCTGTTGTAGCAGCTAATGGAGTTCCAGTTTTGTCAAAATTGATGGTTACTGGACCTTCTGCTAATGCAGGCGACGGAACCGTTGTGGTTTGTGAAAAACCTGCAAAGGTAAAAAGCAAAAAAATAGTGATAATTTTTTTCATATAAAATATATTTAAAGATAAAAAAGGCTGTTCAAAAAAAACAGCCCAATTAAAAAGATTTAAAATTATTGTTTGACCAGTGTATAGGTATAGGCACGAGGCGTATTCAAATCTAGCGTAACGGTATAAGTAAAAGCGGTCGTTCCAGCCAAATAGATATCTTTACCGTTGTAACTCAATACTGTTCCAGCAAAGTCAGCGCCAACTTTTGTTTCGTCGAATCCACCTAAAATTAAAGTCGAACCCGTATTTCTAAATTTGAAAGGTTTACCACCATTTAAAAGTATAGTGAGTTCCCATTTTTTAGAAGTGGTATTGTAAATCATCTTTCTATTAACTCCAGTTGGAAAAGGTTTTGCAAGTCCATATATTCCCCATTCACTTGTTACGATAGAATATGTTTTTGGGCTTTTGCTAATATCTGCTTTTATCAAATAAAATCCAGCTGTTGCTACATTAATAGCATTACCATTCAGCTCAAGACCTCCACTACCATTATCTCCATAAAACGCATTTGATGACTGAAACACACCTCCTGTTGAAGTGTATAATCTGTATGTTCCAGCTTCTAACCAAGCATATCCTTCACAATCACTAGTGTATAAGCTAGAAGATTTTATTTTTGGTGCGTTTGCAGGATTATCACCAACTTTTGTTAAAGCTAAAAATAGCTGAGCAAAAGGAGTCACTTTCATATTGATTGTATTAGAATACTGCACCTGATTATTTGTATTTTCTCCCAGTACTGATTTTACTCTTATATCAATATCAGCCACTGCATCTGGCACGAAACCATTTTCTAACAAGATAGCATTGATGTACCCTTCTTGCCAAACCGCTTTTAATGCAGTTGAAGCTAAACTTGCAACAATAGGTTTTTCAAAACTTGTACCTGCTTTTGCAATTTCTACAGTATATTTTGGCGATACTGTAATAACCCCACTATCCGCAGGTCCCCAAGTTAAAGTGGCCAACAAATTATCCCCATCTAAAGAAGATAAAACAAATGGTCCAGTTGGATCAAGAGCATTTAATGTTAACCCATTTGGAGAAACCTTTGGGTCAATTGTGTCAGTGCAAGATGCAACAGAAATGAGCAAAAATGCAAAAGCCGTTATCTTTAAAATATTTTTCATTGTATATATTTATTTAATATAAATACACGGGAATATTAATACCCTGTGTTTTGTGATAAATTAGAATTTGATCTTAACTCATTTGCTGGAATGGCAAACAAGAGTCTATAATCAGGTAAATCAACTCCTGCTTTAACTCCACCTTTCCATTCCCAATTGTATCCGCTTAAGTACTTGCCAAATCGAATCAAATCTTGTCGTCTGTAACCTTCCCAGTATAATTCTTTCGCTCTTTCATTCAAAACTAAATTTGGGGTTACTTCGCTGGCAGTTACGGTTGTTGCATTTGCATTAGCTCTTTTTCTTAAGTCATTAATATAACCCATAGCTACAACTTTGTCACCAAAACCATTGGCCGCTAATTCAGCATACATTAAGTAAGCATCTCCCATTCTAAATAAAGGAAAATCAGTATCAGGAAAAGTAGCAGAAGAAGCTTTGGCTCCATCTGATCTTACATTAGAAAACTTAGTCAATTTTTTTCCTTGCAAAAACGCGTCTTGATTTGTATCGACCGTTGGGTTGGTTATAGAAGCAGGATCAGTATTTCCAGCAACATAAGTAACACGAGCGTCATCAGTCCCTACAGTTTCAGCAAACTCTTTACGAACTCTGTACCCTTTCCAGCCAGAATCTACGCCAAGTAAAGTTCCTACTGCATTATCACAAGAAGCATGAACTATATACGTCATTCCTCCCCAAGTTTGAGATTTCAAACCATCAGACACTAATGGAAAAATAATTTCGTTTTGTGCTCCATTACTATTGTTGTCAGCTTGAAATAATTTTTTTCTATCTGGAATAATGCTATATCCTGAAGCAATAACTTTATTAACTGCAAGTAAAGCATCTGCACTTCTATCCGTTTTGGTGTATACTTTTGAGTTTAAAAATAATTTTGCTTTCAACATCCAAGCGGCTGCTTGGTCGGCTCTACCGTATTCATTAGATTTTGGAGCTGCTAAATCTGCATCAATTGCATCTAATTCCTTAATTATATAATCAAATACGAATTCGCGATTTTGCATTGATGGTTTTAAACCTAAAACGTCAGCATCTGTCATAAAAGGAATGTTTCCAAAAACATCAATTCCGTGATAATAAGTAAGCGCTCTTAAAAAACGAACTTCTGCTCTGAATCTAGTGATTTGAGTTTTTAATTCTTCACTTACACCTCTGCTACTTAGCTTTTCTGGAGTCGTTTCTCTTAAAAATTCATTACACAAACCAATTTGGAAAAATACTCTGGCAAAAAAAGCTTCTGTAAAAACGTTGTCTTTATCCCAAGTATTAAAATTCAAATCTTTGATCGTTTTGTTATCGCTTTCTCCCCAAGCAATCATTGCTTCGTCTGTAGTTAATTCTTGACATTGCCAATAACCTCTCATATATTGCGAGAATCCTTCATCTACTGACGAACCCAAGTCTGATTGTCCCGAAGGGCCTTCTTGTCCCGTAACTACAAATCCTGCATAAATCTTGGCCAAAAACTGTTTGTAAGAGCCTGGATTTGATGCAAAGTAGGCTTCGCTTATCGCCTGATCATCGTCTTTAGGCGCAATATTTAAATCATCTAAGCAAGAACTTAATGAAAACAAGATAGATAAAACTAATACCCACTTTAAATTCTTTATTTCTAGTAATTTTTTCATTTTAATTTATTTTTTAATATTAAAAATTAGCATTTACACCCAACAGAAACATTCTTGCTCTAGGAAAGATTGTCCCATCAATTCCGTTATTGAAAACCTCTGGATCAATTCCTTTGTAATCAGTAATTGTCAAAACATTCTGAACACCACCATACAGCCTTAATGAATACTTATCTGTGTTGAAAACAGATCTAAAATTATATCCTAAAGTAATGTTGTCTAGTTTTAAGAACGAAGCATCCTTTATATAATAATCAGATTGTTTAGATGCAGCGATAAAACTAGTCGTACTATAATCGACTGGCGAGTTATTAATAGTTTGATTAAACGTATCATTAATAGTTCCCAAGAAAGCTCTACTGGCATTTACATCGTCATAAACATAATTTCCAATACTTGCTCTCCAAGCCATCGCGTAGTCCCAATTTTTATAGAATGTTCCATTAAACATAAGACCCATAGTTACATCAGCCTGTGGCTTTTTGTAATTGTATTGATCACTACTATCAATTTTTCCGTCCTCATTTCTATCGACAAAAACACCTTCCATTGGCTTACCGTCTGCGGTATACACTTGCTCATAAACTCTAAATGAAAAAGGAGATAATCCGATGGTATGCGTTTGAATAAAAGCTCCTAATCCAACTCCTCCTTGAGGGTCGTTATTGGTAGCTATATCTGTAATTTCAATTTTGTTGTACGTAACATTATAGTTAAGCCCTAAAGTGAAATTATCTTTTTGAACTGCATCAAAATTCAAGCTGAAATCAATTCCTCTTGTTTCAAGTGAACCAATATTTGTAGGTCCGTAAACTGCTAAATTTTGGAGCGCACCCAGTTTGGTATTGGCAAACAAATCTATAGTCTCAGAGAAATAAGCATCTATAGAGGCTTTCAACCTATTGTCAATAAAGGCGACATCTAATCCTGCATTATAATTTTTTTTCCTTTCCCATTTCAAGTTTGCGTTGTAACCGTCAGGTTTAGAAATGACAATAAACTCATTACCAAATTGATAATAGTTATTTCCCGAAGTTGAATACTTTTTGATCCAAGCTATCGATTGTCCCAAATCTTGCTGACCTGTCTCACCGTAACTTAATCGGAGCTTTGCCTCCGAAAAAATTTTGGAATCTTTAAGGAAGCTTTCTTCTTTCATTTTCCACGCAAAAGCAACTCCTGGAAAATTTGCCCATTTATTTACTGGAGAAACCCTTGTTGAACCATCTCGTCTAAAATTGACTGTCAATAAATATTTATCATCATATCCTAAATTCAAACGACCAAAAAAGGCTTGCAAATTATTCCCCGGATCTGTGTAAATATCTTCTCTAACCTCCTCATTTACTCCTAAACCAAATAAATTTCTGTTTCCTGAATAATAATTTTGATAATCTTTTTGCGTGTATTCGTAACCTCCTAATAGATCAAAATTCAATTTGCCAAATGCTTTTGTATAATTCAACTGCGCATTTAGGTTATCATTTCTATTATGAAACCAACTTTCTGAATAAGACCCAATTTGTGTGGTTGGTAAATTTGGATTATTATTAAACCCTGATCTTGAAAACGGATTTACGGTTACACTTCCATCTCCATCTTGCTTCTCCATACCAGCATTAATAATAGCTCTCAATTCAGGCAAAAAATGAAATTTATAATCTATATTAATATTTCCAAAAAATCGAAATTGATTTCCGACGTTTCTTGTCTCCTTTAATAAACTTACTGGATTTGAGGTTCCTCTTGGCTGTCCTCCAACAATCCATTCCGTGTAACCCGCATAAATTGAAGTCGGGTCGTATACTGACTGTGTTGGGTCATAAGAAATAGCGCTTCCTATTGCTCCTTCATTTGCATTCTGTCTAAAAGTGTACGAATAATTTCCTGTTAAGTTAACTCTTAAGTGATTATCAAAAAAACTTGGGTTCAATGAAATAGACGCCGTAGATCTTTTAAAATTAGAAGTATCTAAAATACCATTATTATCGGTATTTCCGATGGTTAATCTTGAAGGCACCGTTTTGAAAAGATTACCCAAAACAGACATATTTATATCCGATGTAAACGAATTACTAAAAATTTCATCTTGCCAATCTGTGTTTGAAGTTCCTAAAAGATTTGCTTTTAAAGGCGCTTTTTCGGTTATTAAGGATCGAAATTCATCAGCATTGTAAACATCTATTTTTCTAGCCAATGTATTTAATGTCGTAAACGTGTTTAATGAAACTTGTATGTCTTTCTTAGACCCTTTTTTGGTAGTAATAAGAATAACACCATTCGAACCTCTATTTCCGTAAATTGCAGTTGCAGAAGCATCTTTCAAAATAGAGAAAGATTCAATATCGTTAGGGTTTATGGCAGATAAACCTCCGTCTATAGGCAATCCATCCACAACAATTAACGGACTATTATTTGCTAGTAAGGAAGAACCTCCACGAATTCTAATCACAGGATCACTACCTGGAGTTCCTGAAGATGTAACAACCACACCCGCGGCTCTACCATTTAATAAACCGTCAACGTTTAAAATGGCTCCTTTATTGAAGTCTTTAGCTGTAATTAAAGCAACGGCTCCTGTAGCATCTTTCTTTTTTACAGTTCCATAACCAACTTGAACAACAACTTCTTTCAGCTCATTAGCATCATCTGCAAGACTTACATTTAATGTTTGTTGATTATTGAAAGTTATTGTTTGACTGGAGTAACCAATAAAGGTAAAAACGATTTTATCACCTTTATTTATTTTTTGCAATTTATATTTACCGTCAAAATCTGTTTGTGTTCCGTTTGCAGAACCTTGAATTACTACATTTACACCAGGAATAGGCTGATTGGTTTTTGAATCTACAACCGTACCTACCAATGTTACTTGTGCAAGAACGCTGAAGGGTAAAAATAGTAATAAAAATAACAACTTTTTGTAAATTGTTTTCATACTTTTTGTTTAAATTAATTAGGTTATTGTTTGAAATTACCTTTACTTCGAACTTCAAAATTAGATAATTATTAATACTTACAACAAAGGTAAAAATTTAATCCGTTACGAAAACGTGATAGTGTTGAAAAGTTTTTCCTTTTTAATAATTTTGTGCCTGTATAATTACCAAAATCTAATAAATATTTTATCTTTATTAAGAAAATGATTTTTATCAAATTTTAAAACATGAAAAAGAAAGTAACCCTAAAACAAATTGCAAAAGAACTAGATGTATCGATTTCAACAGTTTCAAAATCATTGAGAAACAGCCTTGAAATTGGCGAAGAAACGAGACTAAAAGTTCAGGCTTTTGCGAAGTTTTATCATTACAAACCCAATAACATTGCACTAAGTTTAAAAAACAGAAAAACAAAAACCATTGGAATTATTATTCCCGAAATTGTACATTATTTTTTTTCAACCGTCATCGATGGCATCGAACATATTGCCAATGATAATGGCTATAGTGTGATTATTTGTTTGTCAGACGATTCTTTTGACAAAGAAGTGCTCAATATGGAAATGTTAGCCAATGGCAGTATCGACGGATTTATTATGTCGCTTTCTAAAGAAACCCAATATAAAGGCGATTTTCACCATATTACCGAAGTCATCAGTCAAGGAATGCCTGTAGTTATGTTCGATAGAGTGACGAACGACATCCTTTGTGATAAAGTAATTATTAACGATGAGCTAGCGGCTTACGAGGCCGTTCAAAGTTTGATTGATAAGGGAAAGAAAAAAATTGCTCTTGTTACCACTGTCGATTATGTGAGCGTTGGAAAATTTAGAACTGATGGATATACCAAAGCGCTACGAGATAATGGATTGCCTTTTGATGAAAATTTAATTATTAAAATTGAAAACGTTGACAATTGCGAAATCACAATAGCCCAACTACTTGAAGACAAAGCTTTTGATGCTGTTTTTGCGGTTAACGAATTATTTGCAGTAACCATCATCAAAATGGCTAATAAAAGAGGAATTAAAGTTCCTGAAGATCTTGCAGTTATAGCTTTTACAGATGGAATTATATCCAAATATTCAACGCCAACTATTACAACTGTAAGCCAAAACGGACTAGAAATGGGAAGCGTAGCAGCAAAAATGCTTATTGAAAGATTGGAAGCCGAAGAAGAAGCAATAGAAACAGAAGAAAATGACGAAGTTTACAAGACCGTTGTAATTGAAACGCATTTAATAGAGAGAGAATCAACTCATTAAAAAATTTCAATACCAATAGCAATTTCAATATTCAATTGTATTCTAATCCGCATTTATTTTTTTCATTGATATTGTTATTGTAATTACCTTTGTTATTGTCATTGATATTGCTATTGATATTGCTATTGATTTTAAAAACTTATTCACACTATTACGTTGTAGTTTTTGAAATTAATACTTTTCTAATTTCTAGCTTCTAACTTCTAACTTCTTTTAATACATTTACAGAATTCAAAACTGTTACTTTTACTTCGAAAAATAAGTTAAGTTTTGATAAGCAAGGTGCTTATCGTACATTTAATATAATATACGATAATGAAAAAACCCAAATTAAGTTTTTGGCAAATCTGGAATCTAAGTTTTGGATTCCTCGGAGTACAAATTGGATATTCCCTTCAAAATGGTAATACCAGCAGGATATTAGAAGCCCTCGGCGCTGATGTGCACAGCATTGGATATTTTTGGCTAGCAGCACCTCTTGCAGGTTTAATTGTTCAGCCCATCATTGGACTTTCAAGCGATAAAACTTGGACACGGCTTGGACGCAGAATTCCATTTATCTTTTTTGGTGCAATCGTTTCAGCATTGGCCATGTTTTTTATGCCCAATGCGGAATACTTTACCTATTTGTTACCACCATTATTTTTTGGTGCCGTAATGCTTCTCTTGATGGACACGTCGTTCAATGTAACCATGCAACCCTTTAGAGCCTTAGTTGGCGATATGGTCAATGATGAACAAAAAAATCTTGGCTATTCTTTGCAAAGTGCTTTAATCAATTTTGGAGCTGTTTTCGGTTCACTATTGCCTTGGATTCTTGCCAAAGCTGGAGTTGCAAATGTACCAGCAGCTGGCGAAAAAGTGGCAGCTTCAGTAATCTGGTCTTTCTATGTTGGAGGAGCAATTTTGTTGGCAACCGTTCTTTGGACCGTTTTTAGAACCAAAGAATATGCTCCAAAAGAGCACGCAGAATACAACGACATCGACCTTGAAGCTAAAACTGTAACCGAAAAAACAAGCATCGTCAAATTGCTTCAAAATGCCCCAAAAATATTTTGGCAGCTGGGAATTGTACAATTCTTTTCTTGGTTTGCCCTATTTTTAATGTGGGTTTATACTACCAGAGCCATCGCAAACCAAGTTTGGGGTCCTGAAGCCTTAGACGCAAAATCAATCGGGTTCAATGAAGCTGGAAGTTGGACAGGAGTTATGTTCGGTTTTTATAGTGCAGTTGCAGCCTTATTTTCTTTCCTTATCCCAAAAATTGCAAAATCAATTGGCAGAAAGAAAACCTATAGTTTTTCACTTTTACTCGGAGGAATTGGATTGGCATCGATGTATTTTGTACACGACAAAAACGTTCTTTTATTATCTATTTCTGGAGTAGGCTTAGCTTGGGCAGCCATTTTAGCCATGCCTTATGCTATGTTATCTGGTTCCTTACCAGCCGACAAAATGGGAGTTTATATGGGATTGTTTAACGCAACCATCACGATTCCACAAATCGCTGCGGGATTATTAGGAAGTACAATTATTACTTTGCTTGGAGGTTTCCCAATCGCGATAATTGTAGTAGCAGGAGTTTCTATGTTGATTGCCGGTTTGGCAGTCTTTTTTGTTAAGGAACACATATCAACAGTTAAATAAAACACATCTGGGCAGAGTTCCCAGAGGGTATTAACGAAATGATAGCCACGGATTCACAGATTTACAAAAATCTTTTTCAATCTGTGAATCTGTGGCAAAAAAATCGAAGAAGAACTTCGAGGAATTAAACCTAGAGAGATTAAAAAATTAATGAACACAAAAGCATTTATATTCGACCTTGACGGCGTGATTGTGGATACCGCAAAATACCATTTCCTAGCTTGGAAAAAAATTGCCAATGAATTAGGATTCGAATTTACACACGAAAACAACGAATTATTAAAAGGAGTAAGCCGAGTGCGCTC
>CAMBHH010000082.1 GCA_945866505.1 Flavobacterium psychrophilum
CTTCAAAAAAACCATACCGCCCCAAGGCGTAATCTCTTTATTGGTAAAGGATACATCGAATTCCATAGTGTTGATTTTTCTAATGCTACGCATTAGGATTTTGAACTCAAATTTAGTTGTTTTTTTCTAATGCGTAATCTGGGTTAAAAAGATAATTATACTGAGTACTAAAACCGACTATTTTATTCCTTGTTAAATCGTTGCGAGTAATTTTCACTAGTTTTTACTGTAAGGAAAAAGTTTGCAATACTTTTTTATTTTCAGAGGAACTTTATTTTAACATTTATTCTATTTCACAAATGCCATTCCGTCTGGAATTTTACCCGTTCCGATGGTGCTAACTACAGTAAAAGTTTTCATATCAATTACTTCAATTTTGTTGGCGTTGGAATTGGCCACAAAAGCATATAATCCATTTGGGTGCATTAAGATATTAACTGGACGTGGTGTATGGTAAAGTATTTTTTCTAGTAACGTTGTTTTACCATTAAGAATGATGTTCTTAATTTTCTCTTTGGATGCTTGATTATAGACTGCGATAGCGCCATCAACAGCATTTACCACTAAACAATATTTACCATCTGTAGAGAATTTTAACTTTAAAGGCTCGACGCCTGTTTTTAAGGTATTTACAATTTCAAAAGTAGATGTGTTTATAATCGTTATCGAACTTTCTTTGGTGTTGGTCACCCAAATTTCTGACCCGTCAGGGGTAATATCAATGCCTTTTCTTCCTACACCACAAGGAATTATTTTAATAACTTTGTTGAGATTTATGTCAATTACACTAATGGAACCCGAGTCAATATTAGTTACATAAGCTATCAATTTGTTAGGATGGAATACTAGTAGATGGCTCTTTTTTTGTTTGGTGTTTATCTGCCTTTCAATTTTATTGGTTTCAACATTAATTACTAATAAGTCATTGTTTACATAATCGATTACAGCAACTTCATTTGTATTATGTGTAGCCACAATGCCATTTACTTTTATGTTCCTGTTTAAACTTATATTTTTTTCAAATTTATTGTTTTTGGTGTTAATAACTTTAATGGGGTTTCCATTGGTAGACTCATAATTTGTATAAACAACTCTATTTTCATTAGCGGTTGTTACAATTTCATGAGAAAGAATATCAATAGGAATTTCTGCTATTTCCTTTCCAGTAAATAGATCAATAACTTGAATATCTTCACTTATTTTATTAATAACATATAATTTTCCACTGGTTTTGATAGTATAAGATGGTAATCTAAAAACAGCAAGTGATAGTCGCAACAATAAGTAAACCATTACAAATGCTACAAAAACATAGATAAGTCGTTTCATGCACGAGCTAAAATTAATTGATTAAAGCTAAACCGTCTGGGATTTTACCTGTTGCAATAGTACTAATTACAGTAAATGTTTTCATATCAATCACTTCAATTCTATTAGCATTGGAATTAGCCACAAAAGCATATAACCCATTAGGATGAATTAAAATACCAACGGGGCGGGGCGTATGATAAAGTATTTTTTCAACCAGATTAGCCTTTCCGTGAAGTCTTATCGTTTTGATTTGCTTTTTAGTGTGCTGGTCATAAACAGAAATGGTTCCATCGCTTGCATTCGTAACCAAACAATGTTTGCCGTCAATTGAAAACTTGAGTCTCAAGGACTCTTTTCCACTGGTTAAAGTATTTGTAATTTGGTACGTGGCAGTGTTGATAACAGAAATTGTGTTTTCTTTATTGTTGGTTACCCAAAGTTCCAAACCATCAGGCGTAATGTCAATACCTTCTGTTTTGAATCCGCAAGGAATAATTTTAATTACTTTATCCAAATTTAGGTCAATAACGCTAACAGAACCCGAGTTAATGTTGGATACATACGCAAACGGTTTTTTGGGATGAAGTACTAGAAGATGACTGATTATTTGTTGAGTTGGTATGTTTTTTTCGACAATTCCTTTTTCTACATCTACCACTAACAAATTATTACCTATATCGGTAACCACTCCTACTTTATTGGATTTTGGAAAAGCAACGATTCCGTGTGGTGCTATACTTCCCTCTAACTCAATTGTTTTTTCTATTGTATTAGTTTTTGCGTTGATAACCGTGATGCTTTTTCCTAAAACGTCTGGAGTTCCGTAATTAGTAACCACAACTTTACTTTGGTTAGTCAAAGTTGTTGGATCGTGAGGTTCTACTTCAATAGGAATTTCTGCGATTTCTTTGCCCTTAAACAAATCAAAAACCGTAATACTGCTGCTGCGTTTATTTACAATATATAATTTTCCATCGGTTTGTATGGTATACGAAGGTTTTCTAATAACATAAATTGTTATCTGCAACGCTATAAAGCACAATAAACCAAATAATAATGCTAATTTTATTTTTTTCATAATTGATTGGACTGAAATTGTTTAAGAGCAAATTGGCATGCTCTGGCGGTAATTGCCATATAAGTTAAGGACGGATTTTGGCAACCAGAAGAGGTCATAAAGCTTCCATCAGTGATAAAAACATTTTTTACATCGTGCATTTGGTTGTATTTATTTAAAACTGAAGTTTTGGGATCAAGTCCCATTCTTGCAGTTCCCATTTCGTGTACTGCTGAGCCTGGATCAGGATAAGTTCTATAACTTCCAACATTTTTAAAACCTGCTTTGGTTAGCATTTCCTCGCTGGCTTTAGTCATATGTTCCAGCATAGCCAATTCATTTTCTCTGTATTTAAAGTCGACCTTAATTATGGGAAGCCCCCATTGATCTACATTTTCGGAATCTAGTGTAATTTTGTTTTCATAATTGGGTAACGATTCTCCTCGTCCACCAAGAGCAATTTCCCATTTTCCTGGAGTTGCCAAATTAGCTTTTAAAGAAACCCCAAAACCAACTGTATCCACTGATTGCCAATTTTCTCTTTCTCCTTTGCCTTGAATACCATAACCTCTTAAAAAATCAGTTTTTTCTGTTTTAGTATCTAAATTTTGAAATCTTGGTATATAAAATGTTCCGGGAGATCTGCCTTCATAATATTTGTCTTGTAACCCGTCAAATGTCCCATAAGAACCTTCATTTACTACGTGATCCATTAGATTGTGCCCAACTTGTAAGCTAGAATTACCCAGACCATTAGGAAAAGACGGCGAAACAGAATTCAGTAAAATGGCAGCGGTTGCTATGGCTGAGGCATTTAAGAATATTATTTTCGCATAATAATTCGTTTCCTTTTTAGTTATTGCATCAATTACAACTACACCAATTGCTTTTTTTTGCACTTCATCATATAGTACTTCTTTTACAATAGAATCTGGTCTTAGGGTTAAATTACCAGTTTCCTGAGCATCTAACAATGTTGATGAATTGCTGCTAAAATAGCCAGAAAATGGACATCCTCTACTGCATAGATTGCGATATTGACAAGGTCCTCGGCCTTTTTTAGCCTCGGTTAAATTGGCGACTCTGCCATTTATTATAACCCGATCTGAATATTCTGTACTAATTTTTTCTTGTAAATGCAATTCTACAGCGTTCATTGGGATTGGTGGCAAAAAAATACCGTCTGGCAAGTGCGGTAGCGATTCTGCACGACCACTAATTCCAACATATTCCTCAACGTAATCGTACCATTTGGCTAAATCGTTGTATCGAATTGGCCAATCCACTCCGTGCCCATCTTTTTTATTGGCTTCAAAATCCAAATCAGAAAGGCGGTAACACTGACGTCCCCAAGTTAATGATCGACCACCAACCTGATACCCTCTAATCCATTTGTAAGGATTAACTTGAGTGTATGGGTGCTGCTTATCGTTGACATAAAAATGTTTATTGGTGTCATCACAATGACTGCTTTGGACGGGTCTTTCTTCCAAATCTTTGTTGCATAAATGACCTCTGTTTTTAAAATCCCAAGGACTTTGTAAAGCAGTTGTATAATCGACAATATGATCTACTTTGCGACCTCTTTCTAATAGCAAAGTTTTTAAACCTCCTTCAGTGAGCTCTTTGGCTGCCCAACCTCCACTGATACCTGAACCTACTACAATAGCATCAAAAGTATTTTCTGTTGTTTGATTTTTCATAGTCTAATTATTTTGTTGCCCACGATTTTTGATTAACACCAAGCTTGGTAATGGCTATATATTTTCCTGGAATAAGTTGGTACTCTAAATGTTTTGTAGCGCCAAGTTCGGAAGTACAGTAACCTTCGATGGTTAATGATTTTAAAATATCGTAAAAAGGGCGTCCTTGTAATTTATTACTAATTTTCGAAAATAAGCCGTTGGAACCTGAGTTCTTGTCTAAATCTTCTACAATTTTAATTTTTTGAATCGCGTTACATTTTTCAAAATTATGATTATTGTTGCTAACACAATTTTCCTGCAACTCGGTCAGTCCATTTATGAAATTATTGTATTCTTTTATTGGCGCACAGTCTTCCATATAACTAATTATATATTCGTGTACCAATGCTTCTTTAGCACCTGGAGTTGTTGTTGGAGGTATAATAACGTTTGCTAATTCGGCAATTAGGGTCGCCTGAGCTTTTAATTTTCCTCTTTCTTGGTTAGAATGTCCAATGAAATATTTTACACCAATTACTGAAGCGTAACCAAGTCCTGCGACTCCCAAAATCCCTTTAATGGCTGTTCTTCTATTCATCTTTAATAGTTATTGATAGGGTTATTACTATTTACTATTTCTATTTAGTTTGCGCGTTTCGATCTTTCCCAGTTCACAGATTGTGATTTTTTCATGTAGCGAAAAAATCCTAATACAACCGATAAGTTCATAATGAAAAAGTAATAAGGAACAAATAGAATTTTTATCCTTGTTTCCCTATTTTCAAGAAACCAACCTGTTAATGCAGCAACATAGAAAAGCAGTTGCAACCAAAACATAATGGAATAAAGTCCAAAACTAAAAAGCCCCTCATTAAAAGCTAGGACAAATAGCAGTGGTATTAATACAACTAAACAGAGTGGAGTTAAAGTCCAACGCAAAACACGGTGTGAAATGTATTGAAATGAAAGCGTACCATATTTAAAAATGTTAAGTAAAGACCGTAACCTAACGATGGCTTGAATTCCTCCTGCAGAAATTCGAATTTTTCGTTTTAATTCTTCTTTTACATTGGCAGAAGCCGATTCAATTGCGTAAGCATCAGGATCATATTGAATAGTATACCCATCTTGTGCGACTCTTAGTGAAATTATGAAATCATCGAGTAAAGTATCAGGCTCTACGTGGCGATACAATTCGGTTCTAATCGCAAACAATTCGCCGGCCGCTCCAACAACGGAATACAATTCAGCATCCCATTTTTTCAAAGTAGATTCATACTTCCAATACAAGCCTTCGCCTGCTCCAGAGGCAACATCCGTTTCTTTATTTATAATTCTTTTTTCCCCTGAAACACAACCTACTTTGGGCGTAGCAAATAAATTTACAATGCGTCTGATGGATTCTTTACCAAGTCCAGTATTGGCATCACTAAATATGACTATAGGTGTTTTAACAAATGCCATACCACGGTTCATCGCACCAATTTTTCCGTTTCTCGCATCTAAATGGTGTACCGTTGTGTTTGGATATTTACGTACTAAATCTGGCGTGCCATCATCGGAACCATCGGTAACCCAAATGATGTTTAATTTTTCTTTTGGGTAATCCAATTCTAATGAATTTTTCATTTTAGCATCAACATAATCCTTTTCGTTATAAGCGGCTATAAACAAGGTCACCTCTGGTTCATAATCAGGATTAAGAATAGGTTTTTTGCCAATATTAAAAACCCGACGAATTTTAATAATTAGGTATAACAAAATACCATAACCCACATAAGTATATACTATTATGAAAAGTAGTATCCAAAAAATAATTTTTAAAATTAGCATATTAGATCAGTTTAATAGGTTTATAAATTTGAAGGCAATATATAATTATTTTTTTCCAAGAAACAGCAATCGTGTGATCTTAAATCGTTTCAGAATTTTTTCGGTTAGAATAGGCAATGACAGGCCCGCAACTAAAGAAACAGTAAAAATTAAAGCAGAAGATTGAATATCAAACCTCTTAGCAATAATTCTTCCGCTGGCAGTTCCGAAGCCGTGAAATAAATAAATGGAATAGGCAAAACCGCCAAACCAGATTAACCATTTTGTTTCAAATCGATACCTTAATAGCAATATAGTTCCTGTAATTCCAATTAGCAAACCGATTATATTGTCTTTGTAAACAGTGTAATCAATGACTTTAAACCAAGATAATTGTTGGATGGTTATACAAAGTACCAAAATTATTGGGATGGAATATTTCATATGCTGTCTTTGAAAAAAGACTTTGAATCGGTTTAAACCAACTCCTAAAATAAAATAAGGCAATAAATACATTGCTCCTTTGTAACTGAAATAATTAGGCAGTTCCTCAGAAATAACCACGTCTCGGATTAGTAAAGTAAAAAGGGAAACACCAAAAAATACAAACCAGCTATTGATGGTATTCATTTTATTGAAGGAATCAATAAACGCCATAATAACGAAAACAAGAAATAGCGAATATAAATACCAATATAAGGTGTACGGAAATAACAGTAATTTCCAAATATCCAAGAGATTTCCTTTGTTATTTGTTCCGGGTGTAAAATATTGAACCAAAAAATAGCACATTCCAACGACTAACATTGGCACAAGAACCCGCATCACTTTTTTTAGTATAAAATCATTTGTTTTTTCGTAACTAACAGGTTTAAGGGTATAGACCCATCCAGCAATGACCGTAAAAAGAGGCATTTGTATGGAGTCTATAAAGGTGTCGTAAAAATAACGTAAAAAAGAATCATCACGAACCATCATGCCACCATCTGATTCCGATCCGATAACATGACCTATAACTACCAAAATGATAACGGCACCTCTGAGCGTTTCTATAGTTTGATCTTTATCCGAATTCATTTTATAAAATCTTGATGGTTTTATGATTACTAGATAGCTTTTTCCCAAGTTTTGGTCTCAGGATTGTACGTTTTAATCACTCTTGCTGGATTGCCTACAGCAACTGAAAACGGAGGAATATTTTTGGTAACAATACTTCCCGCCGCAACAATAGAATGCTTGCCAATGGTAACTCCTGCTACGACAACTACATTGGCTCCAATCCAGCAGTCATCTTCAACAATAATAGGAGCTGTAGAAACGCCTTGCACATGAATTGGAAGACTTACATCTTCGTAGTTATGATTTAAGCCGGACAGCGTTATATTCTGTGCAAGCCTAATGTCATTTCCTATCTTAACTGGCCCAATAATGGTATTGCTTAATCCAATTTTAGTTCTATCGCCAATAATGACATCGCCAACTCCATTGTTTATAGCCGAAAAATCTTCAATTGTAGAATCTATTCCCAATTCAAATCTATTCCAAGGGACAACGTCCATTCTCGTTCTGGGTCTAATATAAGCACCCTTGCCTTTTTTATGATAAAAAGGATTCACAAACCATTTGATCCAAAGTCTGGGTCTGGTTTGTTTAGGAATAAGAATGGACCAATGAACCCATTTTTTTATAGATTCATTCGATTTTATTTTTTCTTTTAATCCCATTTTATACGATTTTTAGTTGAAGTTATAATGGCATTGTAAATAGCTTTAACATTGTTCTCCCAAGTATGACTTTTAGCAAAATGTATTCTTTTAGCAATCAGCTCTTTAGAATTATCAGCCAAAGCTTTTTCGGTTAAACTGATGTAATCTTCCTTGGTAGCACCTAAATAAACACACTCTTTAAACATTTCCATTGCTTTGGTTTGGGTAGCAATTATGGGTTTTCCCATGGCTAAATATTCATCAATTTTTCGGGGATAATTTCCAATTGTTAAATCGTTAGCCAACTGTGGATTCATTGCCACGTCAAACCCTTTGACATAAGCAGGTAACTCAGATTCATCTTTGCTTCCTAAAAAATAAACATTGGATAAATGGTGCAAATTAGAATTTTTGAAGTCTGTGTCTTCAGGACCTACTAATACAATACTCCAATTTTTTCTTTGATTTGCAAGATGCACAATCAGGGCTATATCAAGTCTCAATGTGGTCAAAGAACCCACATAACCAATTACTGGTTTTGGAATGTCTTTGAATTCATCTGGGATTTTTATAGTATCATTTTCATCGCTAAAATGCGAAACATCACATCCTTGACCTACCATAAAGCTATTCGGATTGTATTGCAAACCAAAGTCGGAGAAAAATTCTGAATTGGTAGTCAATACATCTGCGAGTTTAATAATTTCAGGCTCTAAACGTTCTCCGTGTTTTTGCCAATAAGGTACTTTTACAAGATAATCTCGCATATAATAAACATATACTTGTGGCTTCAAAAATTCCTTTAAATGCTGGCCTAAAAACATCGAACTGTCATTAAAGAGAATTACATTTTTGAAATCCAAACGGGAAACCGCAGTTTGAATATCATTGGCAAATCGGCGTGAATTTCTTTTATTTAATATTTTAAAAACGGAATGTAATGGAATCCAATTAATAGAATCAATGGTATTTTTGGGATATAAATTCCATAAATTGTGCCCAATTTCGACTAGGTCTGTTTCTAAACCTTTTTTAATTCGTATCCTTTTTTGAATGCTTTCTTTGTGTTTGTCGTTACGCTCCGTAGATTTCATCATTGGAGGATTCACATAAAGTACGCGATTGTTTTTGGCAAATTCTAAAGCAATATTTTTACAGTTACTGCCTATTTCTATATCCCAAGCTTGTATTCCGACCACTATAATATCTTTTCCCTTAATCATAATGTTGCGTTTTTATTTCATTATACAATAGAAGAACTTGTTCGGCCATATTTTTCCATGAAAATAATTTGTTTCGATCTATTCCTTTTTTACAGAGTGACTCATAATAAGCCGGATCACCAAGGATTTTGATAATAGCCTGCGTGATTTCTTCAGGATTATACGGATTGATAACGTGGGCCGAATCACCTGCAACTTCTGGCATTGACGAAGTATTAGAGGTAATTACAGGCACACCACAGCCCATAGCTTCTAGCATTGGAATACCAAAACTTTCACGTAAGGATGGGTATAGAAAAATAGTACATAAAGAATAAATGGCTGGTAAATCCGTATTGATTACATATCCTGTTAACACAATGCTATTGATGAGGTCTTTGTCGCCAATTTCAAGTAACAATTTTTCGAGTTCGCGGGCATCATAATCCAGCATCACTAATTTATAATCGGATTTGCTTTGCTTTAGGAAATCTGAAAAAGCTTTTAAGGTTCCAATGGTATTTTTTTTAGGATCGGTATTACCAAGGAAAAAGAAAAAATGATCCGGTAAATGATACTTTTCTTTGACTCTTTTTAATTCTGATTCATCGGTAACTGGTTTGAAATGAGTGCTAACCCCATTGTAAATTGCGGTGAGACGTTTGTCATCTTTCATTCCAAAAAACTCCCCAATCCGATTTTTCTCAAAATGGGAAACGGTAACTATTTTATCACTTTTTTTAACAACCCAAGGCACAATTAATTTTCGATAAGCGTTGCCAAATTTTTGATAGGGAGTTGCACTTCCGGTCAGTATTTTATAATAACTGCTCTCCATATAAATAATGTCGTGCAGAATGGTAATCAATGGAATGTCAGTAAAAATGGGAGCGGTGTTACTGGTGCAATGCAAAATCTCACAACCGTATTTTTTGGCAGCCTTAGGCAATGCTATTTGTTCCCACATTGGATAGGAACCTCCATCAAGTTGAATAATTTTAAAATTCGGGGTTTCCTTTAAAACGGTATTGTCTTCATCCGGTTTTACGAAGATAAAATACTCATTTTCGGTATCAATAAGTTGCAGGTTTCTTATCAATTCCAAAGCCACCATATCCATACCATGTTTTTTCTTGCGAAAAAGGCGTTGACCTTCAATTCCTATTTTCATTCTATTTTAGTTTTTATGGAACATTGTACTAACTATTTTAAAATTTTAATTGGTAGTACCATGTTTGGTATGAATAAATTTTTTGTTAGCCCCTTTTATTTTCAACAATGACAAAAGCATCATAAACATCCCTTTTGGTAAACTCAGTAAAGCTTGAAGCGTTTTGGTATTGTAAAATGATTTTGGTATTGAAAAAAGGAATGACAAAACACAGGCTATTGCAATGATACCCCAACAATTAGTATATATGATTTCATTGTTAAAGAGGTAATTGCTGATTACAAATAATCCTCCAAAAACGATGACACCACCTAATAATAAAACCCTTGGCGGCTGAATAAATTGAATTGCTTTGTCGAAATAATCAATATTTCCTTTTGTCAAAAGGTCTTTTAGAGCATTTAAAAAATCTTTTCTAAAATAATGCAGTTGTGCTGAAAGCCAACGTCTTCTTTGGTTGCCAAAAACATCTGCTTTTTGAATTTTTTCATCATAAACTAAGGCATGGTCAAGGTAAATAATTTTATGTCCTGCCTTTAACATTTTTAACTCGATTTCTTTGTCGAAACCACCTACAGCTGTAACGGTTGACATAAGCGATTTAAAATAATCGTATTTAAAAGCCATCCCCGAGCCAATGATGGCAGATGAAAGTCCCAATGCTATATGGCCTTTTCTGAAAATATGATTGTTTATTTCTTCACTAACAGCGTCTAGAACTGCCCAAGAATTATTCGTGTTTTTTGCTGTTCTATGACCTTGAACTGCAATAAAACCCTGTTCGAAAACAGCATTAATTTTACCTAAAAAATCACGGGCCATTAAATTGTCGGCATCTAGAACAACGGCAATCTCATAGTTTTCGGTGAGAGTCGCCATCGCCTTATTCAAAGCTTTAGACTTGGTACTTTTATCAAAACTAACTTCAATCAGTTTTATTGGCAATACTTTTAATTGATCGAGAGTTTCTTTTAAAAAGGAATCCGCTATAATAATTACATCAAAAAGATGGGCTGGATAATCTTGTAATAATGCCGAATTAGCTACTTCAATGATGACTTCATCTTCTTTGTATCCGGGAATGAGCACTGCAATTTTTTTTTGTTCTCCTTTAGATTTAAAAGTGGGCTGTTTGTAAAACAAACCTGCAATTGAAAACACAAAAATGTAGAGTGTAGCCAATCCCAAAAAGATCAGCAAAACAATTTGTATTAGATTAAATACTACCATAAGACATCAATTAAATTTTGTTTTTAAGATTTTGGAAAGACAAGTCATCGGTTAATAAAGTGAGTGATGTCTCAGGCACTATTTTTTTAATTTTCGTATTATATCTCTTATTTTTAAAGCATATTTTCGCAAAAAGGGAAAGTGTTTTCCGCTTTTCAGATTGTACATTAAAGATTCTGCCTCAAAAATCATCTCAAAATTTGCTGTACACAAAACCGGTTTTTTCGACAATCTATTGATCTCCACCGCTTGGTGGTATTCACTTTCAACGAATAACACATACGGTTTAGCCATATAAGCTTTAGCTTTATGATCTCCGTGATTATTGGCTCGTTGACGGGCTTCCATATTTGGCAAGTCTAACATTACCAAATCATTGTATTTGATATTGTTAGCCTTTAACCAAGTTTCGGTTTCTTTGCGGTATTTCTCTAAACGAGAGGTTACAACAGTTCCAATTTTACTGCCAGGAATAAATAGAGGAGGAGCATTCAAAAGAAAATCTATATATTTTGGACCATCATCATTTTGTTCTGGTAAGGGGTCTGCGCACAATACACCATCAATATCAAAACAGGCTTTTTCTAAAGTGGTATGGTTTAAAATATTCCATTGGAAATATCTTGGCAATGGTACAATTTCAAAAAAGTAGTCTACCATTTTTTCTTTTCCAGCAATAATATAAACGGCACAATATTTTATGTCAAATTTTGATTCCAGATGTTTTAAACTTTCTCTTACTTCTACCATCGCCGAACCAGAGGCAATGCTGTCATCTACCACCAATATTTTTTTAAATTCGGAAATATCAAAGAATTGGCTTCTTGCACCTGCTTTATAAATATGACCATTCAAAAAGGAATGAATGTCAGTATAAGGCCTGTTTAAATACAAAGACAATAAATTGGCTGGAAGCATACCGCTTCTAGGCACACCAACTATCAAATCGAAATCACGGGGAATAATATTTAATCTTTTTAGGATGATATTATTCAAATCGGTAATATTTCTATAGTTCATAATTTGGGTTTTTAAAGGTTTTACACTTGGTTTTTATACCTTAGTTATTTTCTAATTTTTTAGTAATTGCAATTCAGTTTCTTCAACTGGCGTATCAAAAGTTTCTGGATTAGAGATTATTGCCAATGAAGCATACATTAATAAGGCTGTGGGCATCCCACCAAAAACCGCATTCCCATAAGACGCTGCCATTATTCCAAGAATTCCCGCAATCAGGGCACTTAGTTTTTGCTTTGCTATAGGATCTCGAATTTTAAACATGACTTTTAATGAAGCTTTTCCGAGAACAAAAAACAAAATACACAAATGGATTGTTAAACCAATGATTCCCAGCTCGGCCCATATCATGACATACCAGCTATCTGTAGCCACATGTGAAAGAAAAGCGTTTGGCAAAAATCGCTGTGCCTTATCACCAGCGTGTCCTATACCACCGCCAAATGGCCTTGATGCCAAATAACCTTTAAGGATTTTTTGATTGTTAAGTCGTACTTGTAATGATGGTTCATTGGGGTCAAAAGCCGATCTCATTCTTCTTATTTGATCATTTCCATTTGCAATCATTGTAAATTTAAAAAATACAAACAACATAATTACTAGCGTAAAGCCAACAACAACAACGCGTACATTTTTACTCAAAATAAAATAGGTCATAAAACCTGCGAAGGGTACACTTATTGATCCCCTAGTGCCTGATATTAGCATTCCATAAAGTCCCAATATACCCATTGTGAGAAAAAATATTTTTGGTAATCCTTTTTTAGACATAGAATAAAGAATGCCAACCACACCGGCAAGTCCTTGGTTAGCGCCGAATTGGCCTGCATCACTCATAAAGGAAAAAATTCTTAACTTGCCAAATAAAATATGGGTTTGGGCTGCGCCGCCATTAAGCCATGCTTGTTCTGCTTCATCTACTCCAAAAAACAATTGAATCATTCCCTTTAGTGTCGCTATTATGGAGAAAACACCCCATACGTAAAGAAACACATCCAGTTTTTTTTGAGTGTTTATAAGCATCAAAGTTAGCGGAATAAACAAAAAGAAATAAAACCCAATACCTCTGCCCGCAATCCAAGCCTCTACACTTCGAGCTTCTGGATTTACGAGTTGAAATATGCAATACAATAACCATATAGCTGCAAAGTAGGTAATGTTCTTATTAACTGGAGACCAATCAATTCTTTCTTTAAATTTAGAAAAAAATAAGGCTAAATAGGTCAAAATAATAATGCCGTCAATACCGAAACCTAGGGGTAGTCCGGGAATATAGCGTGTTGCGCCAAGTACTAAGAAATTAAGTCCAATTGCTGTAAAAAATCCTAATATAGGATGGTTAAATAGCTTATATAAATACAAACCACCAAAAATCAATGCAAATAAAATCCCTAAACCAGTCATTTCTAATTTAGCAAGTATTACAGCAAAAAAGACAGCTGCTATAAATAGCAGTAGCAAAGCCTTAGGTTTAGTTATAGCACCTGAGCCAGAATTTTCATCAAAAGGGTTTATATTGACGCTTGTCATTTACTTTACTTTTTTAGTTATTTTTAAGTAACCCTCATAGCGGTTATTGGTGGCTTTATTAAGAAGCACAGAATAGAATTTTAGCCCACTTGAAAAAATTTCTTTGAACGATAATGTCAATTCTTTATTCAAAAAATACATTCCTAGCCAAATACCGACTAATGTAAATAGTATTGATGCGACTGCTACAAGTAGCAAAGATTTGAAGATAAAAATGGCTATTAAATCTCCAACAACATTAGCAATTACCATAAAAAACACTTTTAAAGCATTAATATTTGGCTTGTTTATGCTGTCAAGACCGATGCCAGTCATTCGATCTATGGGCAATAAAAGTCCGTAAATTGAAAATACACGAACAATATCAATGACATTAAATCCGGTAATTGGATCTGTTTTTAGATATTGATTTCCCGAAAGTAAAAACACAAAAAACTCGGCGAATATAAAGGTGAACAAACTTATAAATACAAATAAATAGGTCAGTGCACCAGTATAGGAGTAAAACAAATCTTTTACTTCATCTATTTTATGATGTAAGCTTGCTTTAGACATTTTAGGAAATGCAGTGGCAACAAAACTTCTTAAAGGAATTTGTTGTAATTCAGTAAGTTTTAATGGGATACTATAAAG
>CAMBHH010000083.1 GCA_945866505.1 Flavobacterium psychrophilum
GTCAACTAACCGTTTTTATTTTAGCAATACTTACTATTTCTTCTTTAGGAAGTAAGGATTGTCTATGGTTATTTGAAAGATTAAGAAACAAATAAAACTAATATACAATCCTGATGAAAATCAGGATTTTTTTTTGAGTGTAAATGAAAACAAAAATTGCAATACAAGGTATAATTGGCTCTTTTCACCATCAGGTGGCGCAGGAGTATTTTGGCGTTGATGTAGAAGTTGACGAATGTTTATCATTTGATAAATTGATTGATAGCTTGTTGTCAGGAAAATCAGATATTGCAGTTATGGCCATTGAAAATTCCATTGCAGGACCAATCATTCCAAATTATGCCTTGATCGACAATAATGATTTGCACATTATTGGTGAGCATTATTTAGATATTCATCAAAATTTAATGGCTCTGAAAGGGCAAAAAATGAAGGATATTTTAGAAGTTCATTCACATCCGATGGCTTTATTGCAATGTATGGAATTCTTGAAAAAATATCCGAAAATTAAATTGGTCGAAGATAAAGATACTGCAGAAACTGCTCGTAGAATCCAGAAAAAGCAACTTTCTGGAATTGCTGCAATAGGTAGTAAAACTGCAGCTGAAATGTATGACTTAGAAATTTTAGCACCAGAAATTCAAACTATTAATAACAATATGACACGTTTTGTTATTATCAAAAAGGAGAATTCATTTGTAGAGGAAAGTGAAATTAATCGGGCTTCAATAAAATTTGAGTTGGATCATAAACGTGGAAGTTTGGCAGCAGTTTTGAACGTAATGAGCGATTGTAAACTGAATTTAACCAAAATTCAATCCTTACCCAAAATTGAAACCCCTTGGAAATATTCGTTTTTTGTGGACGTTACTTTCGATAAATACGAAGATTACGCCAAAGCAAAATCATTGATGGAAATTATGGCAGAATATTTCAAAGTATTAGGAGAATATAAAAATACAAAGCCTTAAAAAAGGAAATTCCAAAAGGCAAAAAACACCCGAGCACAAAGCGCGAACAGACGGAGTAAATACCAAAATAGGAGAGAGTTACGAATAATTACAAATATGATCAAAACAGCAAAGCGCCTGGAAATAGTTGAAGAATATTATTTTTCTTCAAAACTTCGCGAAGTACGTCAATTGGCTTCGGAAGGGAAACCCATCATTAATATGGGAATTGGAAGCCCAGATTTGAGACCGTCACAAGCGGTTATTGACGCTGTAACTTTGGCAATGCAAGAAGAAAATGCGCATCAATATCAAAGTTACCAAGGATTGCCAGAATTGAGAACTGGAATGGCTGATTTTTATCAGAATAATTATGGAGTTGCTTTGAATCCGAATACTGAAATTTTGCCTTTGATGGGTTCCAAAGAAGGAATTATGCATATTTCATTGGCGTTTTTGAACGAAGGAGACCAGGTTTTGATTCCAAATCCAGGATATCCAACTTATACTTCGGTGACGAATTTAGTAGGAGCAGTTCCAGTTTATTACGATTTGACAGCAAAAAATAATTGGGAACCTGATTTTGAAGCTTTAGAAAAATTAGATTTATCCAAAGTTAAAATAATGTGGTTGGGTTATCCGCATATGCCGACAGGTGCAAGTGGAAGTTTAGCATTGTTCGAAAAGTTGGTGACTTTCGCCAAAAATCACAACATATTATTGATTAACGACAATCCGTATAGTTTTGTCTTGAATGACAAACCGATGAGTTTATTGCAAGTGGAAGGAGCGAAGGAAGTAGCATTGGAACTTAATTCTTTGTCAAAAACCTTCAATATGGCAGGTTGGCGAGTGGGAATGGTTTTAGGAAATGCAGCTTGCATTGATGCTGTTTTGAAAGTAAAAAGCAATATGGACAGCGGAATGTTCTTCGGAATTCAAAAAGGAGCGATTGCAGCATTGAAAAGCGATCAATCTTGGTTCGGTTCGATGAACGCTGTTTATAAAAAAAGAAGAGTTTTAACAGAACAATTAGCCGAGAAGCTGGGTTGTGAAGTGTACAAAGAAGGTGTTGGATTATTTGTTTGGGCAAAATTACCAGCAGGAATAACTTCGTCACAAGATTTTATTGATAAAATATTATACGAAAAATCAATTTTCATCACACCGGGAACTATTTTCGGTTCTAATGGAGAAGGATACATCCGATTTGCACTTTGTGTAAAAGAGGAAAAAGTGCAAGAAGCAATAGATAGATTTTAACAAATGAAAGTACACGTAATAGGAATTGGATTAATTGGAGGTTCGATGGTTTTGGACATCAAATCACTACATCCAGACGCGACTATTTATGGCATTGATAACAACGAAAGTCATTTGGCGGAAGCCATTGCTATAGGAGTTGTTGATCAAGCTGCCACATTTGATGATTTAGCAGAAGCCGATTTTGTGATAGTTTCAGTTCCTGTGGATGTTGCCTTGACGCTGTTACCAAAAGTTTTGGATTCTATTGGAGACAACACGATTGTTTTTGAAGTGGGTTCTACCAAAATGCCAATTTGCGAAGCAGTAACCAATCATCCAAGAAGAAGAAATTTTATCGCCACACATCCAATAGCCGGAACTGAATTTTCTGGACCTTCGGCGGCTATAAAAAACTTGTTTCAAGGGAAAACCAATATCATTTGCGAGGTTGAGAAAACGACCTTCAAGTTACAGGAAAAAGCCTTGGATTTGTTTAAAAGCATGGGAATGAGAATCCGATATATGGATCCAAAATCACACGACAAGCACATTGCTTATGTTTCGCATTTGTCGCACATTAGTTCGTTTATGCTTGGAAAAACGGTGATTGATAAAGAGAAAGTTGAGCAGGATATTTTTGATATGGCAGGTTCTGGATTCGAAAGTACGGTTCGTTTGGCCAAAAGTTCACCAGCAATGTGGACGCCGATTTTCAAACAGAATAAAAAGCAAGTGGTAAAAACATTGGAAGAATATATTACCAATTTAACGCATTTCAAAGAGCTTTTGGAACAAGATGATTACGATGCGATTTTCAATGAAATGCAAAGCGTGAATAAAATTAAAGAAATATTAAACGGAATGAAGAAGTAAGCAGTGGTCAGCATTTAATGATCAGTCGCAGTTTCAAGTCAAAATAAACAATAAGTAACAAACAATAAACCACAAATAATAAATAAAAAATAAGATGGAAAACAAGAAAGAAATGAGAAATTGGTTGAATGAATTCAATTTGACTCATCCATTTGTAATTGCAGGACCTTGTAGTGCTGAAACAGAAGAACAAGTTTTGAAAATTGCTCACGCGCTTAAAGACTCAGATGTAAGCGTTTTTAGAGCTGGAATTTGGAAACCAAGAACACGTCCAGGAGGATTTGAAGGTGTTGGTGAAATTGGATTGAAATGGTTGAAAAAAGCAAAAGCTGAAACAGGATTGCTAATGGGAACAGAGGTTGCCACTGCTGCACACTGTAAATTGGCTTTAGAAAATGATATAGATGTTTTGTGGGTTGGCGCTCGTACTACTGCAAATCCGTTTGCAGTTCAAGAAATTGCCGATACCTTGAAAGGAACAGATAAAATTGTTTTGATAAAAAACCCAGTAAATCCTGATATGGCTTTGTGGTTGGGCGGTGTAGAGCGTTTGTATGCTGCTGGAATCAAGAATTTGGGAGTAATTCATAGAGGTTTTTCTACGTATGAAAAAACAAAATATAGAAACATTCCTGAATGGCAGATTGCTATCGAATTGCAAAATAAATTCCCTGATTTGCCTTTAATTATCGATCCTTCGCACATTACAGGAAACCGCGATATGATTCTTGAAGTGACTCAAGAAGCTTTGGATTTGAATTATGATGGTATGATTATTGAAACACATAATGATCCTGAGAATGCTTGGAGTGATGCTGCTCAACAAGTAACTCCAGATACTTTGAAACAAATTTTCAAAGATTTGAAAATTAGAAAAGTAAGCGGAGATAGCGATTTTGAAAATAAAATGACAAAACTAAGAGCTAACATCGACGTTTTAGATGCTAATTTATTAGAACTTTTAGGAAAAAGAATGAAAGTAGCTGATGAAATTGGTCAAGTCAAAAAAGAAAACAACGTGGCCGTTTTACAAAACAATCGTTGGAATGAAATTCAAACAAAAATGATTGCTGAAGGCGCTAAAAAAGGACTGACAGAAGAATTTATCGTTAAATTATTCAAAGGTATTCACCAGGAAAGTATTGAACACCAAGAAAAAATATTGAATTCTTAAGTAAATATTTATTTTTGAGATTTTAGGAAAGTTTAGAAATGTAGTTTAAGGACTAGTTTCTAGACTTTCCTTTTTTTATGAATTATGTTTGTTAGTGGTTTATTGGCTATAAAGGAATTTTAGTTTCAACTTTCTTAACAAATTCCTTAACTTTTGCAGGAGCTTTAAATCGATATCCTAAAAATACTTGAAAAGCGTTGTTGGTTGTGGTTAGTTTTACAGCAGGCGAAGTATCATCTTTAAATGACCTAAAAGCAGAGATTTCAAATCCAGCAAAAAAACGTTCTGAGTTATATCCCATTCCTCCTTTGCCATTAATTCGATATACAGCCGATGAGTAATGGGTATAGACATACTCTTGCGGTAATCTTGTAAGAAGATCTGTGTAACTGAAGCCAATACTTGGTGAAATTCCCGCTGAGGCGTACCAGTTTTTATTTAATACAACCGTATAGTGATATCCAAAATTCGTCAATATTTCGTAGGTTTCTGATCGTTGACTTGAACTTTGACTTGAACTTTTATTATCAATGTTGTAAAAACTATAAAGTAGTCCTGGAATAAAACTGCCAGCGCTTTTTAATTGAATTTCCGTTTGAGTGCTAATAGCTTTAAGCGAGAAATTTGAATTGAATTTATAAGACGTTGACCCACTATATGATATTACTTTTAAATCTGGAAATTGAATATAAGGCGTTGTGCCTTCTATCCAAGGATTTTCAAAATCCCCAGAATTTTCAATATAAAAGCCCTTTACGTTGCCATATTTTAATTCTTGAACCCAATGATTAAAATTCAAATTTAAGCCAAAGCTCTTTCCTTTAGTTTTGCCTTTTAAATCATCATCATTGTTGCCAGGGATAAATTTTGGAATATAACTATAACTAAATGATAAAAATTTATAGTTAAGAGACAATCTACTTACATTAGAAAAATTGGGTCTTATGTCATAATCAAAGGAAGTGTTATTCACTTCAAACCGTTCGTTGTTACTATCAATATCAAACTTTATGTTGATAGCATCAAGTGTGCTCTTGTAGAATAAATTTTCAGGTTTAGATACTGAATCTTGCACTATTTGTGCAAATGAAGAAAAACAATAAAAAACAGCAATTATGTTATATAATACTTTGTTCATTTTTATAAAAACAATTAATTTTTTAGACTAAAATAGGATATTAAATTTAATATATCGTAAACAAACAAATCGAAACAACTTAACAAAAAAATTATTTTCACCGAGAAAATAGTAAACGGAAATAAAAAACATTGAACTCTTAAACAGTATATTTAATAACAGACTCCTTATGCTCGTTCAAACAGCAGGGGGATTTGTTATATTACATTGCTTTAAGTATTGAATCTACAATAAGAATGACGGAAATTAAGCAACTTAAAAAAATCAATTGACTCAATAAGGTCAGTAGGAATGATTTTTTTTTGCTCATTTTATTAAAAAACTGCGCATTAGTCCAATAGATAAAAGCAACATCAACAAGATAGATGATGAAAGAAAGCGTTTTCATCGAGTGTGTTCCATTAAAATAATAAAGTAAAGGAAATGTTGCAATATGAACAAACATTTTTTGCGAAGCCTTAAAAGTATTCAAAATGAAATATTCTACTATATTATAGCCTTGTTTCCTGAAAGCAATGCTTGTGCCAATAGTGTAAAAAGGAATGGTTAAAAGAGTACTCCAAGCATAATGTGTACCCATCCATTCGTTGAATTTAACGGTGTCGATTCCGGTTTCTGATGGGCTATCAGCAGAAAGTTCAACAAAACTGATATGAAAATAATGGTACAATAAACCATAAAGTGATGCCAAAACAATAACTAAAGAAATTGGTTTAAAGTGTCTGACACGTTTGCCTTCGATAAATTCTCTAATACTATGACCCGGTCTAGTGAATAATTCCTTGGCAGAATAAAAAATTCCGTTGTCAAAATGGAATAAACCATGTTGGATTTCGTGCCATAGAAAATGAAAATTAATCCGATGCGTTTCGGTAGTTTGACCACAATTATTACAATAATGTCCTGTGTAAATGTTGTTACAGTTTTTGCAGGTTAGCTTCATTTTTATTTTGATTAACAATTAAAGTTTATTGTTTGCTGGTTTTCAACGACTAAAAAATAGCAGAAAATTTAATTTGGGGTAAATATAAGAGGTTTACTTTAAATAAAATAAAGACAATAAATATTTCTAGATTAATAAATCAAATAGTGAAAAATTCATTTAAGGTTATTTAATCTCATAAAATTATTATTTTTTTTAAAAATTATTATATTTGATAAACTTTAAAAAGCAGGAAAGATGAATTTAAAAAACTTAGTTACAGTTATGATAATGATGTTGTTTGCAACGACAACTTTTGCTCAGGCAAAGAAGCTAGATAAAATTATCAAAAAAGATTATGAAGTAATAGAATGTACTATTACTAAAGAAACAGATGAATTTGTAGAGTACACTTTGCCGAAGGAAACAATGACTGTCTCATTGAGTATTTCTAAAATAGCACGAATTGAATTGGCTAGTGGAAAAGTTCAAACCTTTAATAATGTAGAACAGCAGGCATTGACTCCAGCGAGTACAAGTAATGCTACTATGAGTGGGGTGGTTTTGAAAACAAATACTCTAGCAGTACTTCCTGTTCCTTATGTGAATTCTGAAAACTTAAACAATTCGGAGGAAATGGCAAAGTTTGCACAGAATGATATTTATACTAAGCTGCTAGACAAATCATCAAACATATATCCTTTGACAGTACAGGATTTAAGAGATACCAATAATTTGCTGAGAAAAGCGGGATTAGATTATAAAAACATAGATGAGGTTTCTATTGATGAACTTCAAAAAATTCTTGGAGTTGATAATATTATTGCTGCAAAAGTATCTTATACTGTAGTACAAAATCAAACTACAGGAACATACGATAGTGGAAATGTTAAACTTAATGATAATAATAAGAAAGCAACAACTCAGAATTATTCAGTAGCCAATACTCAAAACCAAATGGTTTATAGCTATCATGTTTATTTTGATATGTATAAGAATGGTTCAAAAATATATACAGAATCTAGAGTGCCTGTTTTTAAGCTTAAAGATAGTTGGATGGATTCGGTTTCTTATTTGCTAAAAAGAAGTCCAATATATTCGAAAAAATAAAAACTATAATTTATTTTATACGCTTAGAAAGGTTGCAAGTTCATTGCGGCCTTTTTTTATGTCAATAGTTTGCACTTTAAGTAGAAACCTTGAAACAAACTTTTTATCTTTGCGCTATGACAGGAACCGTTTATAAATCTACAGGAAGTTGGTACACCATAAAATCCGATCAGGGCGATTTTATCGAATGCCGAATGAAAGGGAAATTCCGAATCAAAGGCATCAAGAGCACCAATCCCATTGCAGTAGGCGATATTGTCGATTATGAACTCGAAGAAACTTCGGATACAATTACGGGAACCATTCACAAAATACACGAAAGAAAGAATTATATCGTCAGGAAATCAGTGAATTTGTCGCATCAAATGCACATTATTGCATCTAATATTGATCGGGTCTTTCTTCTAATCACTATCAATAATCCGCCGACAACGCCCAATTTTATAGACCGTTTTCTGGTAACTGCTGAAGCGTACGGAATAGAAACGGTTCTGGTTTTCAATAAAATTGACACTTTCGATAAGGCAACATTAGACGAACAATTGTATTTGCAGTATATTTATTCAACTATTGGATACAAATGCCTTCGCGCTTCTGCCAAAGAAAGTACAGGAATTGAAGAGTTGAAAGCGATGATGACTGGAAAAGTGAGTATGTTTTCTGGACATTCGGGTGTCGGAAAATCAACATTGGTCAATGCTTTGGAACCCACTTTGAATCTAAAAACGAAAACCATTTCTGAAGCAAGTAAGCAAGGACAACACACCACAACTTTTGCCGAAATGTATGATTTGACTTTTGATGCTCGAATAATAGACACGCCTGGAATCAAAGGTTTCGGGATTGTCGATATGGAAAAGGAAGAAATTAGCGGTTATTTCCCTGAGTTTTTCAAGTTGAAAGACCAATGTAAATTCAATAATTGTTTGCACAAAGAGGAGCCGCATTGTGCCATCAAAGCAGCGTTAGAAAAAGATGAAATTGCTTGGTCACGCTACAACAGCTATCTTAAAATACTAGAAGGCGACGACGAAAATTACCGCACCGATTCCTTTGACGAAGATCGAAAAGCAAGTGATGAAACGAGGAAATAGTTGTGAATTATAAATTATGAATTATGAATTATGAATTATGAATTATGAATTCAATTATTAATTCACCATTTACTATTCGCCATTCACAATTAAATTAAAGAATTATGTCAGAGAATATTATAAAAACTAAGTCATTTATTTTTGCATTAAGGATTGTTAAACTATATCAGTTTTTGGTTTCTGAAAAGAAAGAATTTGTTTTGAGTAAACAATTACTGCGAAGTGGAACTGCAATTGGTGCTTTGGTTAGAGAGTCAGAACACGCAGAAAGTAAGTCGGATTTTATTCATAAACTTGCTATTGCGCAAAAGGAAGCAAATGAAACTGATTATTGGTTGGAACTATTGTTTCAGTCTACATATTTAAGTGAAGCTCAATTCCAATCATTAAATTCAGATATTCTTGAGATTCATAAAATATTAGCTTCAATTATTATTTCGACCAAGCAAAACCTTAGAAAATAATTGTGAATGTTGAATTATGAATTTGCGTGCAAACTCATAATTCACCATTCATAATTCACCATTCATAATTCATCATTATTTTGAAAACCGTTATCCAAAGAGTTTCTCAAGCATCAGTTACAATCGACTCTAAAATCGTGGCCAATATTCAAAAAGGACTTTTGGTTCTCGTAGGAATCGAAGATGCCGACGCACAAGAAGACATCAATTGGCTATGCCAAAAAATTGCAAACCTTCGCATTTTTGGTGATGAAGATGAGGTTATGAATCTTTCCGTCAAAGATATTGACGGAGAAATTATTGTGGTTTCGCAATTTACCCTTCACGCTTCGACCAAAAAAGGCAATCGCCCTTCCTATATCAAAGCAGCAAAACCAGAAATTGCTATTCCACTCTATGAGCTATTTGTGAAGCAATTAGAAAATGAATTGGGTAAAAAAGTGCAAACGGGAGTTTTTGGTGCCGATATGAAAGTACTACTCCTTAATGATGGACCAGTAACGATAATTATTGATAGTAAAAATAAACAGTAATTTAAGATTATTCTTAAGAATGTTTTCATAATTTTGAAAAAACATTACTTGTATGAATTCTATCTTTTATTCGTTTATATTTTTTTTATTTTCTTGTACAATTTTTGCGCAAAAAGCAGAATATTCCACAATACTTATTCCTGATAGTTTAAAGCAAAATGCCAATGCAGTGTTGCGTTTAGACCAAATCGATATTGCTATTTCTTCTCAGCGCAGTATGAATATCAAACACAAACGAATAGTTTCAGTTTTTAACGAAAGAGGGCAAAGCGCTATTGATGCCGTCAGATATTATGATAGTAGACGAACTATTGTAAGTATTCAAGCAATTGTTTATGATGCTTTAGGCAACGAAATCAAAAAAATTAGAAGAAAAGATTTCAAGGACCAAAGTTCTGTAGATGGTGGAACACTTTTTTCTGATGGGCGAGTTCTTTATTTAGATTACACTCCAATTCAGTATCCATTCACCGTTGTTTTTGATTGTGAAGTTGAAACATCAACGACCGCATTTGTTCCTGAATGGATGCCATTAAACGATTACCTATTGAGTATAGAAAAAAGTATTTTGAATGTTAATTATCCCGAGAAACTTGGTTTCAGAAAAAAGGAATTAAATTTTTCTAAATTTAAAGTAACAACATCGGCTGATAGTTCAACCCAACTATCATATCTAGTAGTTAATATACCAGCTCAGAAATACGAGGATTACAGCCCTAATATCAGCGAAATTTTTCCAAAAGTAATGATGGGATTAGAATTCTTCAATCTGGAAGGTGTTGATGGAAACGCAAAAACCTGGCAGGAATTTGGCAAATGGTGGTCGGACAAAATTTTAGTTGGCACAGACGAGTTGCCAGAAGAAACTAAAGTAAAAATGAAAGCCTTGGTTGGGGACGAAAGAGACCCTATCAAGAAAGCAAAAATAATATACAAATATGTTCAAGAAAAATCAAGATATGTAGCCATTTCAGAAGGAATAGGTGGATGGAGACCTATGATTGTTAAAGATGTGGATCGTTTAGGTTATGGTGATTGCAAAGCTTTGTCCAATTACACCAAATCACTTTTAAACGCAGTAGATGTTCCATCCTATTATACCAAATTGTACGGTAGCCGAGAAAAACAAAATATTGAATACGATTTTGTTTCTCAGCAGGGGAATCATATTATTCTAACTATTCCGAACGGAGATAACTATGTGTTTTTGGAGTGTACCAGTCAAGATGATCCTTTCGGTTATCAGGCAAATTTTACCGATGACAGAGATGTATTAGTGCTAAAACCCGATGGTGGAGAAATTGTTAGAACTAAAAATTATGAAAACAAAGACAATTCTCAAATCAGCAAAGGCGATTTTTCAATTGATGAAAACGGTGATTTTTTAGGGAAAATTACAATAGTTTCTGAGGGATCGCAATACGGACAGAAATATCATTTAGAAACTACAGCGCCTACTGAAAAAGAAAAGTATTACAAAGAGTATTGGGACAATATTGATAATTTAAAAATCAATAATACGACTTTTTTTAATGACAAAGAAAAGGTAAGCTTTACTGAAAATGTAGAGATTTCTGCTGGAAACTATGGGAAAGTGTCCAATGGGAAAATGATTTTTGTAATGAATGCTTTTGACCAAAATTCTGGAATTGTCAAACGAATTCGCAACCGTAAAAACCCTTTCGAGATCTCAAGAGGGTATTATGATACAGATGAAATTGCGATTGCTTTGCCAACAGGATTTCCTATCGAATCAATTCCTGCTGCTTTTGAATTGAACTCTAAATTTGGGGAGTACAAAACCGAAATCATCAAAAACAGCCCCAACAATTTGATTTATAAACGTTCGATTTTAATCAAAAAAGGAATGTACAAGAACACCGAATACGAAGAATACCGTCTTTTTATGGAACAAATTAGTAAGAACGATAATGCCAAAATCATTTTAACAAAAAACTAAAATAAAGTGAAGACTAACCTACTACCATTTATTTTATTTTTTAGCTTTTTCTTTTTTATTTCTAATGCCCAAGAATTCAAATTAGGAAAAGTTTCGATTGCTGAACTTCAAGAGAAATCGCATCCTAAAGACAGTTCTGCGGTGGCGGCAATATTGTTTAACAAAGCTAGAACTTATTTTACTTATGATATTAAATTCGGATTTAGTATTGTTACTGAAAATTCTTTTCGAATTAAGATTTATAAAAAAGAAGGGCTAAAATGGGCCAATCATAAATTGCCTTATCGTATTGGTTATGAAAATTATAATAGTGACCGTGCCGAATTTTTCGATGCCGTAACCTATAATATTGAAAATAATAAGATTGTCAAAACGAATTTAAAAGGCGAGGGTGTTTTTAAAACAACAATAAATAAATACTGGAAGGAAGAGGCGATAACAATGCCCAATGTTAAGGTGGGCTCGATTATTGAATTCAAATATGTTTTAAAATCAGAAAATATTGTCGAATTTCCAGACTTTATTTTTCAATACAATATTCCCGTTAATTCTTCTGAATATAATGTTGATATCCCTGGATTTTTTGTTTATAAAGTCGTGGTAAAAAGGCTATCAGAAATAGTAGTAGAATCTAAAGTTACTCGAGGTTCTCTACAATTTGCTAATGAATATGACCTCAATAGAACTGAATCAGTCAATTTTGATCAACAAAGTAACAAATACAAGGCTTATTTCATTCCCGCTTTGAAAGAAGAACCCTTTGTAGATAACATCGAAAATTACCGCATTTCTATTCAACACGAATTGGAAAAAACACAATTTTATCAAGAGCCAGTAAAAGATTATTCAACGACTTGGCAAGGAGTTGCTAAAACCATTTATTTAGATAAAGATTTTGGAAAAGAGCTCAAAGAAAGAGATTACATTGCCCAAGATGTGGAGCGGATTTTAAAAAATATAGAATCTAAAAAGGAGAGATTGGATATCGTTTTTAAATTTGTTCAAAATAAAATGAACTGGAACCATAAGAACGGATATTATGCTGATAAAGGAGTAAAGCAAGCCTATATAGATGGGAGTGGGAATGATGCCGATATTAATTTTATTCTTATGGCAATGCTCAATTATGCTGGAATTGCAACAAATCCTGTGTTGTTAAGTACATTGGATAATGGAGTGCCAGTATTTCCTAACAGAACTATTTTTAATTATGTAATTGCTGCAACTGAAATCGATGGAAAACAAATTCTACTCGATGCCACAAATAAATATACCACTAGTAACATTTTGCCACTCTACACCTTGAACTGGACCGGAAGATTATTGCGAGAAAATGGTTCCTCAGAAGAAATAAAATTGGAGCCTAATTCTTCGTCAAAAAAAGCGATAAGTATGATGGTTTCTATCGGTGAAAAAGGGATGTTGTCTGGCAAATATAGAGTGTTCAGAACAGATTATGAAGCATTCACATTCCGAGAAAAATACGCGGATATCAATCAGCAGAACTATCTCGAAAAAGTAGAAAATGATTTTTCAGGAATACAAATTAGTGATTATAGTGTTGAAAACAGCAAAGACGTATTTAAACCTGTGACGGAGAGTTTTACATTTACCAGCAACAATCATTGTGAAATTATTGGCGATAAAATATACATCAATCCGCTACTTTTTTTCACCCCCACAAAGAACCCTTTTGTTCAAGAAAGAAGAGATTTCCCTATTTATTTTGGCTATCCTATTCAGGAAAAATTCAATATAAATGTCGAAATTCCTAAAGGATATGCCATAGAATCCCTTCCAAAAGGGATAAAATTGCAAACCACAGAAAATGTAGCTTCATTTATATTCAATGCTGAAATTTCTAATAATACCATTCAAATTGCGATTGTCAAAGAGAGCAATAAACAAGTAGTGTCTTCAGGGTTATATCCTGTTTTAAAAGATTTTTATCAGCAAATGATCGACAAGCAAAATGAAAAAATAGTCTTAACCAAAATCCAATAAATCTAATGAAAACCAACCTACTACCATTTATTTTATTTTTTAGCTTTTTCTTTTCTAATTCTAATGCCCAAGAATTCAAATTAGGAAAAGTTTCGATTGCTGAACTTCAAGAGAAATCGCATCCCAAAGACAGTTCAGCGGTGGCCGCAATTTTATTCAAAAAAGGAGACGTGCGATTTCAATACGATCAAAATAAGGGTTTTGTAATTGTTACAACGGTCAAAACTCGAATCAAGATTTACAAAAAAGAAGGGTATGAATGGGCAAATCAAGAAGTAAGTTATTATATTGATTCTGATTCAAAGGAGAGTGTAACTTTTGCGGATGTTATTACCTATAATTTAGTAAATGGGAAAATCGAAAAGACAAAGCTGAAAAGTGATGGAGAATTTACCATTAATGTGAATAAATATTGGAATCGAAAGAAAATAACGATGCCTAATGTAAAAGAAGGTGCCGTTCTAGAATACGAATATGAAATACGTTCGCCAAGGTACGGTTCCTTAAACGAATGGTTTTTTCAGACTAGTATTCCAGTAAATTACTCGGAATACAACACTTATATTCCGGAATATTTTGATTACAATCAAAATCTAACGGGTGCATTTTCTCCAAAAATAAAAGTCGAAAAGAAATCAAATTCGATTGCAATGATGAATAGGGAAAGAGAGCAAAATGGTTATGTTTCGCGCACCACTTTTTCTACTGATAAAATAGATTTTAGCGAAACCCATTCCTCCTATTTATTAGAAAATCTACCAGCAATGAAAGAGGAAGCATTTGTCAATAATATTGATAATTATACCTCTAGAATTTCTC
>CAMBHH010000084.1 GCA_945866505.1 Flavobacterium psychrophilum
TTTTTGGCGGGCATTTTCTTGGCAATCATTTCTTGAACTTGCGCTAATGTCAATTTTGTTGCATCTATATCTTTGCTCAATTCAATTTTGATTTTCCCCTTTGTTATTTCAGATCTTCCCCAACGTGCTTTTTGAACTAAAATACCTTCCTCTTCCCAATTGTGCAAAACCTTGTCGATATTTTTCTGCAATTTATGTTCAATTAATTCTTCAATTTCTGATTGGGATAAATTGTCAAAATTATATTTCTTACTCACGTTTATAAAAATACCGTCCCATTTAATAAAAGGTCCAAAACGACCTGTTCCTTTCTGTACAGATTCTCCTTTATACACTGCAATAGGTGCGTCAGCTTGTGCTTTTTCGTCAATCAATTCTTTTGCTCTTTCAACAGAAACGTCTAGTGGGTTTTCGCCTTTTGGCAAAGAGACAAAAGCACTTCCGAACCGAATATAAGGACCATACCGTCCATTACTTACCTCGACTTCCTCTCCTTTATATGTACCCAAACTCTTTGGCAACAAAAACAAATCTAAAACTTCTTCTAAAGTGATGTTTCCAATATTTTGCTCATTCATCAAACTGGCAAATTTCTTCTCTTCATCATCAGCTTCTCCAATTTGTGCCATAGGACCAAATTTTCCTAAACGTACAGAAACTTGTTTTCCTGTTTTTGGATCTATTCCTAAAATTCTTTCACCACTTTCGCGGTCAGCATTGGCTTCGACATCTTTAACATTTGGGTGAAATTTATCGTAGAATTCCTGCATCATTATCGTCCAATTGACGTTTCCTTCTGCAATTTCGTCGAAATCTTGTTCTACTTTGGCAGTGAAATTATAATCTAGAATATTTTCGAAATTCTTGACCAAGAAATCAGTGACGATTGTGCCAATATCTGTTGGGACTAATTTCCCTTTATCAGAACCGGTATTTTCTTTGAGCAACTTCTCACCTACTTTCCCAGCTTGTAAAGTCAATTGTGTGTAATTGCGTTCCTGACCGTCAAGTGTACCTTTCTCGACATAATTTCTATTGATTATTGTAGAAATTGTTGGCGCATAAGTTGACGGACGACCAATTCCCAATTCCTCCAATTTTTTTACCAAAGAAGCTTCAGTGTATCTTGATGCTGGACGAGAATATCTTTCTGTTGCGGTTATATAATTATTCTGTAATTGCTCATTGACCTTCATTGCTGGCAACATTCCTTCTTGTTCATCATCATCGTCATCATTTCCTTCGAGATATACTTTAAGGAATCCTTCAAAAAGCAAAACTTCTCCTGATGCCGTAAAAATTTCACTATGATTGTTGGCTGCAATCTTTACATTGGTGCGTTCCAATTCAGCATCGCTCATTTGCGAAGCCAAGGTTCTTTTCCAAATCAAATCATACAAACGCGCCTGATCTCGATCAATATTTACAGTATGACGTGACATATCTGTTGGACGAATTGCTTCGTGAGCTTCTTGTGCGCCTTTACTTTTATTGACAAAAGTTCGTGGTTTAGAAAATTCCTTTCCGTAGGATTTGATAATTTCGGCTTGAGCGGCTTCCATCGCCTCTTTTGATAAATTTACGCTATCAGTTCTCATGTAAGTTATGAGTCCAGCTTCATATAAACGTTGCGCGAGTTGCATCGTAATTCCAACAGGCAAATACAGTTTTCTTGCAGCTTCTTGTTGCAAAGTCGATGTCGTAAATGGGCCAGTTGGTGATTTTTTTGTTGGTTTTGTTTCTAAATCTGAAACCTTATAAGTAGAACCGATATTCTTTTTTAAGAACTCTTCGGCCTCTTTTTTGGTATTAAAATTCTTTGGAAGTTTGGCCTTAAATGATTTTCCAGCTTCGTTTGTAAATTCCGCAACAATAGAATAGGACGCAATTGGATTAAAGTTTTGGATTTCTCTTTCTCGCTCTACTATTAAACGAACCGAAACCGATTGCACACGTCCCGCTGATAGCCCTCCTTTAATTTTTCTCCATAAAACAGGAGATAATTCATATCCAACTAACCTGTCTAAAACTCGACGAGCTTGTTGTGCATTGACTAAATTATAATCTATTTCCCTTGGATTATCAATTGCTTTTAGAATGGCATTTTTAGTAATTTCGTGAAAAACAATACGTTTGGTTTTGGCTTTTACTAAATTTAATTCTTCGGCTAAATGCCAAGAAATTGCTTCTCCCTCGCGATCCTCATCACTCGCTAACCAAACCATATCAGCTTTTTTAGCAAGCCCTTTAAGTTTTGTAACCAAGGCGCGTTTATCGGCAGAAACTTCGTATTTTGGCTTGAAACCATTTTCTACATCTACGCCAATTTCTTTGGAAGGCAAGTCGGCAATATGTCCATAACTTGACTCCACTTGGTAATCGCTTCCTAAAAATTTCTCGATTGTTTTTGCCTTTGCAGGTGACTCTACAATAACTAAATTCTTTGCCATAGTTCAATTTTTCTGCGACAAAAGTAGAAGTTTTTTTTAAATATTGCGCTTTTGGTAATTTTAAAAGTAAATAATATACAAGAAATCTAAAATTAAATAAACTCCAATCTTAAAACCTTTGAAAATTAAATTGATGAAAAAGTGTGATTATTAATTATTAACTGAACTTAAAATACTGTTAATTCTTCGTATGACATCTTGTCATATTGATTCAAATAATTGTACCTTTGCACTTAAAAAAATTACACTTTTGAAAGTGAGTATGGAAAAGATTATTGAAGAAAGCAAGCAAGGCGAAAGCCTCGTTTTAGAAAATAAACCCGAAAATACCAAGAAACTCTTTATAGAAAGTTACGGCTGTGCGATGAATTTTTCGGATAGCGAAATCGTGGCTTCCATCCTATCGTCAAACGGATATAATACCACACAAATTCTTGAAGAAGCTGATTTGGTTTTGGTAAACACCTGTTCGATTCGTGACAAAGCGGAACAAACTATTCGTAAACGTTTGGAAAAATACAATGCCGTGAAACGTACTAATCCAAAGATGAAAGTCGGCGTTTTGGGTTGTATGGCAGAACGTTTGAAAAGTCAATTTCTTGAACAAGAAAAAATTGTAGACCTCGTTGTAGGTCCTGATGCTTACAAAGATTTACCTAATTTATTAGCAGAGGTTGAAGAAGGTCGCGATGCCATAAACGTAATTTTGTCCAAAGACGAAACTTATGGCGATATTTCCCCAGTTCGATTAATGAGCAATGGCATTACGGCGCTGGTTTCCATCACTCGTGGTTGCGATAATATGTGTACGTTTTGCGTGGTCCCTTTTACCCGAGGTCGAGAACGTAGCCGCGAACCGCAAAGTATTATGAAGGAAATTCAGGAATTGTGGAACAAAGGCTTTAAGGAAATTACGCTTCTAGGTCAAAATGTAGATAGCTATTTATGGTACGGCGGCGGACTTAAAAAAGATTTTGTCAACGCTTCCGAAATGCAAAAAGCAACTGCGGTTGAGTTTGATCAATTACTCGAAATGGTAGCTGTTGGTTTCCCAAAAATGCGCATCCGTTTTTCGACATCCAACCCTCAGGATATGCACGAAAGTGTATTGCACGTGATTGCCAAACATCCAAATATTTGCAAACACATTCACTTGCCTGTTCAATCTGGAAGCGACAGAATTCTAAAAGCAATGAACCGTTTGCACACGCGAGTAGAATATATGACGTTGATTGACAAAATCCGAGCAATTATTCCAGATTGTTCCGTAACCCAAGATTTGATTTCAGGTTTTCCAACTGAAACAGAGGAAAATCATAAAGACACTTTGAGTTTAATGGAACACGTAAAATACAGTTTTGGTTATATGTATGCCTACTCTGAACGCCCAGGAACATTAGCAGAACGCAAAATGGAAGACGATGTCCCTGAAGCTACAAAATTGAGAAGATTACAAGAAATTGTCGATTTACAAAGAAGTCACAGCGCCAAAAGAACTCAAGAATTCGTGGGACAAACTGTAGAAGTTTTGGTAGAAAAAGCATCCAAAAAATCAGATAAAGATTGGTCAGGAAGAAATTCACAAAGTATTGTGGTGGTCTTTCCAAAAAAAGAGTATAAAATTGGTGATTTTGTAAATGTAAAAATCACAAGTTGCACCAGCGGAACTTTGATTGGGGAAGCAGTTGGTTTGAGTGAGATGAATTAAAAATCTATTTTTTCGCCACAGATTAAAATGATTTTCACAGATTTTTTAATCAATTTAATTATGACAGAGGAAACATCAATATGGAACACTATCGAGAAGATGAAACTTATAAAATTATAGGATTTTGTATGGAGGTTCATAGAATTCTTGGACCTGGATTGTTAGAAATCGTTTACAAAGATGCTTTAGAAATTGAATTTCGAGAAAATAATATCCCTTTTGAAAGAGAAAAAGAATTTACAATTGAATATAAAGGCAAAATTTTACCACATCGATTTTATACCGATTTTATTGTGAATGGCGATATTATTTTAGAAGTTAAAGCTGTAAAAGAATTTTCTAATGAACATATCGCCCAAGTTATAAACTATTTAAAATTAGCAGATTCCGAGATTGGATTAATGGTTAATTTTCAAACTAAATCTTTGCAATACAAAAGATATGTTCTTTAATAAAATGAAAAATCTGTGAACATCATTTTAATCTGTGGCAAAAGAAAAAACCATTCCAACACACTAATTCTTATTCAAAAAAGAGTTTAAAAAGCTAAAACAAAATGACCAAAAAAAATACAATTATTGCCATACTTACTTTCATTATTGGATTTGGTTCCACTTTTTATATCATTAGGACCTATTTTCCGAAACATAAAGTAGAGAAAACTGCACCTGCAAAAGATGCGTTGACAAAAACCGAGAAATAAAAAGAGTTTAAAGTTTAAGGTTTAAAGTTGTCGAGAGCACTTTAAACTTTAAACAAATAAAACTTTAAACAAAAAATATAATGGAAACAGTTCAATCAATAAAACAACGATTCGAGATTATCGGGAATGACCCGAAACTCAATCGCGCGATAGAAAAAGCCATTCAGGTCGCACCAACAGATATTTCGGTATTAGTTGTGGGTGAAAGTGGTGTTGGAAAAGAAAGTATTCCAAAAATTATTCATTCACTTTCACATAGAAAACACGGTAAATACATTGCCGTAAACTGCGGTGCTATTCCAGAAGGAACCATTGACAGTGAACTTTTTGGCCACGAAAAAGGTTCTTTTACAGGAGCAACCTCTACTCGTGAAGGTTATTTTGAAGTAGCCAGCGGCGGAACTATTTTCTTAGACGAAGTTGGCGAATTGCCGTTGACAACCCAAGTTCGATTATTAAGAATTCTAGAAAATGGAGAGTTTCTAAAAGTAGGTTCGTCCCAAGTTCAAAAAACCGATGTACGCATTGTGGCCGCCACCAATGTCAATTTATTTGATGCCATCGAAAAAGGGAAATTCAGAGAAGATTTATATTACAGATTAAGTACTGTAGACATTACTTTGCCACCTTTGCGGGACCGAAAAGACGACATTCATTTGTTGTTTCGAAAATTTGCAGCCGATTTTGCCCATAAATACAAAATGCCTCCAATCAAATTAGAGGACAATGCAGTTCATTTATTGCAAAAATTTCGTTGGAGCGGGAATATTAGACAATTGCGAAATGTAGCTGAACAAATATCCGTTTTAGAAACCAATCGCGATATTTCAGCGTCTACATTGCAGTCTTATTTGCCCTCAGAAGCGAGTAATTTGCCATCGGTCATTAAGGATAAAAAAGCGGAAAGTGATTTTTCGACCGAAAGAGATATTCTTTACAAAGTACTTTTTGATATGAAAGGTGATTTGCACGATTTGAAAAAATTGACATTGGAACTAATTAAAAACGGTTCAGCAAAAGTCCAAGACATCAACACTAATCTGATACAGAAAATATATGGATCAAATGAATTAGAAAGTGAAATTTCGTTTGAAGAACAACCAAGTAATGCCGTTTTTTCTCCAGAATCTAGAAGTTTTGGTACTGGACAAAATGAAAATATAAATTTCGAAGAAAATGATGATGATTTTCAATTTGCCGAAACAGTCGAAGAAGAAGAAATCCTAAAATTAGAACAAAGAGAAATCGAAATGATAAAAAAATCATTAGAAAAAAATAAAGGAAAACGAAAAGCAGCAGCCGATGAATTGGGAATTTCTGAAAGAACTTTGTATCGAAAAATAAAACAATTTGATCTTTGAAAATTCAATATCTTTGACCTGAGCGCTAGCGAACTGGCTAGCACAATTTTAAATATAAAATGAAGCACCTAAAATATCTCATAGCGCTTTCGATCCTTTTTACTTTCAGTTGCTGTAACGTATATAACTTTACTGGAACGGGTAAAATTGACGCCAAAACTTTTCAGGTAAATTTTTTTCAAAATACCGCCGAGTTAGTCCAGCCTGGAATAGACCGCACTTTTACTCTGACTTTACAAGATCTGATCCAAAATCAAACTAATTTAAACTTGGTGAAAAATGGAGGAGATTTAACTTACGAAGGAGAAATTACAGATTATAGAATTACGCCAATGATGGCCACTGCCGATATTCAAGCGGCTCAAAATAGATTGACGGTTAGAGTAAAAGTGCAGTTTTCCAATAAAAATAAAGAAGCCGATAATTTTGATAAAACCTTCGAATTCTTCTATGATTATCCCGCCGCACAACAACTTAGTGGACCTACTTTGGATAGTGCCATAAAAATTATTTACGAAAGAATCACACAAGATATATTCAACGAATCTTTGGCAAAATGGTAATTTAAGGTTAATCACTTAATCGTTTAACCAATTAATGACATAAATAATTAACCTTTCTATGAATGTAACTGATTTTACTTTTTTAATTAACAAACCAGATGCTATCAATGAGAAGCAAACGGATGCATTGGGAAGAGTGCTGGATGAATTTCCGTATTTTCAAAGTGCGAGAGCGCTGCGATTGAAAGGGCTATTTAATGAAAATAGTTTCCGCTACAATTATGCCCTGAAAGTTACTGGTTCCCATACTACGGACAGAACCGTTTTGTTTGATTTTATCACCTCCGATACTTTTGTCGCGATTCAAAAAGGATTGTACGACAAGAAAATCCTTGAACTTCTGGACATTAGTGTTGCCAATTATGAGGTAATTAAGCCTGAAATTCCACTTGAACCCAAAATAAATATCTTAGAACAATCTATACTTACCACGATAAAAGGTACTTCATCGATTGAAGAAGAATCAACGACCAAATTGGCAAAAGAAAATCTGGAAATCGGCAAACCTTTAGGGTTTTCTCAAGACGAAAAACATTCCTTTCAAGAATGGCTTCAACTCTCGAGAACACAACCTATCATTAGGGAAAAAGAAACTTTAACAAGACTTGAAACTGCTCCATTAGAAGATGACAAAAAGAAAAAAGCCGAGTTGATTGATAAATTTATTGAAGCAAGTCCAAAAATATCTCCTTTAAAACAAAGTTCAGAATCAAGTGTTTTCATCGACTTAAACAAATCTGACAATTCTTACATAATGACTGAAACGTTGGCAAGGGTCTACTTGGAGCAAAAAAAATATCAACGCGCTATACAAGCTTATGAGATATTAATTTTGAAATATCCAGAAAAAAGTAGTTTCTTTGCAGACCGAATATCGGATATTAAGATTTTACAACAAAATAATTATTAAACAATGAGCACATTTTCAATTTTTTTAGTATTAATAACAATAGTTTGCTTCCTACTTGTAGTAGTAATAATGGTTCAAAATCCTAAAGGTGGCGGGCTTTCTTCTTCATTAGGTGGATCGACACAAATTGGTGGCGTTCAAAAAACTACCGACTTTTTAGACAAAAGCACTTGGACATTAGGTGGCATATTAATTTTATTGATATTACTTTCTAGTTTAAGTTTTGGGGGTTCATTAGGAACTGATTCAAAAATCATTGACAAAACAGAAACTGTTACGCCAAAAGCTGCAACTCCTGCTCCAATAACTCCTGCTACTCCTGCGACAGAGCCAGCAAAAAAATAAGTAGTACATACAAAATACGTTAAATGCCAGCCTGTCAAAGCTGGCATTTTTTTTAAGAAAAAATGTCAGTTTTTATCTATTGGCATAATTTCTGAAATCTAATTATTATGAAATTAATACTAACATATATTTTATCATTATGGCTTTAAATATTAAACCGCTTTCAGACCGTGTTCTTATCGAACCTGTTGCTGCTGAAACAAAAACTGCCTCAGGAATTTTTATTCCAGACACTGCAAAAGAAAAACCACAAAAAGGAACTGTCGTTGCTGTTGGAAATGGCACAAAAGACCACGAAATGACTGTAAAAATAGGCGATTCTGTCCTTTACGGAAAATATGCTGGGACAGAATTAAAATTAGAAGGAAAAGATTATTTGATAATGCGTGAGGATGATATTCTTGCGATTATCTAATCGAGTATTAAGATTTGAAAATTAAGTAGTAAGAATAAACTAAAATTAAAAATGGCAAAAGATATAAAATTTGATATTGAAGCACGTGACGGATTGAAACGTGGAGTCGATGCATTGGCAAACGCAGTAAAGGTAACTCTAGGGCCAAAAGGTCGTAACGTAATTATTGGAAAATCTTTTGGTGGACCAACCGTTACCAAAGATGGTGTTACTGTTGCAAAAGAAATTGAATTGAAAGACCCATTAGAAAATATGGGCGCTCAAATGGTTAAAGAAGTCGCTTCTAAAACCAATGATTTAGCAGGAGACGGAACAACAACTGCAACAGTTTTGGCACAAGCCATCGTAAAAGAAGGTTTGAAAAACGTTGCTGCTGGAGCAAACCCAATGGATTTGAAAAGAGGAATTGACAAAGCTGTTGAAGCTATTGTTTCTGACCTTGCAAAACAAGCCAAAGTTGTAGGAAGTGATTCTGAGAAAATCAAACAAATTGCTTCTATTTCTGCTAATAACGACGAAGTGATTGGAGAGTTAATCGCCAATGCTTTCGCAAAAGTGGGAAAAGAAGGTGTTATCACTGTTGAAGAAGCCAAAGGAACTGACACTTATGTAGATGTTGTGGAAGGTATGCAATTTGACAGAGGCTATCTTTCTCCTTATTTTGTTACCAATGCTGAGAAAATGGAAGCTGAATTAGAGAATCCATATATTCTTTTGTATGACAAAAAAGTATCTTCTTTAAAAGAATTGTTGCCTGTTTTAGAACCAGTAGCACAATCAGGAAAACCATTATTGATTATTGCCGAAGACGTTGATGGAGAAGCTTTATCAACATTGGTTGTAAATAAATTACGTGGTGCCTTGAAAATTGCAGCAGTAAAAGCACCAGGTTTTGGAGACAGAAGAAAAGCAATGTTAGAAGATATCGCTATCTTGACTGGTGGAACGGTAATTTCTGAAGAAAGAGGTTATACCTTAGAAAATACAACTATCGAAATGTTGGGAACTGCAAAAAGAGTAACCATCGACAAAGACAATACTACAATTGTTAGCGGTGCTGGAGAAGCTGATATGATCAAAAATCGTGTCAACCAAATCAAAGGTCAAATGGAAGCTACGACTTCTGATTATGACAAAGAAAAATTGCAAGAACGATTGGCTAAATTAGCAGGCGGAGTTGCTGTACTATATGTTGGTGCTGCTTCTGAAGTAGAAATGAAAGAGAAAAAAGACAGAGTTGACGACGCGCTTCACGCTACTCGAGCCGCTGTCGAAGAAGGAATTGTTGCTGGTGGAGGTGTGGCGCTGTTGAGAGCCAAAAACGCTCTTGCAGACTTAAAAGCAGACAATGCTGATGAAGCTACTGGAATCAAAATTATTTCTCGTGCGGTGGAATCTCCTTTAAGAACAATTGTTGAAAACGCAGGTCTTGAAGGTTCTGTTGTCGTTGCAAAAGTTACTGAAGGTTCTGGCGATTTTGGTTACAATGCCAAAACTGATGAATATGTAGATATGCTAAAAGCAGGTATTATTGATCCTAAAAAAGTAACTCGTGTGGCGTTAGAAAACGCAGCTTCTGTTGCTGGAATGATTCTAACAACGGAATGCGCATTGATAGACATCAAAGAAGAAAGTCCTGCTGGACATTCTCACGGTGGAGGAATGCCAGGAATGTTGTAGTCTTTTAAATTCCAAATTGGAAAATTAAAAATCCGTCTTGTTGAAGAACTTGACGGATTTTTTTATTAAATATTTAAAAATAAATAAATTACGATTTTTATTTGAAAATTTATTAGTTTAGCTCCCAATTAAAAAAAATCGTAATGAAATTAATATTCTCGTTTTACTGTTTCTTATTTTGTCTAATTAGCTTTTCACAAACTCCAACCCATCAGGAAAAAATTAAAGCCCTTCTCGACACTTATTTTCTTGAAGAAAGAGAAATCATTCACGTACAATTTAACAAAAACATTTATCTCAACAATGAAGACATTGCTTTTAAAGGATATGTTTTCAGCAAAAATAATACTATACCTCTCAAGAATTCATCTAACATTCAATTGATTATCTACAACGAAAAAGAGGAAATAATTCAAAAACAACTACTCTACACCGCAAATGGAATGTTTTCAGGTGGAATTCACTTGAATAAAAATTTTAAAACTGGAAAATATCTTTTTCACTTTTATACCAATTGGATGAATAATTTTAAAGAAGACGATTCCTTTTCTCAAACAGTAGTAATTTATGACATAAATGAACCCTTCCATTTTAATACAAATGAACCCAATTTGAAAACTGCTAAAATATCATTTTTTCCAGAAGGTGGAAATATAATCGATGGTATTAGTAATACTATTGGAGTAAAAATTACCGACTGTAACAATATAGGTATTGAACTCAATAATATACTAATTTTAGATTCAAAATCGGATGAAGTTTCTCATTTTAACACTAATAAAATGGGAAATGGCGTATTGTTTTTAACAGCAGATAGCAATGAAAAATACACCTTAAAAACGCAGTCCAAATCACAGACTATTACACAAGATTTACCAATTGTACAACAAACTGGAATTGCAATAAGTTACAATAATAATTTGCCCAACAATAAATTGGCAATCTCTGTGAGAACTAATGAAAAAGGAGTCGAATTAAACCAAAATAAAAAAATGAATCTCTTGATTCAACAAAATGGATACTCTGTTTTAAAAGAGATTAATTTCGATAATAAACAAAAAGATCAAGTCGTATTTATTGACAAAAAATATTTGCAAAATGGTGTAAATTCAATTCGACTTATAGACGAAAATCTTAATGAAATTACGGAACGACTAATTTATAATTTTGCGACCGTTCAGCCTGTAACGACCCTAAAAACTACTGTTATTGCTAATGATAGTATTGCTTTATCAGGAATGACAAATTTGACAAATGGAAATATAAGTGTAAGTATTATTCCTGAAAAAAATATTGGTATGAACTGCAAAAGATCTATTCAGGGCACCTATTATTTAAACACGTATTTAGAAAATCCTGAAATAGAAAATTTTACTTATTTTGACCCCGAAAATAAAAATAGTAAAAGAGATATGGATAATTTGATGCTAGTTCAAACTAAGAGTAAATTACGTTGGGAAAACATCAAATCAAATCCACCGACATTGAATTATAAATTTAACAAAGGCGTTACTATAAGCGGAATTGTCGAAGGCAAAAAAAATCCAAATGTAACTAAAACAGTATCTTTAATATCTTTAAAAAACAATGTTTTTGAAAAAATTAAAGTCGAAAAAGACAATACGTTTAAACTTGATAATTATTTTGTTCAAGACTCCACTGTTTTTGTTTTACAACTTGAAAATGAGAAAAATGCTGCTGTTTTTTCAAAAATAGTAGCGCAGGTTTCTGACAATCAAACAAAATTCAATTTGCCAATCAATTTTAATAAAGAAAAATGTCCTATCGAAAAAAGTTCTAGAGACAGCCTCGTATTTTTATCCGCAAAACTAAATAAAAACGCTGTTGAATTAAATGAAATAATAATAAAGCAAAAGAAAAAAGAAGTTTTTACTCACAATACAGGAATAAGTGGTAACGCCAGAGCTTTTAAAATTGACGAGCGTGAATTTGGAACTATTCTAGATTTTATAGGAAGAAATGGGTTTAGAACTGGGGTAAACAACGGCGATGCCTTCATCAAAAGTACCAGAGATTCTCAATCAGATGGTTCTCCAGAGGTTTTTGTTGATGGTGTTTTGCTTTTTGACTTCAATTTGTTGTTCGATCTCGATATAGATACCGTCGATGAAGTTTATATAGACAGAACTGGTATTGCAAGTACTAGACAAAACGCTTCTGGTGCCATTAAAATTTTTCTTAAAAGAGGCAAGGAAAACAAATTTTATCTATCAAAGTGCTCCACGCTAATTGCAACAGGAGGGTTTAGCAAAAACATAAAATTCAAGAATTCTACTTTCGATTCCCAAAGGGAATTTAATGCTTTTGGCACATTGAATTGGTCTTCAAATATTCCATTAAAAGAAAATGGAAGTTTTGAAATCAAGTTCCCGAAAAACAATCAAAATGTAATTCAAGTCTTAATTGAGGGATTTTCAGAAGATGGTCAACTCATTTCTGAAATCAAAAAGATTCCAGTTTTACCTCTTTAAATAAAAAAATCCGAAGTTTAAAACTTCGGATTTTTTTGTGATAAGATATTTTAAATATGAACTCTCTTTTTCAAAAGCTTCCATAAAACTGGTAGTGTTGTTACGAGTACAATTCCTATGACGATAAATTCTATATGTTTTTTCAAATCAATATCAAATTTATCCAAAAACAAAGCCGATAAATAATGCCCTGCAAAAATCATACTAAAAGACCAAAGGACAGATCCCAAAATGTTGTTGAACATAAACTTCTTTTTGTCCATAGATGCGATTCCTGCAACTATAGGTGCAAAGGTTCTGAAAATAGGTAAAAACCTTGCGAAAATAACCGCTTTTCCTCCATATTTATCGAAAAAATCTCTCGCTTGCAAAAGGTACTTTTCCTTAAACCAAAAGGTGTCTTCTTTATTATATAGGTACGTTCCGCCTTTTACTCCAAACCAATAACCCACCATATTACCAAAAATTCCTGCAACAGAAACTAAAGAAGACAGTAATACTACATTTGCAAAATCGTTACCCATTGATATTTGACGAGTCAATAATTCGCTGTAAATCCCAGCCAAAAACAACAAACTGTCTCCTGGAAGAAAAAAACCTGCAAACAATCCTGTTTCGGCAAAAATTATAAAAAGGATTACTATCAGTCCCATTTTTACTCCACCAAGCTCCATTAAAATATAAAACTCAGGATTTATCAGTTGTTTCCAATCAAAATTATTCATATCACTATTTTAAAATTCTCGGTTGTGAAAGTAATTATAATTTACCAAAACAGCACTATCTAGACAATGGATTTGCGTTTTTTTAATAAATATTTAATAAAACTCACCTTAATTTGAATACTTATAGGGACATTTCAAAAAAAGGGATTTTGTTGTTGTTGGAACTTTAATTCTTTTACTCTTCCCTTTCATATTTGCAACAAGAATGAAGATTGTCGTAGTCCTCTTTAGTAGCTTTTATTTCTTCCGTATCGTGACCTACTTTTGCGATAGCTTTTTTAACCGCAGTAATTGAAGTTTTTTCTTCATTTAGAGTAACTTCCAATTTATGAGTTTCGATACTCCAACTTGCCATTTTCACTCCAGCGACCGAAAAAGCCGCTTTTTGAATTCTCCTCTGACATTGTTCGCAGTTACCATTTACTTCGATGGTGTATTTTGCATTTTTATTCTTTTTATCTTGTGCTCGTACAGAAAGTGTTACTACTAATAACATCATTCCTAAAAATAAATTCTTCATTTTATAATTTTTTAATTGTTATTGAAATTGATTTTTGCAATTGCCATTGCTATTGCTTTTATTTAATTTTAAATCTAAGTCCAGCATAATACATTTGTCCGAAAACTGGTGCGTACAAAATAGAAGCATCAAATGTGGGACCAAAAGGATTTTCTGAACCCAGAATAGCTTTTTCCTGTTTGTAATTTCCAATATTTTCTCCACCAACATAAACTTCAAAAGTAGAAGAAAAAGTCCGAGTAATTTGTGTATTCATCAAAGAAAATGAAGGCGAATACTCCGGAAGTC
>CAMBHH010000085.1 GCA_945866505.1 Flavobacterium psychrophilum
GAACCTATTCCTGCTGCAATACCGCTATAATTAACATTTAAAACGTTGCCATTCGCGCCTGTTTGAGTTACTGTTCTTACTCCTTCGGCTTGTCCAACAATTCTAACACCTGCGGGTACGGTCCAATAATAAGAATCACTTCCTACAAATTCAGGTACCCTATATGAAACTGTTGTTGTTGTTCCAACAAATGGACCAACCGCTAAAGTGGCTGCTGCAAATGTACCTGCTGTTGTTCCTGCTGTATTGCTGGTTATTGTTCCGACGGCTTCCGTTGGTAAAGCATTTACAATAATCGATATTGCAACTCTTGGTCTGCTTTCGGCTGCGCCGATCATTTCAGTAGCATATAAAGTTTTTGTAGCCAACGCTGATGTACTTGCCAATGCAGTTCCTCCTGTTAATGCTGAATAGAATTTTATACCCGTTGTACCAACTGCTGATGCAACTGTAGCACCTTTGCAAAATGATAAAGGGCTTGTTGGGATTTGCGAAACTGGAAGTGTAGAAGTAGAACCAAAATAAACATTATCAACATAAACCGCCGCTGAACTGTCACCAGCTGGCATCATAATAATTTTGTTAATCGTATATCCAACGTGTGAGCCAAGATCGACACTGTATTCTTGCCATCCAGTAGTTGAACCTGAAACATAAGTTACGTTCCCTCCAAATTTCCATCCGCCACCTGTGGTGTACTCGAATTGAACCTGTCCAGGACCTGCATTGTTAGGATTGTAAATCGAGAAAAACAATTTGTTCCCACTTACTGGCGTGTAAGTTGGAAAGTATTGGATTTGTTGCCAAGAACCTGTAGTTCCTGAAGCAGCACAATTTGCACTAGAATTTAGAAATGAAGAAACCGGATTGGCTACTTGTGCACCATTGCCTTGAAAAAAGACGCCTGAAGAAATTGTTTCATTGTAAACCACTGGTTGCTGAGGAAGTGTAGAAGTAGTCCCAAAATAAACATTATCAACATAAGCCGCAGATGAACTACCGCCCGAAGCAAAAAGAATAATTTTGTTAATTGTATTACCTACGTGAGAATCTAGGTCGATACTGTATTCTGTCCAGCCAGTAAGTGAACCAGAAACATATTCTACATTGCCACCCCATTTCCAGCCACCACCTGTTGTGTATTCGAACTGCACTTGTCCTGGTCCTGCATTGTTTGGGTTGTATACAGAAAAATACAATTTAGAACCGCTTGCAGGTGAAAACGTAGGGAAATATTCAATTTTTTTCCATCCACCGGTACCTGATTTGGCACAATTGGCAGTTGAATTTACAAAATCTAAAACTGGATTGGCAACTTGTGCACCATCACCATCAATAAACATTCCTGAAGAAATGGTTTCATTATAAACTATTGGTTGTTGAGGAAGTGTAGAACTAGTCCCAAAATAAACATTATCAACATAAAGAGCAGATGAACTGCCACCCGAAGCGAAAATAATAATTTTATTTATTGTATTACCCACATGAGAATCTAGGTTGATACTGTATTCTGCCCAGCCAGTAAGTGAACCAGAAACATATTCTACATTGCCACCCCATTTCCAGCCACCCCCTGTTGTGTACTCGAATTGCACTTGTCCTGGTCCTGCATTGTTTGGATTATATACAGAAAAATACAATTTCGAACCGCTTGCAGGTGAAAACGTAGGGAAATATTCAATTTTTTTCCATCCACCAGTACCTGATTTAGCACAATTGGCGGTTGAATTTACAAAATCTAAAACTGGATTGGCAACTTGTGAACCATCACCATCAATAAACATTCCTGAAGCAATGGCTTCATTATAAACTACTGGTTGTTGAGCAAGCGTAGAAGTACTTCCAAAATAAATATTATCAACATAAACCGCCGATGAACTACCACCAGCTGGCATCATAATAATTTTGGTTATGGTATTTCCAACATGTGAACTAAGATCGATGCTGTATTCTTGCCATCCTGTAACGGAACCCGAAACATAAGTTACATCTCCACCATATTTCCATCCACCGCCAGTTGCGTACTCAAACTGTATTTGCCCTGAACCTGTATTACTTGGGTCGTAAACCGAAAAATATAATTTAGAGCTACTTAATGGCGCATATATTGGAAAATACTGTATTTGTTGCCAACCAGATCCTGTACCTGATTTGGCACAATTTGCCGTTGAATTTACAAAATCTGAAACTGGATTGGTAACTTGCGAACCATTTCCTTGAAAAAATATACCAGAAGATATAGTTTCATTGTAAACTAATGGTTCTTGTGGCTGTAAAGATTGCGTTCCAAAATAGATATTGTCAATATAAACAGCTGAAGAACTTCCACCAGCAGGCATCATAATAATTTTGTTTATAGTATTACCAACGTGAGAGGTTAAGTCGATGCTGTATTCCTTCCATCCCGTTACAGAACCGGAAACATAAGCTACATTACCACCAAATTTCCATCCACCACCTGTTGTGTACTCGAATTGTATTTGTCCAGAACCTGCATTGTTGGGATCGTAAACCGAAAAATACAACCTACTTCCGCTTATTGCAGCATAAGTTGGAAAATATTGTATTTGTTGCCAAGAACCTGTAGTTCCTGAAGCAGCACAATTGGCAGTTGAATTAACCGCATCCGAAACAGGATTGGCTACCTGTGAACCATTTCCTTGAAAGAAGATACCCGAAGAAGTGTCTTCCTTGTACACATGAGTTTGTGCTTTTGTAGTAAAGCAAACTAAAAGTAGTGCTGCAATTACTGCGGTTACGAAATTCCGCACCGTTTGTTTTGTTTTCATAAATAAATAAGGGTTAGGGTTAAATAATAATCTCGTTTGAAATAATAGAATGAATAATTTTTTATTTGTCAATTTTTAACTTCTTTGATTGATACCTCATCAATGTAATAAGTTCCTGCAACAGTTGGCATAAACTTAAATTGTGTAAAGGCATTCATTGCGAGTCCCTCATTTGGATACGTTTTTGCAATATCTTGTGCAGGGATTTCAATAAATTTTTGTTCCCATTTGTTGGTTATTTTTGGAACTGGACTCCACCAAGCATAGTTCTTAAAAACTTTTTGAGAATCACTTTGATTAGAAACTTCTGCCGCCATTAGCGAAGTCAATGTTTCACTTTTAATCCAAAAACTAAAAACATAAGCAGTATTGCTTTTTAGAACTGCATTATAAGGTTTTGTATTTCCTTTGGTGTATAATTGAATTTCAACACCGGGTTTTGTTATTTCAATTTTGGCACAACTTGAAGTACCGTTGGCGCCTTGACTCTTGTCGATTGAAAATTTTATAGCATCACTACCGTTTGAAACCCAGTATTTCCAAGCTTCAGTTGCATTTTCAGTGTCTTCAAAACCAAAAATACCTCTTGCATACAATTCATCTCCCACCTGAATTGCTATATCTTTGGTTTCAGTAAATCCCTGAGGATAAGTAGCTACAATATTGCAAGTAATTGGTCCTTCCTGAGAGAAACTCACTATCACCTCTTTTTCAGTAGAAGTTGAAGGATTTCCAGAAGGAAATGTCCAAACTCTAGAGGCAACACCAGTAGAGTAATCTGTAAAAACAATTGGTTGACCTTTTTCGGTTTTGTTGGTATTTACATCTGCATCAAAAACGTTTTCTTCAAACGGCTTTTCAGCAACACAACCAGCTAACAAAAAAGCGAGAACTGCAAAAACATGTAAATTTTTTGTTTTCATAATATCTAGTTTAAAGTTGAATTTTTAATTTTTAATTGAGGCTTTTAGTTTTGCAAGATTGGCACTTATTTCAACGTCTTTTAAATAGAGTTTACCAATACTGTTTTGCTGCGTCTGTTCTATAGCCATGGCTGTTGGTCCAATATTAATATCAAAGGGATTCCAATTAGGAACTGCTTTCTCCAAACCAGCAGGAAGATCTTTAATTCGCACGGCATCGGGAAGCCCTAATAATGGATGGTAAAATCCTAGTTTTACATACTCCCGTAATGCAGTAATTGCTGTAGCTTTCTGAAATGGTAAAGCCAAAGCCGCTCCATAAGCTGCTGGAGAAATTTGAATAATTTCGCCAAATGGCGCACCAGTAGCGCCGGAACCTTGGTTGCTAATGTATTTGTCCCATTTAATAAAACTGTTAGAATCCAATCCTGATACTGTGGAACAAGCCGTTAAGCCCATTATTGGAATTCCGAATTTGTATTTGGACATAATTGCATCTTGCTGGTAAGCCAAAACGCTAGTAGATTTGTAAGGTTCTAGAGTACCAGTCCACAATTGGAGCCAATTGTAAGTAAACCCACAGCCAAACCAGCTCACGAACTGTCCTTGTTTTTTTTCTCTGAATATCCTTGTGAGATCAAGTGAATTCACTTTGCCAGATGCCAAAGCTTCTAAATAAGTAAGTTCAGTTTCTTCGGAGTATGCATCGGCATAAGCACCCGGACTTTTTGCACCTGTTGTTGCTTTGAATCCTTTAATGATTCTGCCCAATTCATATTTATTGTTTGGATTATTGGCAATAACTTCTTGCCATTGTGGCCTATCTAATAATTCGTTACACATTGTAACTATTTCTGAATCTGCGCTGTATTTTTGACGCACCACACGAATTCCCGCAGCACATATTGCCCAGTCTATAGTACTAATGGCCGAAGCATCACTTGGATATTTCCCTGTACCATTCGTACTGTAATAATGTAAAGGAAAACCAAATTTTCCTTCGGAACCATTGTCCCAATTTTGAGCTTGTTGCCATTTCAAAATAGATGCGATTCTTTGCCGTGCAGTACTTTCTGAAATCATACCTTCTTGAGCCGCTAAAATAAAAGCCGCATAAGCATAGCCAATTCCAGAAAGAGACACTTTGTTATCGTCTTCATAGTGCTCTAAAACTGTTCCTTGATTACCATTAACAACGCGATATTGCCACAAAAAATAACGCAAACTAGAAAATTTAAGCCATTTCAAAAACGCAGTATCGTCTTTTGCGGGGCCAAAAGGTTTTGTATCATTGTTGGTTAAATACACATCATCAATCGTAATCGTCCCCTTTTTAAGAGTTAAATTTTTTGTGCTTTTACCATCAATCTTAAATGAAATACGATGAAGATTTTGCGTATTAAAAACAAAACTAAACTCTTTCAAAGCGCCAATTTGAATCGAGAATATTTTACTTTCTATTAAAACAGCACTACTATTAAAAGCCTCAACCGTTAATTCTAATGGAGTATCGAGACTTCCTGCCCGAAAACTAATGTCTTTGGTATTAGTTAGTATTTCACTAGGAGCTGAAACTGGATTCGTGAGCTTACCAAAAATGGACATATCCAATGCTACATAATCATTGGTAGTAGAAAATCCATCGTAACTAATACTTAAATGAGCATCAACGCCTGTTCTTACTATTTTACTAGAAACACTAACTGATGCGCTTTTTCTAATCAACCATTCTGAATTCATTTCTGTAAAACCGTATTTACCCATATCGGCGGTATAAATAGGAATTCCAGGATACTTAAGCCCAGTTAAATTATCCATAGGTTCATCAGAGCCGGAACCGCCATTATCGTCCGACTGACTATTTTTTGAAGGATCGTTATTACAACTAATAGCAAGTAGCAATACACTACAAAAAAGAAAATAGCTGAAAAATTTGAAATGAGTCATTGTTACTATTTTAAAAAAGGAATAATTTATGCTCCACCATTTTATGGATGCAACCATTCATTTTACGCTTCTTAAATTATGTTCAAAAAATTAATAACCAGGGTTCTGAACTAAGGTGCTTTTTCTCAATTCTTCAATAGGAATTGGAAATAAAGATTGGTAAGTAGGGAAAGACCTTTTGCCTTTTGCACCATCAAAATAAAAATAACGATACGATTTTGAACCAGTACTTTGATTTTTAATAACCTCTACGCCAACAATATCCTTGGCAAATTCTTTTTCAGCGTCTTTCCATCTTCGAGCATCGTACCATCGATTTCCTTCAAAAGCCAATTCTATTTTTCTTTCGTGTTTTATTTTTGCTAGCAGATCTCCACTTGAATTTATAGCCGGCATAGTTACACCAGTTCGACTTCTGATTCTATTTACGTAATCTACTGCGGTTCCAAGATTCCCTAAATGAAATTGAGCTTCGGCATAGGTCAAATAAAACTCTGATAAACGCATATAAATCCAAGGTTGCTTTCCGCCTATTGCCGTTGACTTTGTCGACCATTGCTCATCTAAAGATTTACGAATGCCATAGCCCAGTTGACTTCCGTTATTCGAATTATCAATACTAGTTCTACTGTCTTTGCCACCAGCCCAAAACTCCAGTTTTCGGTCTTTAAAAGTAGCCTCATCATAGTAAACAGAATAGCCTAAACGTGGGTCTCTCTTGTCATAAGGTCTCAAAGGATTGTATTCAGCCGCAGTAACATTAGGATTCCTGATGGGTTGCAAATTTTTGCTGTCTGTTCCACCATAACCTATTACTGGAATTTTTCCAGTTGTTGTTTCATATTCATCGATAAATTCTTGCCGTGGGTTTTCGCTCACCCAACCTCCATCACCGTTTGGGAATCTCCATTGGTCAATATTTTGACCCCCAGCATAATCTGGATGGTAATAATAATCTGATAAAATATCAATACTATTTAATGTTCCAAATTGAACTAAAAACTGTTTAAAAAAGATGACCTCTGGATCGTTTGCATTTAGAAACAAACCTTTGTAATCTGACGATAAAGTGTATTGGTTCAGTGCAAATAACTGTTCGCAAGCATCGGACACATTTTTCCATCTTGCGGCATCGTTTTGCGTATTAAATAATGGACTTGCATTGAACATCAGCGCTCTAATTTTTAATCCAATAGCTGCGCCTTTTGTTATTCTTCCGAAATTTTGCCCCATAGAATCGTCCCTGGTTGGCAAATCGGCAATGGCTAAGTCTAATTCTTTAGTGATAAATTGCACGCACTCATTAAAAGGGGTACGTTGCACATCAAAATTAGAATTCAAATTGAAAGTCTTTTCGATTAATGGAACATCCCCATATCTAGAGATTAACTCGGTATAAAAAAAAGCTCTTAAAAATCGTATTTCGGCGGTTAGTGTTTTTACTCTTTTATTTTCGACTTCACCACCCGAGAAACTACTGATTTTTTCTAGAAAAATATTTTCGTTTCGAATAGCAGTATAAGCTTCTAACCAAAATCCTCCCCAATAATAATTACTAAGGGAGCCAGAGGTCAATTCCCCTTGTGTATATTTGTCTAAATGATGTGCTTCATGCATATGATAGCTTTCATCTGTAATTCCTGTAAATCGCAAACCTCCAGCCCATTGCGTAAAACCGTGTGGCAATTCTCTGTATCGATCATTTACATACAACTCAATTAGGTTGATGTCTTTCCACACACTGGCTTCAGATATTGATTCGGTAGGTTGTAAATCTAAATCTGCACACGAAAAAATGCCGAACAAAATAAATAAGCTGATATATAATTTTATTTTTTTCATCATATAATAATTAAAAAGTTAAACTAACACCCGAGGAAATAAGTCTTTGCTGCGGATAATACCAACCCAATTTCGAATTGCTCTCCGGGTCATTAGTTTTGATGGAATCATAGATTATTAATAAATTATTCCCCGCCACAAAAAGTTTAAAATTATCTAAACCCATAGATTTCAAAATATTTTTAGGTAATGTATAGGACAATTCAACATTCTTCAATCTTAAAAAAGAATTGTCTTTGACCCAAATGGTTGAAACTTCTCGATAACTACTACTTTGAGTATCAAATGCTCGAGGATAAATCGCATTTGGAGTAAAATTTGCGGACGTCCAACGACCTTCGTAATAATCGTTTTCAATGTTCAATCTTGAATCACTGAAGGGTTGGTAGATCGTTTTTGCTGATGCTTGTCCTTGAAACAACACATTTAAAGAAATGCCTTTCCAATCCAGTCCTGTAGTAATCCCAAAAACAATATTAGGAGTAGGAGATTTGTCTAAAAGGACTTGGTCATCTTGATTGATAATACCATCGCCACTAACGTCTTCAAAAATGACGTCTCCAGGTTTAGCATCTGCAAAGTGCGGAGTCCCGTCTATTTCAGCTTGTGTTTGATAAATCCCTTTTGCGTTATAAACCAACAAGCCATCGACAGGACTTCCTGTTCTTCTTTGCCAAGCTGGCACGGATGCCGACTCGTCTATAAAAATTATTTTACTTTTTGAATATGAAAATTGACCACCTATTGAATAAGAAACTGTATCAAATATTTTATTACGGTGATTTAATTGTACTTCCAAACCTTGGTTGGACACTATACCGATATTTTCGTCGGGTAACGTAATCCCTGTATAAACTGGTACCGAGGCATTTCTAGGAGCAAGAATGTCCGACCTTTTTTCGTAAAATGCATCAATACTTCCATCTAATAAACCTCTCTTTAATTTAAAATCCAAACCAATATTCATTTTTTGAGCGGTCTCCCAAGTGATATTTGGGTTAGGCAATCTTCCTGGTGTTAAACCCAATGTTCTTGCTGGATCTTCACCGAAAATATTGGAGGGTTTTAAATCATACACATCAAGATATTGAAAATTCGGTATTTTATCGTTTCCTAACAAACCCCACGAGCCTCTTAATTTTAATTCTGAAAGTAGATCCTTGCTAAAAAAATCTTCTTCAGAGATTCTCCAACCTGCAGATACCGCTGGAAAAAAACCGTATCTTTTATCTTTAGGGAAATTAGCCGAGCCATCGTATCTTAAAGTGATGTCGAGTAAATATTTTTCATCGAAACTGTAATTGAGTTTTCCAAAATAATTTCTTCGGGCTTGTTGCGAACCTTTACCGCCATTTTGAACATTTAGGTCTAAAGCAAAATCAAAGTAGGGCAAGGTTTCTGAAATTAAGCCGCCTCGGGATGCAAAAATGTATCTTGCGTTTTGCGAGTATTCCTCATAAGCAATAAACGAATTGATACTGTGCTTATCGAAAGTCTTATTATAGCCTAATTTTAAATGATAGGTTTTATTGAGTTCTTCGCTATATTGTTCAAAAAGACTAATGTTGTTGGCTCTTTCCAATTTTATATTGGTATATTCTCCTGTAGTTGCATTGAATACATATCTGTCATAAGGCTTTGAAAGATCTTTACGGGTGGTAGTATAGAAATCGATTGCGGCGTAACCTGAAGCATACAATCCTTTGGTGATAAAAGACATATCCCAATTGAATGAAAATTTAGAATCAAATTTCTTAGTATTCGTAGCCCTACTACCACTATCCCCATTGACCAAACCAATTGGACTTCCCGCAATCGTTTGAGCAATTAAACCATTTTCAAAATAAGGAAAATCTGATGGTCGTTGTGAAAAAACATTACGAATTAATGCATCGGTTCCTATTGTTGGTGAGTTTTTATCGCCAACTCTAGCCGACAAATCAAAACCAATTTTCAAATTGTTAGACAATTGCGTGTCCAAATTGGAACGAATGTTATATTGTTTATAACCGTAAGCATCCCCTTTGTAAATAGCATCTTGATCTAATAATTGACCTGAAACGTAAAACTGTGTTTTCTCATTTCCACCACTAGCACTTGCAGCGTATTGCGTTTGAGGTGTCCATTCATCTACGACAACATCCCACCAATCTGTGTCTCCCCATACTGAACTATCAATTGTTCCGTTTCGATATTGTCTGATGATGCTTTGAAATTCGGTAGGTCGGCTGTTTCTTGTATTAATTTCATCGATCCAAGTTAGATATTGTTGGGCATTCATCAAATGAGGTCTTCTTGTAGCTTGCGCTAACGAATAACTTTGGTTGACATTAAAAACAGTTTCGCCTTTTTTACCTCTTTTTGTGGTCACTAAAATTACCCCATTGGCAGCTTGAGCACCATAAATTGCTGCCGAAGCATCTTTTAAAACAGAAATACTTTCAATATCATCTGGGTTTAGTCGCTCAAAACTTCCTCGATTCGCAATTCCGTCTATTACGTATAAAGGCGAACGATCTCCCGTTGTTCCAATACCTCTAATAAGAATATCTACACTGTCTCCACCTGGCTCTCCCCCTCTTGAATTGATAGTCAAACCTGCTATTCTACCGGCAAGGTTATTGGCTAAATTCGCCGTTTTTGTTTGAAGAATTTCTGCGGTTTTAATACTCGCAACTGCACCAGTTAAGGTAACTTTCTTTTGAGTTCCATAACCCACTACGACAACTTCATTTAGTGAGGCTGCATTTTCCTGCAGCACAACAGTTAAGGTTGTTTGCCCGTTTACTGCGACTTCTTTAGTGACAAAACCTAAAAAGGATACTACTAAAACGGCATTTTGACTTTTCAGGTTTATCGAAAATTTTCCGTCAATGTCTGATTGAACTACATTATTAGTTCCTTTTTCTAAAATATTGGCGCTAGGCAAGGGTTTATTCGCTTGATCCATTATCATTCCAGACACTTGATGTTGCTGTACCTTGTAACTCTTTAAATCATCAGTTTTAGTGTTTTCTTTGATAACTATCGTATTATCATTGGATAATTTGAAATTAACATTAGTACCTGCTAAACTTTGCTCCAATAATTTTGATACTAGAATTGTACCTTTTTTCAATTGCACTTGTGGCATATTCACAAATAGATCTTGCGGATATAAAAAACGATATTTTGTCTGTTTTTGAATAATACTAAAAACTTCATCTACCTGTACCACTTTATCAACATCAATGGTTACTTTCTCTTGAGAAAAACTGTATTCAGTTGTGAATCCAAAGACGGTTGTGCATAAAAGGAGTAAAAATGTTTTCATAATTATAAATAATAGTCTATTTCGAAAAAACGAATTGACCTTGGTTAATTTAATTTTCATAAATTTGCATTGTATTAGTTGACATTAGTTGAATTAATGCGTCTCAGAGGGACAAAGTCGATGCACCGCAAAATGTTTGACTTTGTTCCCTTTTTTTATTCTTATTTTAAAATCACCGTTTTGTTGATTATTTTATACTCTTTGATTACACCATAACTTTTAATGGTTTCCAAGATATCTTCTATCTTTTGGTCTTTCCCTACAATACCATTAAATCCTGATTTTTTTAGTTCTGAATTGGCAAATTTTACATCTAAATCATACCAGCGAGAGAGCACGATCATTATGTCTTCTAAAGACTTTCTTTTGAAACTAAAAACTCCTTCTTTCCAGGAAATGTCATCATATACATCAACTGTACTTACAATTGCAGCATTCGTTATTGTGTTTAAATTTAATTGTTGGCTTGGTACTAACTTTTGTTTTTTACTACCAATACTTACATTTACTTTACCTTCTACTAAAGTCGTGAATACATTTGTTTCGTCTTTGTAGGCTTTAATGTTAAACTCGGTACCGACTACTTCTACTTCTTGGGATTTATTCAAAACTTTAAACTTGGATCCTTTGTGCAAACTACTTGGAGACACGTCGAAATAGGCTTCACCATAAACTAGCTCTACTTGACGAATTTCACCATCTTCAAAAGCAACAGGAAATTTTAATTGGGATTCAGAATTCAACCATACTTGAGTTCCATCGGATAATTTAATAAAAAATTGTCCTCCTCGTGGAATAGTTAGGTAGTTGCAGGCTGTTTTTGTTTGGTTTTTTTGATTGGTTTTGTAAACAATTTGCTTACCATTACTGGTAGCGTTTTGAGTTTGTACAGTAGCTCCGTTTTTTAATACAACTACAGAGCCGTTTTCAAGGGTTAAAGTAGCTTTGTCTGTACCAGCTTCAATTCTAGTTTTTGCTTCTACTACTACTGGATTTAAGACTATTGGATTAGTGAAAAAATTATTTCTAAAAATATAAGTTGTAGTTACTATTCCAACTAGAATCGCAGCACCAGCATATTTGAACCAACGATTGTTTAGAGAAAAGACTTTGGACTTTTTACGCGAAGCGATTTTTTCTAAAGGATTTTCTAATTTAGAGACAATTGTATTCCAAGCCTTGTCTTTATCAATAGAATTCGCAAATGCAATTTGTCTTGATTTTTTATAAAGAAGTAGAAATTCCTGAAGGAGGACTTTGTTTTCAGGTGCTTCTTTTAACCATTCCTGTAGCTCTTTAAATTCTGCCTCGCTTATTTCCTTAGTAGTGTATAGCGAGATAAGGTCTAATATATATGGATCTATTTTACTCATTTTTGATGTCTTATATTATGAATATAAACAAATACCAAAAATGGGTGACAAGAAATTAACTTTTTTTTAAACCATCATTAACATTATAATTATGTCTAGTTTAAAACGAAGTTGCTTTAGGGCTCTTGCGTAATGTGTTTTTACGGTGTTAACAGAAATATCAAGATGTTCTGCTACCTCTTTGTACTTCATGTTTTCTAACACAATGGCTTTAAAAACCTCTTTGCTTTTCTCGGGTAACGCCTCTACTTGCTCAAATAATTTCTTTTTTTCCTCCTCTAAAGCAGCAAAGTCTAATGGTTCCTCTTCCATTAAATTGTTGACCATACTTTCGATATCTTCGAACTGATACCTGGATTCTTTTTTGAGAACCTGTAAAGTATTATTTTTTACAGACTTAAAAAGATAGGGACTTACGGGATTCTCAAATATCATATATAATTTTTCATCCCAAATTTTCACAAATAAATCCTGAACAATATCTTCGGCTAACGAAAACGAATCACAATATTTCAAACTATAGACACATAATGGCATGTAATACTTATCAAACAATTGATTGTATGCCAACGGATCTCCTTCTTTAAGTTTTTCGAGGATTTGTAAATCGTTAAATATCATAAAAACGTTAAGGATATAGAAAGTGTCTTAGTGTAAAAATTTGTTCAAATATATTATTAATTAAATATAAAATAATATTTATAGGACAAAAAAGAAAACTCTTTATTTTATAAGGAATGAAACAGCAAATATCATAATCCAAAATTAAAAAAAATGAGTATGAAGAAATTGACAACGACAGTATCCTCTTCAAACACTTGACAACCTATTGCGTCGCTACAATATACGTTTTGATTTTAATGACAAGGGGTTTTTAATATTTTTTGTAGTGGCGATAATAGAGAATAATCTAGTCCCATACCCGCTTTAGTAGCGAAACATTAATTCGATCAAAACAATTAACATTCCATTATAAAACCCAAATCAAATAATTACCTAATTTTAAAAATTGAAACAACTTCCAACTTCTAACCTCTAACCTCAAATGTGCTACCATTCCAAACAATCAAAAAGAGCTACCATCGTCGAAAGTAGATTTAAGGCTACCATCGACAATATCACTTTGTTTAATCCTCAAGAAACCATAAATGGCTTTGAACATCCGCTAACACCAATTATTATTGATGAAAATCCTAAAATAATTACACATTACAATTGGGGTTTAATTCCTTCCTGGTCCAAAGATGAAGCAATTAAAAAGTTGACTTTAAATGCAAGAATTGAAACAATAGACGAAAAACCATCTTTCAAAAATTCACTAAACAAACGATGCCTTGTTATTGCCAATGGTTTCTATGAATGGCAATGGTTGGATAGCAAAGGAAAAAACAAAAACAAATTTGCAATAGGTATTGGTAATGATGATCTATTTGCATTCGCAGGATTATATTCTCAGTGGGTAGATAAAACCACTTGCGAAATCAAAAATACATATACAATAGTTACCACAGAAGCAAATCCATTAATGGCAGAAATCCACAATATTAAAAAACGTATGCCAATAATATTAAAACCAGAAGACGAGCAAAAATGGTTAGAACATCAACCAATACAAGAATTTGCTTTTCCTTATGAGGTCAATTTGGTTGCTAAAAACCTAAATCAACATTCTCTTTTCTAATTAGAAATATAACAAGCCAAAAGAATAAAAGAACATTTCGGTACCATAAGACATGAGCAATCCTTTAGTTTTGTCAATGCAATAAATTTGTAATTTTAAATCAACAACCCAACCGATTAAGTGAACCTACGCGCAATAAAAGTTAACGACTTATCGCTTGATTAGGACTTCATCGGTTTTTACTGAAAAAGCATCAGAGTAGTAA
>CAMBHH010000086.1 GCA_945866505.1 Flavobacterium psychrophilum
AAATCGATTTGTGGACGAGTGAACACTTTAAACATTTTATCCCCTTGGGTAATTAATGCGGTATCTTTTGATTCCAAAATTGGATTCGTTTCAGCAACGGTTACACTTGTTTCTTTGAAGAACGCAACCATTTTTTCAGATTCATTCAATTTGTGCTCCATTCTTCGTAAACGCTTTTCAGAAGCTAAACCAATTTCATAAGACATCGGCGTTAATCTAAAATCAGCATTATCCTGACGCAATAAGGTTCTGAATTCGGCACGAGAAGTAAACATTCTGTATGGTTCTTCCGTTCCTTTGGTGATTAAATCATCAATAAGAACCCCAATATACGCCTCATCTCTTTTTAAAATTAACGGAGCTTTTTCCTGAACTTTTAAAGCTGCATTAATCCCAGCCATCAATCCTTGTGAAGCTGCTTCTTCATATCCGGTTGTTCCATTTATTTGTCCAGCAAAATACAATCCTTCAACTAATTTAGTTTCAAGTGTATGTTTCAATTGCGTTGGCGGAAAATAATCGTATTCAATAGCATATCCTGGACGGAAAAATTTCACTTTTTCAAATCCAACAACAGAACTCAAAGCTTTAAATTGAATATCTTCTGGCAGCGAAGTGGAAAAACCATTAACATACACCTCACAAGTATTCCACCCTTCAGGCTCCACAAATAATTGGTGTCTTTCTTTATCGGCGAAACGATTAATCTTGTCTTCAATAGACGGACAATATCTTGGACCTAGTGATTGGATTCTGCCGTTAAACATTGGAGATCGGTCAAAACCCTCCCTTAAAATATTGTGAACTTCAAGCGAAGTATACGTCATATGACAAGACCTTTGATGAATCAATGGCGAAGTTATATCCGAATAGGAGAATTTATCTGGTTTGGAATCCCCTTTTTCTTCGTTCATTTTAGAAAAATCCAAAGAACGGCCATCTACTCTAGGAGGTGTTCCAGTCTTCATTCTTCCGGCTTGAAATCCTGCATTCACCAAATCTTCGGTAATTCCATAAGCGGCACTCTCGCCTGCTCTTCCTCCACCAAATTGTTTTTCTCCGATATGAATCAATCCATTCAAAAAAGTTCCATTAGTCAAAACAACCGATTTCGATTTAATTTCGATTCCGAGTGAAGTTCTAATTCCTTTTGCTTTTCCGTTTTCAATAATCAATCCTTTGACCATTTCTTGGTAAAAATCAAGATTTGGAGTTCCTTCCAACATCAATCTCCATTCTTCTGAAAAACGCATTCTGTCACTTTGAACTCTTGGCGACCACATTGCAGGTCCTTTGGATTTGTTCAACATCTTGAATTGAATAGCGGTTTTGTCTGAAACAATTCCAGAGTATCCACCAAGCGCATCAATTTCGCGAACGATTTGTCCCTTAGCAATTCCTCCCATTGCCGGATTACAGGACATTTGCGCAATGTTTTGCAAACTCATTGTTACCAATAAAGTTTGCGATCCCAAATTGGCAGCAGCTGCAGCGGCTTCACAACCAGCGTGACCAGCGCCTACTACAATTACATCATATTCTTCTAGAAACATTTGATTTCAGATTGTTGATTAGCGGTTTTTGATTTCAGATTCTCTTACTAAAATCAAAACCTTTGTTTAAACGGTTTGTTCCACGTGAAACAAAATTTTACAATTATAAAGTAGAGACTATTGTTCCACGTGAAACATAGCGAGCTTTTCATCCTCTTTACTTCTCATCATAAGCTCGTCAGCTTCTGATTTGTCATTATATCCACAGTAATGTAAAACACCGTGAACCAATACGCGCATCAATTCCTCCTCAAAAGACACATTAAATTCGACTGCGTTGTCTTTAACCCGGTCTACTGAAATAAACATATCGCCGCCAATTTCGTTACCAATTGTATAATCAAAACTAATAATGTCTGTATAATAATCGTGCTGCAAATGCTCTTGATTTATATGCAACAAATACTCGTCATCGCAAAAGATGTAATTAATTTCGCCTTCTTTTTTTCCTTCAGATTTAATCACGTTAGAAATCCAGTTTCTAATGGAATCTTCGTTATCTAGCGTAAACTCGGTTTCGTAATTGTAGTCTATCATTTATTATTAAAATATTCTTGAACTTTTTGATTAAAATTGGAGCGCAAAGGTAAGGATTGTCTATTTAATATTTCTATACTGTTTAAATAATCCAAAAATGCAGGCGGCAATGGTTTAGATTGATTCGAAAACTCTTTTCTATTCGTTTCCGATTGGCGCTTATTTTCTTGTCCTTGTTGTTGAATAGCTGTGTTTAATTTCAGTAATTCTTGCTTTACATTCAATATTCTTTGTAAGGTTTCATTCTTGAAACCTTTATTCAATAATTGCTTTTCTATCTCCTTCATTTGGTCCAAAGCATTCTGTCCGCTTCCACCAATTCCTTGCTTGTTCAATTCGTTTTGCAAAGATTCGCGTAGTTTCTTTTGCTCTTTGTAAATTTCCATAATTGCTTTTGCGTCTCCTTCCCCATTTTCCCCTTCGGAACTTCCTCCTTGCGTTTTGCCTTTTCCGTCTATTCCCTGTTCCCCATCTTTTCCCGGTTTGTTTCCTTGTCCTGGTTTCTGCCCTGGTTTTTGACCTTTATTCATTCCATCTTTGATCTTATCCGATACACCCTCTTGTTTTTTGATAATATCAGGCAACTGCATTCCATCTCCTGAACCCGGTTTTGGCTTTCCAGCCCCTTCTCCGGACATAGACATTTGCATATTACCCAGGATATCACTTAAAAAATCAGCTAATTTATTGGCCGATGAAACTGTGTATTGCTGGTGAGAAACTCCTTTTGCAATTTGAGCATCAACCAGTGTCTCCAATGATTTATCTAAATTATACTGTGCACTTCCAATTTCCTTGGTAATATTTTCACCTATTTTAGGATTACGTAAAGACATGGCAAACAAGCTGTCGTCGATGTGTTTGAATTGCAATTTTAAGTCCTGCTGGTTTTTTAAAGCTTTATTAAACGCAGGTGAACCTATTTTATATCCTTTAAATTTAACCATTAAGTCCTCCTGGGAAAAGGAAAACGCTAGAAGGTTATCTAAAACTTGACGAAGCATCGCCACATCTTCCTCTAGTTGCTCCATTTCGGCGTCTTGCATTTCTTGTTCCATTTTCTGCGCCATCTGTTTCATCTTTTTGGCGGCGCTTTTTTGCTTTGATTTGGCAGATGCTTTTTTATCTTTCTGCAATTCATCGGAAGCTTTTTTCAAATCTTCCTCAATGCTTTTTTCTTGTTCTTTGTCATTTGGAATATCCAAAGGCTTTTTTAGCTCCTTGTTTTCTTTATTTAAATCTCTTAAATCTTCTTGAATTTTGTCAAACTCTTTGTTAATTTCCTCTTGATTATCTTTAGTATTTTCTTTTTCAGAATTTGATAAATTTTCTTGTTTTTCAGAAAGTTTATCTAATTTGTCTTTTAGTTGTTCAGCCTTTTTCTGAACATAATATTTCTTGGTTAGCTCGACTAATTGTTCCAAACTCTTCGATTGATTTTTAGCATTTTGTTTGAACTTGTCCATTTTCTCCATCAGGTCTTCTTGCTTGATTTTGTCATTGAGTTCTTTGAGTTCTTCCAATAATTTTTTGTTTTTCTCCAAATCCTTGTCAACATTCTCCAAGCGTTTTTGTAACTCTTCCTTGAATACGTCCTTTTTATCTGCTTTTGCTTTGTCAAGGTTATCCTTCATTTTCTCAGCAAAATCTTTCATCATTTTATCCTGCTGATTTTGACGTTTAATGAAATCATTTATTTTTTGCTGGTCTTTAAATTCAAGATTGTCTTTTTCTTTACCAGATTTCTGCAACTTATCCATTTCGGAGATTTGCTTGTCCTGATTCTGTAATGACTTTTCTAGCCCGCTGATACTTTCATTCTGCTGCTGAAATTGACGATCCTCCTTTTCTTCATCGGTTGCAATACGACTAGAAAAAACTGAAGACTTGGTACTTTTAAAATTATGCAGAGCATCATTGTCAAAAACTTCGAAATAATATTCATATGATACACCTTGCTCAACAGGAAGCGAACTTGGAAACACAAAAATAAACTGATCATAAAGATTTGACTTAACTACAATTGTTCCGCGCTTAATATATTCAGGTTTGTTTCTAGGATAATAAACAATTTGAAGTTTCGACAATCCGTAATCGTCGGAAATTTGGCCTAAAACATAATTTTTATCGATTTTAAGACTATCTGGAGCATTGTTTACATTGATAGTTGGATACTGATCTTTGATGACCGAAATCTGGTAATTTAATTTCTCATAGTTCTGGACTCTAGCATTCGAAGTCAGAATTTGATACTCTGTGTTCTGGGAAATAAATTTCGATATCGCAAAATTATTATCAACTTTAGAGAATGCCAAACTAGAATTCACATCTTTCCAAACTACATTTTGAGTTGCCAAAGTATTAATTCGCCAAGTAACACGAGTTCCTTCAGGAAGAATTGCGTTACCATTTCCATTGATGATTTCGGGTTTCTTTTTCAAATAGGACGGAAAATTCAAAAGCATTTCAAAATTAGCAATCGACGGAACTGTAACCACAATCAACTCAAAATCGGACGAAGAAACTGAGTTGGCCTCCACGTGAAACAAAACGTTTGATGAAGGTTTCTCAATTGTATATTGAAATTCCCCCGCTTTTGTGGATTCCATAAAATAACTTTCGTCACCAATAAAAATTTTTGCGTTTTCAGGAACAACTTTTCCTTCAGTTTTGATGCGGATGATGAAATCCTTGTTTTGCTCCGTTTGAAGATTATTACTCAACATTATAAACTCAAATGGAGCTGGAGGCAAAAACTGATCATGAAAATGCACTACCCTATTCAAACTTTGGGAAAGCATTTTGCTATTTCCCGAAACATAAAAGAAAGCGAAAAGTAAAATAGGCAAGACTGCTAAAGGCAAATATTTTCGATTCGCTTTAAAATTAATTGCATTTCCAAAAGGTATCGGTTGTAGTGAATTGGCTTTTTGTTCTATAGAAGCCAATAACAATTCCGATTTAGTCTGATGCAAATCAGAATCGGACAATTGCAGGAAATTCGTCAGTTTATCGCTTACTTCAGTAAAATGATTCCCAATAATAGTAGAGGCGTCTTTGTAATCAATTCCTCCTTGAAGTTTAAATAACTTGAAAATGGGAAACAAAATAAAGCGGAACAACAGGAAAAGTTCCACACCAATGAAGGTCCAAAACAATAGCGTTCTTCCCACTGGCTTGAGCCAAAGAAAATACTCTACAAAAATTGTGAACAAGAAATACAACAATCCCAAACCGACGAAGAAAATCATTCCCCGAATCAGTTCGTTAGTATAAAACTTCTTGATGAAAAGTTCCAGCTTTTGATAAATAAAATTTGACTGATCCACAATTAATAAAGTTTGTTTATAACCGCTAAATGTAACTATTTTTAGATTTAGTCAATGTTAAAAATTGATTAAAGGTAAATTCATAGACTAATTCTCTAAAAACTTCGTACTTCTAACTTCCGACTTCTAACTTCTAATTATCTTTGCACCAAAATTCATAAAAATGTCTAAGCAAGTTAGAGTGCGTTTTGCACCAAGTCCAACGGGACCTTTACATATTGGCGGCGTTCGTACTGCCCTATTCAACTATTTGTTTGCCAAGAAAAACAATGGCGTTTTCTTTCTTCGAATTGAAGACACAGATCAAAATCGTTTTGTTCCTGGTGCCGAAGAATACATTATGGAAGCCTTAGAATGGTTGGGAATTTCACCAGATGAAACCATTGGAAAAAATGAAAAATTTGGTCCATACAAACAATCCGACAGAAAACATTTGTACAAGCAATATGCCGATGAATTAATCAATTCCGGAAATGCGTATTATGCTTTTGATACTGCCGAAGCTTTAGATTTTCACAGGAAACAACACGAAGAACAAGGAAAAACTTTTATTTACAATTGGCATAATCGAGAAAAATTAGATACTTCATTAGTAATTTCTACTGAAGATACCGAAAAAAGAATTTCCGCTGGCGAAGATTATGTAATCCGTTTTAAAACTCCAGTTGATGAAACTTTGCATTTAAAAGATATCATTCGTGGCGATGTAAAGTTTGAAACCAATCTTTTGGATGACAAAGTGTTGTTCAAAAGCGACGGAATGCCCACGTATCATTTGGCGAATATTGTAGATGATCATTTAATGGAAACATCCCACGTAATTCGGGGCGAAGAATGGTTGCCATCAATGCCGTTGCACGTTTTATTATACCGTGCCTTTGGTTGGGAAGCGCCAGAATTTGCTCATTTGCCGTTGATTATGAAACCAGTTGGAAACGGAAAATTATCCAAACGGGATGGTGATAAAATGGGATTTCCAGTTTTCCCGTTAGATTGGCAAACTGCTGAAGGGGTTTCATCTGGCTATAGAGAAAAAGGTTTTTTTCCAGAAGCTGTTGTTAATTTTTTAGCTTTATTGGGATGGAATGACGGAACGGAACAAGAACTATTTTCATTGGAAGAATTAGTTCAAAAATTTGATTTGAGCAGGGTTCACAAAGCTGGAGCTAAATTTGATCCAGAAAAAAACAAATGGTTCAACCATCAATATTTGGTGAAACAAAACGATCGCGATTTAGCGAAAAGCTTCGCTCCTATTGTCGCTGAAAAAGGAGATTCCTACGGAATGACAAGTGATGAAAAATTGGAAAAAATAGTTTCGTTAATAAAAGAACGAGCCAATTTCGTTTCAGAATTTTGGGAATTAAGTGATTTCTTTTTTCTAGCTCCAACATCTTATGATGAAAAAGCACGAAAAAATTGGAAAGAAGAGACACCAGCCTTACTGCAAGAATTGATTTCAGTTCTTAGCGAAATAACGGATTTCACATCATTGAGCATTGAAACCATCGTGAAAGATTGGATGACCAAAAACGAGATTGGAATGGGAAAGGTAATGCAGCCGTTTCGCTTGTGTTTGGTTGGAGCTTTGAAAGGACCACATTTATTTGACATCGTGGAACTCATTGGAAAAGAAGAAACCATTATTAGAATTGAGAAAGCAATAGCTACTTTATAGTTGTTTGGCTTTGCAAAAAGCAGAAAATTATAATAATTTCATAAATTAATTTTGAAAAAATTTTAAATCTAAAAATCATTTGTAATTTAACACTAATTTTTAACTTAAATTATATTGATATGAATCCATTCTTAATTGTTATTATAGTTTTCGGACTATTTATTTTTCTTTCCTCCTTTTTTACTGTCAAACAACAAACCGCCGTTATCATTGAGCGTTTTGGTAAGTTTTTAAGCATCAGACAATCTGGATTGCAACTCAAAATACCTTTGATTGATAGAATTGCCGGCCGTGTCAATCTTAAAATCCAACAATTGGACGTTATTATCGAAACCAAAACTAAAGATAACGTTTTTGTAAAACTAAAAGTATCGGTCCAATTTATGGTGGTAAAAGAAACTGTTTATGACGCTTTCTACAAATTAGAATATCCTCACGATCAAATCACTTCTTATGTATTTGATGTGGTTCGTGCCGAAGTTCCAAAATTGAAATTAGATGATGTTTTTGAAAGAAAAGATGACATTGCTATTGCTGTAAAACGAGAGTTGAACGAAGCAATGACAACTTATGGCTACACGATCATCAATACGTTGGTTACTGATATTGACCCAGATATTCAAGTAAAAAATGCGATGAACAGAATCAATGCTGCCGATAGAGAAAAAACTGTAGCCGAATTTGAAGCAGAAGCCTCGCGAATTAGAATTGTGGCTAAAGCCCAAGCGGAAGCCGAAAGTAAAAAACTACAAGGTCAAGGAATCGCCGATCAAAGACGCGAAATTGCTCGCGGATTGGTAGAAAGTGTCGACGTTTTGAACAAAGTGGGCATCAATTCGCAAGAAGCTTCAGCATTGATTGTGGTGACGCAACATTATGATACTTTGCAAGCCATTGGCGCAGACACCAATTCTAATTTGATATTATTGCCCAATTCTCCGCAAGCCGGCAGTGATATGTTGAACAATATGGTTGCTTCGTTTTCGGCTTCGAATCAAGTGGGCGAAATGATGAAAAAAACCAAAAGAATAAAACCGGCAGTTCATCCTACAGAATATGTAGAACCTGAGGAACCTGAAACTGAGGTTTAGTTATATGAAAAAAAGAGGCTTAATTGCCTCTTTTTGTTTTTAAAATCCAATTGATTAGAATTGGAATTGCTATGTTGAGTATCGAACCGGAATATTTAGTTAAAATTGATTTATAATCACCAACAAATCCTTTTATTAAATTTATTGGCATAAAACTTTCCTTTGTCTTTTGAACATTTAAAACGATACGCTTAAGGTTGAGTTCCCTTTCCACTTTTAGGATTTCTAATTCCAACTCAATTTGTGCGTAGGATGAATATTTTTTGGATTCCATACTTTAGTCGTTAAAAAAGATTTCTGAAAATTTCTCTAAAATTGGTCCTTCAACGATTTTATCTTTAATTAAAAATAAAAGCCCTGTAAAAACTAAATAAATTCCTCCAACAATTAGAAATCCTAAAGTATAGCTATCTAAAGCTTTACTGATGGCGAAAGCTCCTGCCACAGAACAAAAGAACAAAACCATCGCCAACGACATTGCAATTAACGCAAATTTTAAAATCATTGTGGTCGATTTCATCGCCACTTTAAAACCCCATAATTTATAATAAGCTACGCTGTTTTCGATATAAGATTGCGCTTGATGCTGAATGTCTTCAGCGTGTCCTTTTAGTTCTTCAAAAGCCATAGATTAGTATTTAGAAAATTTAATTTTCGTGATTAGCCATTTGCTTTTTTTGCAGTTTGGCATTTTGTTCTTTCAAATCGGCCAATTTAGTTTCTAAAAAAGAAATAACGTCTTCGGTTTTATAACTCACATTAGAAACCATTTCTTCATAGGTCCTTTCTAAATCGTGTTTTGATCCATCAAACTTTTCTCTCAACTGATGCGTGACATCTTCAAACTTATGTTTTAAGTTGTCTTTGGCATCATCAAAACCATCTTTAATTTTTTCTCTGGTTTTTGAGCCCTTGTCCGGAGCAAATAATATTCCTACTCCTGCTCCAATCGCTGCACCTATCAAAAGTGCTAATACCGAATTCCCTGAATTATTTGACATCGTTTCTAAAATTTAAATTAATATCAACTAAAGTTACAAACTTTATTAACAACTCAATGTTAATATGTCGTTAAAGTGGATTAATTTGGATTGAAACTTAAAATAAGCTATCGTAAAAGATTAATTTTTTTGAATAACACTAAAGTTGTAAAAAACAAAATAACGTCTTAAAACTAATTTATAGAGGTCGTTTTTAATTGCTAAATACTATGAAAATTGAAAAACTATAGTTTTTTCTAATAATCATAAAATCGAATTGCTATCTCGATTTATATTAGCAAAATCTATACTCGTAATCGAATTAGTAATTCCAAAACATTTTCATTCTTTTCTTTAATTTTCAAATCGGAAAGCTGTGTTTTAAAATCACTAAAATTATCCAAATCGTTTTCCAAATTTTGAATAGCAAAAAAACGAACTGATGCTAATTGACTTTTTAATGACATCGAATATAATTTCGTTAAAGGCTCTTGTTCGATGTCTTTTGCTAAAGCTTTATCCGAATATTTCAAAATCAAATTCGAGAACAATAACGCATTGTTGTCATTTTTGATGTTTTTTATAATAGTCTGTGTTATCAAACTGAAACTATCAATGCTTTTAATGTTTTCAATAATAGGTTTCAGAAGGGTTTCTGCAGTATCTTGGTGTTTTTCTTTGACATATTTATTGATTTCTTTTTGAGTATTCATCAACAAATTTTCCTCTTTTTTGCCTTTTTCTTCCCAAGCATCTTTGAGTCCAACGGTTTTGTTAAACACTAATTTTTCAGCAGTTGAATCTTTATCTACATTGAAATATCCAATACGTTGGAACTGAAATTTATCTCCAGATTTCACTGTCGACAGACTTGGTTCCACGAATCCTTTAATAATTTGCAAAGAATTGTCATTCATAAAATCAAGGAAGTTTTTCTCCTTGTGACTGTCTGGCGCTTCGTCTATAAAAAGTCTATCATACAATCGAACTTCGGCTTCAATAGCGTGTTTGATGGAAACCCAATGCAAGGTTCCAGCCACTTTTCTTTTCGAGGCTTCACTCCCACTTCCGCTCAAAGAATCCGTATCATAAGTTACGTGAATTTCAGTGATATTTCCTTCTGAATCTTTCACAACACTTTCTCCTTTAATGATATAAGCATTTTTTAAACGTACTTCACTTCCTAAAGACAATCGGAAAAATTTAGCTGGAGCCACTTCCAAAAAGTCTTCTCTTTCGATGTATAATTCTCTCGAAAAAGGTACTTTTCTAAAACCTGCCGCTTCATCTTCTTGATTGTTTTCGGCATCCAAAAGTTCTTCATTTCCTTCTGGATAATTCGTAATTACCACTTTTATTGGGTCTAAAACTGCCATAACTCTTGGTGCAGTTTTGTTCAAATCTTCTCTTAAACAAAATTCCAAAAGCGAAACATCAATAATATTTTCACGTTTAGCAACACCAATAACATCACAAAATTTACGAATGGAATTGGCAGTATAACCTCTTCTTCTCAAACCTGAAATCGTTGGCATTCTTGGATCATCCCAACCATTAACTATATTTTCCTGAACCAATTGCAACAATTTTCTCTTACTCATTACAGTGTAATTCAAGTTCAAACGCGCAAATTCGTATTGGTTAGGTCTAACGTATTTTAAATCATTAGACCCTGAACTTGATTCAGGGTAAATTTGGTCTAAAAACCAATTGTATAATTCCCGGTGCATCACAAATTCCAAGGTACAAATAGAATGCGAAATTTGCTCGATATAATCGCTTTCGCCGTGTGCATAATCATACATTGGGTAGATTTTCCAATCGTTTCCTGTTCGGTGATGATGACGGTGTAAAACTCTGTACATCAATGGATCGCGCATCAACATATTCGTCGAAGCCATATCAATTTTGGCACGCAGAACGTGACTTCCTTCGGGGAAATCTCCATTTTTCATACCTTCAAATAAAGTCAAATTCTCTTCAACCGAACGATTTCTGTGCGGACCATCAACACCTGGTTGCGTTGGTGTTCCTTTTTGAGCTGCCATTTCTTCAGAAGATTGACTATCAACATAAGCTTTACCTTTTTTGATCATCAAAATGGCCCAATCGTACAACTGTTGAAAATAATCGGAAGCATAACGCTCTTCGGCCCAACTGAAGCCCAACCAAAGTAAATCTTCTTTGATGGCATCTACATATTCCTGCTCCTCTTTGGCGGGATTAGTGTCATCAAAACGCAAGTTCACTGGCGCATTGTACTTTAAACCCAAACCAAAATTCAAACAAATGGATTTGGCGTGGCCAATGTGTAAATAACCATTAGGTTCTGGTGGAAAACGGAAACGTAATTTATCTTGGGGAAAACCACTTTCTAAAGTGTCTTCTATGATTTGTTCTATAAAATGAAGCGATTTCTCTTCGGTTGACATAATTTTTGTAATTTTAGCAAAGATATAAAAAGTTTAGAGTTCGTGGTTTATGGTTTGTCGTTAGATTCGCCATAAGCACCAAACTTTAAACAATAAACTCTTAAAAATGGGAATTATAAAACTAAAAAACATCCGTACTTACTCTTACCACGGTTGTTTAATCGAAGAAGGAAAAATTGGTTCTGATTATTCGGTTGACTTGGAAGTAAAAACCGATTTACGTAAATCATCTCTTTCCGACAATCTCATAGATACAGTAGATTATGTACTTTTGAACCACATTGTCGAGGAAGAAATGGCAATAAGATCAAACCTTTTGGAACACGTTGCCCACCGAATTATTAAAAGAATTTTCGACGAAGTAGCAGCTATTTCGAGAATTACGTTGGCAGTTTCTAAACTAAATCCTCCTATTGGCGGTGATGTTGAAGCCGTTACAATAGAAATGGAAGAATATCGAAATTAAATTCCAAATTAAAAAAATTCCAAATTCCAATAGAAAGCTATTATGCGATTTATTTGGAATTTGAAATTTGCATTTTGGAATTTTTATAGTACATTTGCAGTCCAATAAATAATTGGCGTCGTGGCCGAGCGGCTAGGCTGGGCTCTGCAAAAGCTCCTACTCCGGTTCGAATCCGGACGATGCCTCTGAATTAACCTCTCTTTTCGAGAGGTTTTTTTATGTTTAATTTTTAGGAAAAATTAGGTAAAGTTATGGTTCGAATCCGGACGATGCCTCTGAAACCTTCAAGGAAACTTGAGGGTTTTTTTGTAGTTAATTTTTAGAAAAAATTAAGTAAAGTTATGGTTCTAATCCGGAAGATGCCTCAAGAAGAGATACAGAAATGTGTCTCTTTTTTTTATGACATTCTTAGAAAAAATGAATTAAAGCTATGTTCGAATCCGGAGAATGTTACTGAAACCATCAAGGAAACTTCAGGGTTATTTTATGTTTTATAGTAAAATTATAGTTTGATCTTAGAATGTAGCTAGACTATGCACAAGGATACGAAAACCTGATTAATTTGCTCTAAACGAAAATGTTTTGCGAAAATATAATTCCACAAAAGTCTTGTCTAATGTGTAACCACTTTTACTAGTAGCAACTATGGTATAATGAATTTTATTTTATCCCTATTAGGTTTTGGTACAGCTATTTCGAGTGTGTCCTTATTAATACAAAAATTGGCATAATTTTTTCTTTTCATTTGAATTTCCGACGATTTTTTTGTAAAGTAATTTTTATCTTTCGACTTTCTAATTAATTCGTTAAATAGTATAATTGAAGCTGAATATTTCTTAGATTTTTCTATTTCCGTAAAATAGAAAGATAATATTTTTCCATTTTTATATTCAATTTTAATTCTTATTGTAGCAGAATCATCTATAGAAATTTTTGTTGTATCTAGTTTAAAATATTGTTCATCAAAATTTTTTGTCTGATTCGATAATTGTTTTAGATAATCAGTTTCTATTTTCGTTTTATAATAAGTAAATATTTGTTTTCGTTTTTCAATAAGAACATTTCCATTTTGGTCTATTTTCGCATATAATAATGGATATACTTTTATGTAAGGTTTTTTATCAATGGGCCAATAGTGATAAGACATTATTTCGACATTCTTAATTTCATCTTGCTTCGGAGAACAACCAAAAAATATAAAAGTCACTATTATAATAAATTGCTTCATCTCCTATTTTTTTTGTTACTAGTAACCCATAAAAATATACTCAAGCTATTGATATATTATAAAAACCTACTCATCAATCCTCTCCAAAGCATCTTTCAACTTTTCTTTTTCTTCTGGAAACCAACCCTGAACAATTAAAACGATCCCAAAAATCATTAAAACAATACTGATTCCTTTTTTGATTTTAAGAATATTAACTGGTGTTAAGCTAGATTTCAATTGTTTGGCTAAAGAAATTTTGATGCAATCTATCAGTAAATAAGAGAGAATTACGGTTGTGAAGAAAGTCAACATTCTTGAAGTTTCCATATTCAATTTCGGTCCAACAGAGATAATTACAGCCAACCAAAATCCCAAAACTCCTACATTGATGATATTCAAGAAAAACCCTTTGATAAACAAGCCTAGATAATCTTTTCGGATAATTTCATTGTCAATTTTTTGTAAATCTTGTTTCTCTTCTTTTTGTAAACCAATGAAAGATATTA
>CAMBHH010000087.1 GCA_945866505.1 Flavobacterium psychrophilum
TAAAATTTTGATGAGGCAAATGTATTTAGAGAATAAAAAATTTGAAATATTAAGTAACTGAATTGTTTAAATTGAAGACTGAATTGTAATTTCAATTATATTTACCAAAACCAATTGCACTTTATGAAAACCGAAAAAGAAAAAATGATCGCGGGAGAACAGTATCTTGCAGGAGACGCCGTTTTAGTAAAAGACAGACGCAGGGCAAAAAATCTTCTTCATAGATTGAACGTCATTGAATATCGAATAACTAAAAAAGCTAGAGAAATAATCCAAGAATTAATTCCTAACGCAGGCACCAATCTATACATCGAGCCTCCTTTTTTTTGTGATTATGGGTATAATGTTATTTGTGGCGACAATGTTTATTTTAATGTAAATTGCGTAATTTTAGATGGTGCAAAAGTTACAATTGGGGACAATGTGTTTTTCGCACCCAATGTCCAAATATATACTGCAAATCATCCTTTAGACGCCGAGTTAAGAAAAACATTCGAAAACGCATTGCCGGTTTCAATTGGAGACGATTGCTGGATTGGTGGGAATACTGTTATTCTTCCAGGAATTACTATCGGAAAAGGCTGTGTTATTGGAGCAGGTTCAGTGGTGACTAAAAACATTCCCGATAATTCATTGGCAGTTGGAAATCCGGCGAAAGTAATTCGAAAATTGAATATTTAATTCCTGAAAAATAAGTATTTTTATAACCAAAAATAAATTGAACACCTTAATAATTACTAATTTCAAACAAACATTATGAAACATTTTAAAACATTTTTAGCACTAACTTTTATTTTTGTAGCCAACAGTATTTCGGCTCAATCCACATTTGAAAAATGGCCGGCCATCAAAGAATTTCACGAAGTTATGTCACAAACTTTCCATCCTGCCGAAGAAGGTAATTTTGCTCCGATAAAAGCACGTTCCGAAGAAATGATGACAAAAGCCACCAAAGTTGTAAAATCAGACATTCCCGCAGCCTTTAAAACTAAAGCCATCTTAGCCTCAGCTAGTAAGTTAGAAACACAAAGTGCAGCGTTACACAAATTAGTGACTTCGGGCGCAACCGATGAAGTTATTTTTAAATCACTTACAGCTTTACACGACACTTTCCACGAGATTGTAGGGCTTTGTTCAGAAGAGAAATAATAGCGTTAAAAATTAATCGAAAGGAATTATTTTTGAAATTATTAAATAAATAGGTTGATTTAATTCTCTAAAACCGATTTAAAACTTTTTTATCAAGGTAAATTTTTTGATGATAAAAAAAATCTCACGTACAAAACTTTAAGTATGATAAATATGAAAACAATATTTATAATTCCGTTTTTTTTATTCGCTCTAATGTGCAACGGACAGTCTAATGAAATTGAAATTGATTACGACTATTTCATTTTGGGAACTTTAAATGATTATATGGGCAGGGAAAAGTATGAAAAGATTATTAATCGTGTAGATGAATATTGGGAGAATGATAAATCATTGATTTACTTCCTTGATTCTGTTTCGCGAAATAAATATCAAGATTTGACAATTACTACAAATAAACAATCTGGAAGATTAGAGTTGCAGTCGAAGTTGTTGGCGCAAAAAATAAATGATTTTTTTACCTTCAAACCATCAGGTCGTGGAGCATATAATGGAGAAGCAGATTTTAATAAATTAAACTTTGACTCTATCACGAAAACTCCTAATTTTTATACAACTCACTTTGATACAATTTATTCAGGCGAAATTAATGAGAGCATTTTTAAAAATAAAACTCAAAAATCTTCATTTATTGCAGGAGCATTCGAAAGATTCGGTGGGAAAAAAGATTCACTTTATTATATAAGTGTTGCAAATTCAGCGAGTAAAGTGCGAGTTGCTACAGAATTATTGAAAGAATTAAAATGTACGAATGTCGAGTATGTTATGAAAAAAAAATTGATACCAGTTGGACACACTGTGTATTTTAATCCAACAGAAGAATTGAAAAATTATTTTAAGAATACAAATAAAATGCTTAGAACTTATGCTAATAATAGCAAAGAATGAATTGATTCAAATTCCCCTGCTTGCGCAAACATCTAGCGGAGTAAATTCCATTAAAAATACCATTATCCCTACCCGCTCTGCGAAGTATGAACAAATCGTAACAGCAAAATGCTCTGCGAAGTCTCCCGACTTCGTAGCCGTAACAATGAGCAACTAACAAGGTCATTAAATACAGATTCTAAAATAAATGGATAAAGTTGTAAAAGCATATTAGGAGTGGGTACGAAGTTGGGAGACTTCGCAAAGTGGGCTTATACTTGGAAAATTAGTTATAAACCGAAAGATTAGGCTTCCTTAATCCGCCACAGCGCCAAGTGGTCAAACTTTGGCAACAATACTATTTGGACGTTTAGAGATAAAAAACTACTTTTGATACTATCAAATGATATTATCAATGAAACCACCGTATGACATTACTCCAAAAATTTTAAAATTGGTTACTTCAATTTCTCAAAAACTTGGAGAAGCAAATGCAAATTATTTGAATAGACCATCTCCACAATTGCGTAAACAGAACAGAATAAAAACAATTCATTCATCACTGCAAATCGAAGGAAATACATTAACAGAGGAGCAAATTACTGCATTACTTGAGAATAAAAGAATAATTGGTCCTAAAAAAGATGTGTTAGAAGTATTAAATGCAATTAAAGTTTATGAAAAATTAAATGAGTTTAAATTTCATTCTGACTCCAGTTTTTTAAAAGCACATTCAGAATTAATGAATGGGTTAATTGAGAATCCAGGAAAATACAGAAAGCAAAGTGTAGGAATAGTTAAAGGAAGTAAAATTGAGCACCTTGCCCCTCCTTTTGAAAATGTTCCCTATCAAATGAAAGACTTATTCAGCTATTTGAAAGATGCTGATGAATTAACTTTAATAAAAAGTTGTGTTTTTCATTATGAAATGGAGTTTATTCATCCGTTTTTAGACGGCAATGGTAGAATGGGAAGAATATGGCAAACTTTAATATTAATGAACGAATATCCAATATTTGAATTTCTTCCTTTCGAAACTTTAATTAGCGAGACACAAGATGAATATTATAAATCGCTTTCGTTTAGTGATAAAGCTGGAAAATCAACGCTCTTTATTGAATATATGCTTGATGTAATAAACAAATCACTAGAAAGTTTACTCAACTATAACAATAGAATTTTAAAAGATATTGATAGATTAGAATATTTCATAAAACTTGGATTGAAAGAGTTTACTCGAAAAGATTACATGAATACTTTCAAAGATTTATCATCAGCAACTGCAAGTAGAGATCTTAAAAAAGGAATCGAGTTGCAACTTTTTGAAAGTACTGGAAATCTAAATAAAACAAGATATATTATAAAATAAAAACAGCTAATAAAAAAGCTATGGTTTTGTTGGGTGCGTAGTACCAACTTTTCCCAAAAACCAAAAACCGTAAAAAAATCAAGGATTTAAAATCTTATCAACAAATCCGAAATCTAAAATCTAAAATCTAAAATTAAATTTTACCTTTGGACATTCCTAAAAACACACATTATGGTTTATAAATTTAGAGTAATTCTCGATGCCGAAGAGGACATTTTTAGAGATATTGCGATACTTGCCGAAGATACTTTAGAAGATTTACACAACGCCATCTTCAATTCTTTTGGATTTGATGGTATGGAAGTCGCTTCTTTCTACACCTGTGACGACACTTGGAATCAGGAAGATGAAATTCCGATGTTTGACACAGGCGATATTCCTGGCGAACAAAAAACGATGAGCGATTACTTACTTTCGGATATTTTAGACAAAGAAAATACCAAAATAATTTATGTTTACGATTTTATTAGTATGTGGACTTTCCTTGTAGAACTAGCCGCTATTGAAGAAATTGCTGCTGGAAATACCTATCCAGAAACTATTTTCTCTGTTGGTGAAATGCCTGCCGAAGCTATGGATAAACACTTTATCGCCGAGGACGAGGAAGAATACAATGAATTCGAAGATGATTTAGACGAAGAAGACCTCGATATGTTTGAAAGTGATGATAGTTTCGAAGACTTCGGATTTGAAGAGAATTGGAACTAGCCCCCTAACCCCCAAAGGGGGAATAAAAATATACTTCTAAATAAAATTAACTAAAAATACTGTCCAGTTTCTGGCACCTCCCCATCGGGGAGGACGGGAGGGGCTAAACTTATGATAAACCTGTTCAATACACATATCGAAACACTTTCCATTCACCGAGTGGGAAATAAAAGCCGCAACGAAGCCATTTTTTTATCGAAAAAAGCCTTTAATTTAAACGATGAAATCGTTCCATTGATCAAAGAATATTTCTTTAAACCGTTTCGTGAAAAAGAGGAGAACTATTTTCAATTTGCTCACGAAGTCGATTTGGAATATAACGATATGTTCAAAATGGCAACTCAAATTTTTGATAATCCGAGTACCATTCACGAAGTATCAAAGCAAATCACTACCCATTTATTTGAACAATCGAACCATCCACACATCAAAAATGGTGAGGTTTATGTGACCCATTTGACGAATGTCAATATTGACAATAATGTGGTTGATGCCATTGGAATTTTCAAAAGCGAATTGCAATCAGACTTTTTGCAGTTCGAAGAAAAAGAATCCAACTTGGAAATGGTTTTGCAACACGGAATCAACCTCAGCAAACTCGACAAAGGCTGCATTATTTTCAACTATAAGAAAGAGGAAGGCTACAAAATTCTGACTGTTGACAGCAACCGTTATGATGCCCGTTATTGGTTGGAACATTTCCTTTCGGTTGATGCATTTGAAGACGAGAATTTCATCACCAAAAAATACTTAAAATTTTGTCAAGGCTTTGCAAAAGACGTTGTTTTTCCTGCCGAAGACAAAAAAGAAGAAGTGATGTTTATGAATCGTTCGGTAAATTATTTTGCCAAAAACGACCAGTTTGAGGAAAGCAATTTTCTAAACGAAGTTTTAGACAATCCGGATTTGATTCCAGAATTCAAAAACTATAAAGTGGACAAAGGCGAAAAATACAGCATCGAAGATGTTACAACTTTTCCAATTGCTAATGCTGCGGTTTCGGATGCTAGAAAATCGATTAAAAATGTTATCAATTTGGACACCCAAATTCAAATCAAAATGGATTTCATCAATCCTGAAAGTGCCGAAAAATATGTAGAAAAAGGTTGGGATGAAGAAAAACAAATGTATTACTACTTGGTTTATTTCAATAAAGAAGTGAAAAGCTAGTTTTCAGTGTTCAGGTAAAAAAAGTGTTCGGTTTCATCCAAACCCACTAAATCGGAAACAACAATTTTTAACAAATTGTCCTAAAAGAAACCATAAAAAAATCCCGAATATTTTGGGATTTTTTTATGACTATTTCTTAGCTTTTTTCGCTTTTTCAGCTTCGGCTTGTTCCATAACTTGTTGCAGTTTTTGTTGGAACTTTCCTTGTTTTTTAGGCTCTTTCAATTTGTTTTCTTGTATTTGCGCGTGAATCTTATCGCTATCGATGAAATATCTTTTGATGACAATCATAATCCCAATAGTAATCAAATTCGAAATAAAGTTATACAAACTCAATCCAGCACCATAACTATTGAAGAAAAACAACATCATTATTGGTGAAACATAAATCATAATTTTCATCATCTTGGCCATATCGGGCATTCCTTCTTGTTGAGGAGCGGCCATTTGCTGATCGCCCGAAGTCATTTTCATATAGAAGAAAATTGCAATCGAAGCAAGAATTGGAAACAAACTAATGTGATTTCCATATAGCGGAATATGGAAAGGCAATCGTATAATTTCATCAAAAGATGATAAATCGTCTGCCCAAAGAAATCCTTTTTGTCTCAACTCAAAAGCGGATGGAAAAAACTGGAACGAGGCATACATAAACGGAATTTGAATCAATGCTGGAATACAACCTGCCATAGGATTTACTCCTGCTTTGTTGTACAGCTTCATCGTTTCCTGTTGCTTCTTCATTGGGTCTTTTTTGAATTTCTCACCCAATTCAGTAATTTCAGGACGCAAAACTTTCATCTTCGCTTGTGACAAGAATGATTTAAATGTAATAGGTGACATTGCAATTTTAATCAAAATCGTAAAAATAATGATGGCTATTCCCAATGATAGACCTAAAGTGGTGCTCAAAAATCCAAATAATGGAATGAAGATAAACATATTAATCCAACCAAAAATCCCCCAACCTAAAGGAATGATTTTTTGCAGATTTTTATCATATTTCTTTAATGTTTTATAATCTGATGGTCCAAAATACCAACTCATTTTATAATCAATTTCACCGTTGCTAAAAGCCAAAGGGAGATTAGCTTTTAACTGTTTAGTATAAACTGTATCAATTGTTTCATCGTTTACAAGGTTATTCGAATGCAATTTGGCTGTTTCAAAAGGCTTGTTTGTCAATAAAATAGTGGAGAAAAAGTGCTGTTTGAAAGCTACGAAAGAAGCTTTAGTTGAGATTTCTTCCTTGTCCTCACCCTGAGCTACATAGTCAATTTTATCGTCTTCATATTGAAAATAAATTTCGGTGTAGCGGTTTTCATAAGAAACACTTTTTTCATTTCTGTAGGTTTTTAAACTCCATTCTAAATCCAATGGTTTGGCAGTATTCAAAACTTTATTTAAGCCTTGAGAACGTAAATCAAAACCAATCATATAATCGTTTGGTTTTAAAATGTATTTGTATTCTAGGAATTCATTGGCACCAGCCTTCAATTTCATCGAAAGAATTTGGTCTGCTCCCACTTTTGTTAAAGTAGGTTCAAAATAAAGGTCTTTAGTGTTTAAAGTACGATTATCGCTAGTTTGCAATTGAATATTTAAATTGGCATTATTGTCGTTGATCAATTTTACCAATTGGCCAGAGCCTTTTTTGAATTTCTCCAGATTTTTTAATGTCGCTTCAACAATATAACCACCTTTATTGGCAATTTTTAGAATTACTTTTTCATTTTCGATAATGGTAAAACCTTCTTTTGCTGATGGAAGTGTTGCAGAATAAGCAAAACCCCCTAATATTTTTTGTAATTGAACCAATTGAGTTGAATCACCTTGAACTGCTTTGGTTGGAGTTGTCACAGGTTTTACCGCTACTGCCTTTGCTTGAGCTTCTTTGGCAACTAATTCTTTCTTAGCTTTTTCGGCTGCAATTGTAGCTTCTGAAGGCTTGTTTTGATACATTATCCAAATCAAGATTCCAAAAATCAATACGAAACCAATAATCGAATTGAGGTCTAATTTTTTTTCTTCCATTTTTAATTTTTACCCTCCCCCACAATGATGGGGTTTGAATGTGTTAATTTATTATTTAACTTAAAATATAGTAGTGTTAGTCCAATTTTACTAAAAATTGTTACTGAACACTATTTTTTCTTTGCTTTTACAACTGCTGCCACAAAATTCACAAAAAGTGGATGCGGATTTTCTACCGTACTTTTATATTCTGGATGGTATTGAACTCCAATGAAAAAAGGATGGTTTTCTAATTCTACAATTTCGACTAGACCCGTGTCTGGATTGACACCAGAAGCTTTCAGTCCCGCTTTTTCCAAAACAGCTACATAGCTGCTATTGTATTCGTAACGATGACGATGTCGTTCAGAAATAGTCTCCTTTCCGTATATTTTATATGCTAATGTATCTGGATTCAAATTACATTTCCAAGCGCCAAGACGCATTGTCCCACCTTTGTCTGTAATGTTTTTTTGTTCTTCCATCAAATTAACAACCGCATGCGATGTTTCTGGATTCATCTCGGTAGAATTGGCATCGGCATAACCCAAAACATTTCTAGCATATTCGATGATTGCCATTTGCATACCCAAACAAATTCCTAAAAACGGAATTTTGTTCTCACGAGCATAACGAACAGCTTCTATTTTTCCTTCAATTCCTCTTCCTCCAAAACCTGGAGCAACTAGAATTCCATCCAAACCAGCTAATTTCTCAGCCACATCCGATGCATCCAAAAATTCAGAATGAATAGAAACCACATTTACCTTAGTTTCATTGGACGCTCCTGCGTGAATGAATGCTTCTAAAATAGATTTATAAGAATCTTGCAATTCTACATATTTCCCGATTAAACCAATAGTAACTACGTGCTTTGGGTTTTTTAATCTGCGCAAAAAGGTGTTCCAATGTTTTAAATCTGGAGCGGCTTTTTTGGGTAAATCCAATTTTTTCAAGGCCACAACGTCTAGACCTTCTTCGAGCATTAAATTGGGCACTTCATAAATCGTTGAAGCATCTATAGATTGAATAACAGCTTCTCTTTTTACATTGCAAAATAACGCTAATTTATTACGCAATTCTTCTGAAATTTCGTGTTCTGTTCTACAAACCAAAATATCAGCTTTGATACCGCTTTCCATTAATGTTTTAACGGAATGTTGCGTAGGTTTTGTCTTTAACTCTCCGGCTGCTGCCAAATAAGGAACCAAAGTCAAATGAATGACGATTGCATTATTTTCGCCCAAATCCCAAACCAATTGACGAACTGACTCTATATAAGGTAAAGATTCTATATCTCCAACAGTCCCACCAATTTCTGTTATTACAATATCAAAACCGCCTGATTTACCAAGCAATTGCATTCTGTCTTTGATTTCATTGGTGATATGTGGAACCACTTGAACCGTTTTCCCTAGGAATTCGCCTCTTCGTTCTTTTTCGATAACGGAAAGGTAAATTCTTCCTGTGGTTACATTATTCGCTTGAGAAGTTGGCACATTCAGGAAACGCTCGTAATGTCCTAAATCCAAATCGGTTTCTGCTCCATCATCTGTGACATAACATTCTCCGTGCTCGTATGGGTTTAATGTTCCTGGATCAACGTTGATGTATGGATCAAACTTCTGGATAGTCGTTCGATATCCTCTTGCCTGCAATAATTTTGCCAATGAAGCCGCAATTATACCCTTCCCTAAAGAAGACGTAACTCCGCCTGTGACAAAAATATATTTAGTTTGATTCATTTTATAGTAGTTGTAGTTGTTGTTGCTTGTTGAAATTGCAAGCCAATTGTTTGCAAAAACGCTGCAAAAATACAATTATAAATCGAGAAAAAACTAATTTGAAATTGAGATAATTTTGAATTTATTTAGAAGTATGACTTGGTTATCGTTATTTGGTTACAAATCATAAATAAAAAAAACTATCGAAGATTTTAAATCTGGACTAGGCGTTTCAATTTAATAATTGTTCTGATTTTTTTATGTATTTTAAATGATAAGTCCTTTAAAACTTAGAGTAACAAAACTAAAACTTTCTGTTAAGAAATACCTTTTAAATCAATGCTTTTATTATCCAAAACTTGAAACAAAAAAGCAATTAAGAAAAAATTGCTTTTAACTTAATTGCTCTGTAAAAAAACTTTCTAATAATAGGTGCTCCTTTGAAAATCTATAATTTTGGAGGCATATTATAATCTTACCTGAACACTAAAAAACTGAACACCGAACACTGCATTTAAGCATCCAAATCAACCTTAGTTCTGCTCGCAATTTCTTTATAGGTTCCGTTTACTAATTTCTCACGAATGGCTTCAAAAGCTGTTAGTGTTTGGTCAATATCATCTAATGTATGAGGAGCAGTTGGAATCACTCGTAATAAAATCATTCCTTTTGGAATCACAGGATAAATTACAATCGACAAGAAAATACCGTAGTTTTCTCTTAGGTCATTTACCATTACCATAGCTTCTGGCACACTTCCTTCTAAATAAACTGGAGTTACACAAGTATTAGTATCTCCAATATTAAATCCTTTGCTTCTCAAACCATTTTGCAAAGCATTTACATTTTCCCATAATTTGTCTTTCAATCCTGGGTTGTCACGCAGCAATTGCAAACGTTTCAAAGAACCAATAGTTTGAATCATTGGCAATGCTTTGGCAAACATTTGCGAACGCAAGTTATACTTTAAATAATCGATAATTTCCTTGTCCGCAGCAATGAAAGCACCGATATTCGCCATTGATTTGGCAAAAGTCGAAAAGTAAACATCAATATCATCTTGAACACCTTGCTCCTCGCCTGCTCCAGCACCAGTTTTTCCAAGTGTTCCAAAACCGTGAGCATCATCAACCAAAAGACGGAAATTATATTTCTTTTTCATTTCCACAATTTCTTTCAACTTTCCTTGTTGACCACGCATTCCGAAAACACCTTCAGTAATAAAAAGAATTCCTCCGCCTTGTTCAGTAGCTAATTTTGTAGCACGTTGCAAGTTTTTCTCCATACTTTCGATGTCGTTGTGTTTGTATGTAAAACGTTTTCCGCTATGCAAACGAACGCCGTCAATAATACAAGCGTGAGCATCAACATCATAAACTATCACATCATTTCTAGTCACCAAAGCATCAATAGTTGACATAATTCCTTGATATCCAAAATTCAATAAATAAGCCGATTCTTTCATTACAAAAGCAGCTAATTCTTGTTCTAATTGTTCGTGATATTTTGTGTGACCAGACATCATTCTGGCACCCATTGGATAAGCAGCACCAAATTCAACAGCAGCATCTGCATCGGCTTTACGTACTTCTGGATGATTTGCTAAGCCCAAATAATCGTTCAAACTCCAGTTCAAAATATCTTTTCCTTGAAATTTCATTCTTGGTCCTAAATCTCCTTCTAATTTTGGAAACACAAAATAACCTTCAGCTTGTGAAGCCCATTTCCCTAATGGTCCTTTATTGTTTTGAATTCTTTCGAATAAATCTTTTACCATAATATCGTGAAGTATTATATTTTTTTTGAAGCTGCAAAATTAATTATTTAATCTTTCTTATCATAATATATACATATTAAAAAATATCCTAGTTAACATTGCTAGGAACGCGGCAAACAAAGTTCACTGAACACAGATGAAAATATAAAATAAGTGAAGTAATTAGGAGCTATTTCCTGCTGTACAATTCAATCTTTTTTCATAAAATCTTTTTTTCCAAGACCTTGCAGTCCCGATAGCTATCGGGATCCTCTGGTCGTTCTGCAAAGTCAGGAAAAAATAGCTTTTCTCAAAAAAAGGATTTCCATTTCCATCAGGGCTAGGCAGTCGATTTCACAATAAACTTTGTATATTTGATGAACTGAATACTCGCTGCTGAGTACTGAACACTATATTTATGTCACAAGATACCAAAGAATTAAAACTCGCCGTCCTTATCGATGCCGACAATGTTCCGTATAGCAATGTAAAAGGAATGATGGAAGAAATTGCTAAATACGGAACGCCAACCACCAAACGCATTTATGCCGATTGGACAAAACCCAATGCTAACGGCTGGAAAACCGTTTTATTGGAACACGCCATCACGCCGATTCAACAATACAGTTACACCGTTGGTAAAAATTCTTCGGATTCCGCAATGATTATAGATGCGATGGATTTATTGTATTCCGATAAAGTCGATGGTTTTTGTATCGTTTCGAGCGACAGCGATTTCACACGATTGGCCATTCGATTGCGAGAATCTGGAATGAAAGTCATTGGAATTGGCGAAAAGAAAACCCCTAATTCGTTTATTGTGGCTTGCGATCGTTTTATTTATATAGAAGTCTTGGACGGAGCCATCAAAAAGACCCGAGTAATCGCAAACAGCCGAAGCAAATCTCCTAAACCAACTGTTGCTCCTCTTGCGGAGTCTAAAAAAACTGTAGACGCAAGCCCTGATAATTCGCGGGGCGAACAGGCACAGCAAAAGGAAACGCCAAACAAAATCGACACTCAAACCATAGAACTCATAGAAGATACACTTGATGCCATTGGCGATGAAGATGGCTGGGCTTTTCTTGGAGATGTTGGCAATCTCATCGTGAAGAAAAAACCAGAATTCGACCCGAGAAATTACGGATTTTCAAAACTCACCCCAATGCTAAAATCCCTAACTGATATTCTAGAAATTGACGAAAGAGAATCCGATAAAAAGGGAATCAAACACGTTTTCGTGCGGTTACGTTATAGTTAAAGTTTTAAACAAAAAGAAGCCGTCTCACAACTAGAAATGGCTTCTTTAGTAGGTTCTGATGTATCATTACCTAACTTGTGCAGTATTCAATATAGCTGACTATTGAGACACTTTTTCTACTTTTAAAATAGTGATAATTTTATGTGTTTAAATAATTAATCAAGGCAACACTCAAAAATACGATTAAATATAATTCAAAATACTGACTTTCATTTATTTAACAATATAATAAGAAGCAAATTCTAAACTATTACTTCGTAAAATACAAGTTTAATGTACCTGACTTTCCTTCGTAGTTTCCTTCAACTTTCAAAATTAACTGATTTGCAGAAAGACTTGCAATAGCAAAAGTGCCATCAATACCTGAGCCAGCAACCGACATAATTAAATTAGTTCCGCTTATAGACCAAGTTCCTGTTTTTTCCGCAAAGGCACAGCCTGATGTGTAATCACCGCTTTTAGCAACACCTCCAGCAAGAAGCTCGATATAATCTTTAGCACAGCCATCTTCATTTTTTAAATAATCGGTTGTGTATGGAAGTGTAAAAATACCAGATGATACTGTTGACTTGTCGAAATTCCATTTCCCTTCGCTAAAATTTAGATCGACAGAACCACTTATATCTTTAGTGCACGAAGCTAAAACCGTTACTAGAATAACTATCAGAACAAATAAATTACTAAATTTTTTCATATTTATTTTAATTTTAGTTGAAGTACAATAATACGGAAAAAACAGCTAATCAAAAAACAAGTCCGCTCATATAACCAAAATGCAAACAATCTTTAAGTTTAAACTTGTTTGTAGTTACAGCATTAAAGCCAAGTCCATCTATTGAAAATAACTGTAATATTTTCAAAACGTAGTATCTTTGCTTTTTTCCAATTAATATTTAAAAAATGAAACTCGTTTTTGCCACCAATAACAAAAATAAAATCATTGAAGTACAACAAATGCTTCCTAATACAATCGAAATTATAAGCCTCGAAAGTATTGGTTGCCTTGAAGACATTCCAGAAACGGCAGATACCATCGAAGAAAATGCTGTATTGAAAGCTAATTATGTAACTCAAAAATACGGCTACGATTGCTTTGCCGATGACACAGGGCTAGAAGTTGAAGCCTTAAATGGTGAACCAGGCGTTTTCTCCGCTCGTTATGCAGGAGAACAGCGAAATGCCGATGATAATATGAATAAAGTTTTGGCAGCTTTGACTAACAAACCCAATAGAAATGCTCAATTTAAAACAGTAATTGCCTTAAATTTAAACGGAAAACAACATCTTTTCACTGGAATTGCTAAAGGGGAAATCACATTAGAAAAAACAGGAAATCAAGGTTTTGGCTACGATCCCATCTTTAAACCTCAAGGATTTGAGGTCACTTTTGCACAACTTTCTATCGAAGAAAAGGGCGCTATCAGCCATCGTGGCAAGGCTGCTGAGCAACTAATAGCCTTCCTGAAAAACTAACTAATTGATTTTCAAATAACAATAAAATACTAAATCTCGTTTTTCCATTAGATTATCTCGTTTTTTAGCAGTACTTTTGCACAAATTTTAAAAATACATATGAACAAATTTGAACAATTAGGATTGAGTGAATCGCTACAACGTGCGATTATCGATCTAGGATTTGAGAATCCGACCGAAGTACAGGAGAAAGCGATTCCCCTATTATTGGAACAAGACACAGATTTAGTTGCGTTGGCTCAGACA
>CAMBHH010000088.1 GCA_945866505.1 Flavobacterium psychrophilum
TGTCTGAACTGAAATTAACATTCAAATCCGTTACGTATCCAGAATTCAATCCATAAACCCAACCGTGTAGAAATAATTCTTGACCTTTTTTCCATGCAGATTGTACGATTGATGTTTTGGCCAAATCACAGACTTGCTCAATCACATTCAATTCTACAAATCTATTAAAACGTTCCGTTTCGTCCTCAATAGCATCTAATTCGATATGATGTAAACGATACACGTCTTTAATATGACGAATCCAATTGTCGATTAAACCAACGGAATCATTTCCCATTGCGGCTTTAATTCCTCCACAACCATAATGGCCGCATACTAAAACGTGTTTCACCTTCAAAACATTGACCGCATAATCTAAAACACTCAACATATTCATATCCGAATGAATTACCATATTGGCAATATTTCGATGCACAAAAGTTTCACCTGGCTTCGCTCCGATTATTTCATTTGCTGGAACTCTACTATCCGAACAACCAATCCAAAGCAAAGGAGGAGATTGACCTTTGGCAAGATCTTTAAAATAATTTGGATCAAGTGCCAACGACTCTTCAACCCATTTTTTATTTCTTTCTAATATTCTCTCGTAGAAATGACTCATTAAAATTAATTTTTGTTTTTCCAAAATTAATGAAATATAATCAATTTAAAGATGAATACTTTAAAAATGATTATTAGTTTTTTGATTGTCCGCAATCAAAATAATATTAATAAAATTTGAAAATAACAAAGCTCTTGTATTATAAATTATATTGATTGTTTTTATATTTGCATCATAAAATACTATGCAATGACAATTACTCAACTTCAATATGTTTTGGCTGTAGCCGAACATAAAAATTTTACTCTTGCTGCCGAAAAATGTTTTGTTACTCAACCTACATTGAGCATGCAAATTCAAAAAATAGAGGAAGAACTGAATATTTTGATTTTTGACAGAAGCAAAAAACCAATTCAGTTGACAGCTATTGGACAAAAAATCGTAGAACAAGCCAAAAACATTGTTAATGAAGCGGGGAAAATAAAAGATATTGTTGAATTCCAAAAAGGTTTTATTGGTGGCGAATTTCGAATTGGGATAATTCCAACCGTTATGCCCACGCTTTTGCCGATGTTCTTGAACAATTTCATCAAAAAATACCCAAAAATCAAACTTATCATCGAAGAGTTGAATACCAATGAAATTATCACCAGATTAAAAAACGGACATCTTGACGCGGCTATTGCAGCAACACCATTAGAAGACGAAAAAATTAAGGAGATTGTATTGTATTACGAACCATTTGTAGCCTATGTTCCTGAAAATAGTGCAATTTCTCAGAAAACCGAAATTGAAATTTCCGATTTAAATCTAGATGAGATTTTATTATTACAAGACGGACATTGTTTTAGAGAGGGAATTCTGAATTTGTGTAAAAATCAAGGGCAAATGAGCAAAAATTCATTTCAACTCGAAAGCGGCAGTTTTGAAACCTTAATAAAATTAGCCGACGAAGGATTAGGAACCACCTTGCTTCCATACTTACATACTTTGAATTTGAATGAAAAAGACAAATCGAAACTAAGACAATTCAAAGAACCAAAACCAGCTAGAGAAGTGAGCTTAATTTTCCCGAAAAGTGAATTGAAAATTCATATTATTGATGCACTTAGAAATACTATTTCAGGAGTTGTAAAAGGAGCAATTGCGTTTCAAAATGTTCAAATAATAAGCCCCATTTCAAAGAAATAAAAAAGGCTGCTCTTTTGGAGTCAGCCTTCTAATTCATTTATTGATAATAATCAAACTTTGCTTTAATTCCGGTTTTTCGACAATAAAATTTAATAACCATTCTCGCAACAACTCCATTTCGTGAGGTAACAGTGATTTTATTGCTTTCTCTAACTCTTTGCAAAATAGTGTAACATCAAAACTTACTCTTTCCAATACTGATTTTGTATAATCAAACATTACTTTAGACATAATAATTAGATATTAAGGATTAGAATTGATTAAAAAACAGTGTGAAATTATGATTTTATTTTCACAAATCACAAAAATTAACAACGAATTGTGATGTTGTTTTATTGTGTAAAAATAGCATTATTAAATCGTAGAAATTAGCCTTTTCTTGCCCGAAACATTTCTCTTTTTCCAGGTGCACCTTCGTGCTTTTCGACTGTAAAACCCGCTTCAATCATATTCCTTTTGATTACACCTCTTGCGGCATAAGTCACTAAAACACCCTTGTTTTTAAGCGCATCAAACATTTTTTTGAATATTGAGGAACTCCACAATTCGGGTTGCACATCATAACCAAAAGCATCAAAATAAATCAAGTCAAATTTTTCAATATCCTTAATATCAGCAAAAAATTGTTTTCGTTTTATAAAACCAAAATTCTCATTTAAAAAAATGCACTCTTCCCACGGGCATTGATGCAATTTTTCGAAGATCGCCCTTTGATTTTCAGCATTTAATTCAGCTACATAATTCATTAAGGCAGCTTCGTCAATTGAAACTGGATACGCTTCGACACCCACATAATTTATTTTTTGATTGAATTTAGGATATTCTAAAAAAGTAATAAAAGCATTCAAACCTGTTCCAAATCCAATTTCTAAAATAGAAATCGACTCATTTTCAAACAACGAAAGTCCTTTATTTATAAAAACGTGTTGCGCTTCTTGAATAGCACCAAACCGAGAATGATAGCATTCGTCCCATTCCTCGATATGGATCGTGGTCGAGCCGTCACGCGTTTGAATTACATTTCTTTTCAAAATAATTGTGGGGTTTAGTTTTAATTGAGGGTTTAAAAAGCCAAATTTACTTAAATACCGTTTATGTATTACCAAGAATGTTTCTAATTTGTTAGATATTCCACAAATTCAACTCCACATTTTCAGATTTTTTTTCAATATAAATAAATCTCATTTATTTGTCATAAATACTATTTTTTTGATAAGTAATTTGGTGATTTTTATGTAATTTTGCAAACAGAGTGTCCGTCTAGAGCCATTCGTCCTTTATAAAAATAGTATAAATTGAATAAAACAATTATGAGCACAACGCAAACCAACAAGATTGAAATCATAAAAGCCGCAACTTCAAAAATAAAGGATGTGGATTTTGATAATTTACATTTTGGTGAAATTTTTACAGATCATTTATTTGAATGTGATTTCAAAAATGGCGAATGGCTAAACCCAACAATTAAACCTTATGCTCCCTTTTTATTAGATCCTTCAGCCAAAGTTTTTCATTACGGACAAGCTATTTTTGAAGGCATGAAGGCCTATAAAGATGATAATGATTCAATATGGTTGTTCAGACCTGACGAAAATTACCACCGTTTTAATAACTCGGCGACAAGAATGGCAATGCCAGAAGTTCCACAAGAAATCTTTATGGAAGGTTTACATCAATTGTTACAATTAGATGAAGCTTGGGTTCAAAAAGGAAAAGGAAATACGATGTACATCCGACCTTTCATGATTGCTACAGGACCTGGAGTAATTGCAAATCCATCAGATGAATATAAATTTATGATTCTTTTATCGCCTGCAAAAGCATATTATTCAGGTGAAGTAAAAGTGTTAATTGCAGAACATTTTAGTAGAGCTGCCAATGGCGGAATTGGAGCTGCTAAAGCTGCCGGAAATTATGCAGCGCAGTTTTATCCAACCAATTTAGCTAACAAAGCAGGATTCCAACAAGTGATTTGGACGGATGATGCCACGCACACCAAGTTAGAAGAAGCTGGAACAATGAATGTGTTTTTTAGAATTAACGATACTTTATATACCGCGCCAACTAGTGAAAGAATCCTTGATGGTGTAACTAGAAAAAGCTTAATTGATTTGGCAAAACGAGAAGGAATTAATGTAGAAGTTCGTCCTGTTTTGGTGTCGGAATTAGTGGAAGGTGCCAAAAATGGTAGTTTGAAAGAAATTTTTGGAGCTGGAACAGCCGCTGTTGTGAATCCAATAATTGGATTCTCCTACCAAGATGTGTATTATAAATTGCCAAAAATTGAAGATTCGATTGCCATTCAACTGAAAGATACATTGACAAACATTCAACATAAACTAGCTGAAGACACTTTTGGTTGGACAGTTAAAATATAGTTGGCAGATTTTAGATTTCGGGTTGGAATAAATAGAAATCAGAAATTTTAATAATATAAAAGCAGTTTAAAGATGATTCATTTCATTTTTAAACTGCTTTTTAAGTCATAAAGATTATCAAAAGAACTATGATTATGCCAAAAAAAATAACGCCTATCATATGATTCTTTTCGCTATTTCCATTTTTTTTATCAATATTACCTTTTGCAGTCCAAATATTTGAAAATGGAGTATAATTATTGATTCCCAATAAAACTCCTGTGTTTAAATAGATATATCTAATTAATGCTCCCAAAAATTCTAATAAATAACTTCCTAATATTATTGATATAAAATCCATTTTTCTGGTTTATTTTTTAGTAGCAGATATTGATTTTTATTTTAAAATTTTCGAGAAATCAGGTTTAAAATAATTGGGACCTTTCATTACTTTACCGTCTTCGCGATAAATGGGTTTTCCATCCTCTCCTAATTTACTCATATTAGACCGCTGAATTTCGTCGAAAACTTCTTCAATTTTATGTTGCAAACCGTGTTCTATAATGGTTCCGCAAAGTATGTACATCATATCCCCCAAAGCATCGGCAATTTCTACTAAATCATTATTCTGAACCGCTTCTAGGTATTCCTCGTTTTCTTCTTTCATTAAATTGTAACGAAGTGTATTTTTAGTTTCACCCAAATCGGCTTTTGGATTTTCACTATGACCAATTTTGAAAGCGGTATGAAACTCTTTGACTGCGTTGATTTGTTTTTGCATAATTATAATTGATTAAATGAAGCAGCAAATTAGTAACTTTTACTAAACAAAACCCTAAATTTGCCAAAAAAATATACTATGTTTAGTCAAGGTCAAATGTTGTTCGCAGGTTTTTTTGCACTCGTTTTTATCATTGCGATGATTTATTCCTATCGAAAAGACGCCAAATTGCACCAAATGTTCTATAAAGGAAATTTCAAGATTTTGATTGGGTTTGCCCTTTTTATAGTTCTTTTGTTTGTGATTAAAATATTCTTCAAAAGATAAAAAAGAAGGTTATTCAACAGAAAGCGTGTCGGTACATGGCTTTTAAAAAAACGTTCGCACCAAACCGAATGAACTTTTACTTTGTCAAGTGTAATGAAAAAATCAATTGTTTTATTTCTATTAATCTTTACTACAAGTTATAGCCAAATCTCTGGCTGTACCGATTCGCTTGCCAAAAATTTCAATCCAACAGCTACTAATAGTAACGGAAGTTGCTTGTATGAAACTGCAAAAATAAAACCATTAACTTCACTAAAGCTAAGCGATAGTTTAAAGGAAACTTCGGGTTTGATGGCCTTCGACAATTTATTGTGGACATTCAATGACGATCACGACACGACGATTTACGGATTAGATTTCAACGGAAAAATTCAAAAGAAAATCAAACTCGAAAATGTAAAAAATAACGACTGGGAAGAAATTTCACAAGACAGCAGTTACCTCTATATTGGCGATTTCGGAAATAATTATCAAGGCAACCGAAAAGATTTACATCTTTTGAGAATCGAAAAAAAATCATTTTTAGCAAATAATCCGGTGGTCGATACCATTTCCTTTTCGTATTCGAATCAAACGGATTATAGCATTCAAAAACAAAACAGTACCGATTTTGATTGTGAAGCCTTTGTCGTTTCACAAGACAGCATTTATTTGTTCAGCAAACAATGGAGCCAAAAAAAAACCAGTATTTATGTACTGCCAAAAACGCCTGGAAATTATATCGCTCAATTAAAAGAAACCCTTAATGTCGATGGGTTGATTACCGGTGCAACGCTATTAACTTCTGAAAAAGGAATTGTACTTTGTGGTTATTCTAAAATGGTTTCGCCCTTTTTGTATCTTTTGTATGATTACAAAAACAATGATTTTACGGCTGGAAATAAAAGAAAAATCTTGCAATCGTTACCATTTCATCAAATTGAAAGTATTGAATCTATCGATGGAAAATTGTTTTATATGACCAACGAATCGCTTATTAGAAAACCATTTTTTAATGTACCTCAACAAATGCATTCGGTAGATTTGAGTTCGTATTTGAAAAATTGATTAAACATATAAGTCATATAAGCTTAAAATTATTCTGTTTTTCAAAACAAAAACTTAAATGACTTATATGGTTTAAAAACAAACCATTCGTATTTAGAAACATAATAGCGTACTTTTGCAAAAAAGTTATGTTTTGAAAGGAATTCAAAATTCATAATTCATAACTCATAATTTTATAACTCATACCTTACCAAGTGAATTACTTATCTGTTGAAAATATCTCCAAATCTTTCGGTGAAAGAACCCTTTTTGAAAACATATCTTTCGGAATCAACAAAGACCAAAAAATTGCCTTCATAGCCAAAAACGGTTCGGGAAAAACCACCATCATGAACATCATCAATGGTTTTGATGAACCCGACACAGGCCAAGTCGTGCTTCGCAAAAGCATCCGAATGGCTTTCCTTTCGCAAGACAATAAATTGCAGGACGAATTGACAATAGAAGAAAGTATTTTCGCTTCGGATAATGAGAGTTTGAAGGTGATTGAAGCCTATGAAAAAGCATTGGAAAACCCCGAAGACGAAGAAGCCTACCAAAAAGCGTTCGACGGAATGGACCGACACAATGCTTGGGATTTTGAAACTCAATTCAAGCAAATTTTGTTCAAATTGAAGCTAGAAGATTTCAAACTTAAAGTGAAAAACCTTTCGGGTGGACAGAAAAAAAGATTGTCATTAGCCATCATTTTGATTAACCGTCCTGATTTATTAATTCTGGATGAACCTACGAATCATCTGGATTTGGAGATGATCGAATGGCTCGAAAGTTATTTTGCCAAAGAAAACATTACCTTGTTTATGGTCACGCACGACCGTTTCTTTTTGGAACGTGTTTGTAACGAAATCATCGAACTAGACAACGGGAAAATCTACCAATACAAAGGAAACTATTCCTATTACTTAGAGAAAAAAGAAGAACGAATTGCTTCCGAAAATTCGAGTGTGGACAAAGCTCAAAACTTGTTCACCAAAGAATTGGAATGGATGCGCCGCCAACCGAAAGCAAGAACAACCAAATCGAAATCGCGTCAGGATGATTTTTATGTTATTAAGGAAAAAGCACAAAGTCGCCGTAGAGAAAACAAGGTCGAACTCGAAATCAATATGGAACGAATGGGTAGCAAGATTATCGAACTTCATAAGATCTCCAAAAAATTCAAGGATCACGTGATTTTGGATAATTTTAGTTTTGATTTTCAACGTGGCGAACGCATTGGCATCATCGGGAAAAATGGAACTGGAAAATCGACTTTCTTGAATTTGTTGACCGGAACTTTACCCTTAGATTCTGGAAAAGTGGTCGTTGGTGAAACCATCAAAATTGGCTATTACACCCAAAGCGGCATCAACCCAAAACCGGGACAACGCGTGATTGATGTCATCAAGGAATACGGAGAATTTATCCCATTAACGAAAGGAAGATTGATTTCAGCTTCGCAATTGTTGGAACGTTTTCTTTTTGACTCCAAAAAACAATACGATTATGTCGAAAAACTAAGCGGTGGCGAATTGAAACGACTGTATTTGTGTACCGTTTTAATTCAAAACCCGAACTTCCTGATTCTGGATGAACCTACTAATGATTTGGATATTGTGACATTGAATGTATTGGAAAGTTTCTTGATGGATTATCCAGGATGTTTACTTGTAGTGTCGCACGACCGTTATTTTATGGACAAAATCGTGGATCAATTATTCGTTTTTAGAGGTCAGGGAGAGATTGAAACCTTCCCCGGCAACTACTCTGATTTTAGATCTTATGAAGACAGTGCCGATGTGAGCCAAAAAGAGGACAACAAAGCAGAAAAGAAAGACTGGAAACAAAACAATCCAACTGGAAACCTGACCTTCAATGAGCAAAAAGAATTCCAGAAAATAGAACGCGAAATCAAGGATTTGGAAATCGAAAAAGCCAAAATCGAACAACTTTTCTCCGATGGAAAAATAGAAGAATCCGCTATCGAAAAGAAAGCCAACGAACTGAAAAACATCATTTCTAAAATGGAAGAGAAAGAGGAACGATGGTTTGAACTTTCTGCTAAAATAGAAGGATAAAAGTTTTAGTAAATGATTTACCAAGAGAAAACACTTATACCTAATGGCGGTTTAACAAAATTGTGGTTGGAGGCAAAATTTAAAGTTTGTTTTGTGTTTGGAAGTTCGATAATATATTAATACTTTTGGTTAACCAACTGACTAACTGATGTCAAGCCATCAGATTCTGTTTGCCAGCAATGTGCAGTATCACTAATCGAACGCAATCTTAAGACAAAAAACAACTTTAAAAATGCTAATACAACTAATCACTACACTGCTAATCTGCCCGTTAATGGGGTTTTCTCAGAATTTGACATCAGGTACAAATATTAGTATTATAAAAACTTGGTTACAACAACCTAACGGATATACATACCCTATAAAAATTGCTATTCCAACAGGTACAGTTCCACAAGAAGGCTTTCCTGTAGTTGTATTGCTTCACGGTAATGGTGGGAATGGAGCGGGAATGATTAACCAGTTTATCAATACGCTACAGTGCCATATTCTTGTCGCACCAACTGGATATCTAAACAGTTGGAATATTTGTGCTGAAAACAGCGATGCCCCTGATATTGAAATGATAAATGACCTTGTAAACAACTTGCAAGGTTATTCAAATGTCAACCCAAAAAAAATCAAAATTTTAGGTTCTTCAAATGGAGCAGGTTTAGCCAATAGAGTTTTTATTGAAAATAACAATGCTGGAATCGATATGATTTGTGCCATCGTTTCTCATTTAAATGATTTTCAATATCATTCAGAAAATTTTTATAAACCCAGTGGAGATACAACCTCAAGCAGTTCGTTCTGTGGTTATAATAGTGTAACAAGTCCCTTAAATACAAGAAAGTATTTAAGTATTAGTAATGAAAACGACAACTTAATTCCGTACCTAGGAGGCGCGTCTGTTGTTGGTGCAAACTTTTTACCTGCTGAAACTGCTGCTTATAATATTGCAAAATACAAGGGTTATACGGGTAATTTATTAACATCTGGGACAACAGCAGGAAACCCGGCAATTACTGAGTTTTCTTATTTATCTGGCGATGTTGTGCATATTAAAGGCAACGCAATGCATTCAGTTAGTACTACGCAAAAAGAGTACATTAAGAAATATTTTTTAGATTGTAATGCTACTTTGGGAGCTGATGATGTAAAAAACATAAAATCCATAGAAGTCTATCCTAATCCTGTTAGCAACAACATCAAGATACAGGTAAACACAAATTTAGTAGGGACTGAATATACTCTTTATAATATATTAGGAAGCACAGTATTGTATGGCAAAGTAAATTCAGAAAATATAACTGTTGATATAAGTACCATACCAAAAGGAATTTATTTATTAAGTATAGGAAAAAGCTTAAATCAGATTTTTAAAATAGTTAAGGAATAATTTTTTCCACAGCAGCGCTTTAACCAAGTCCTTGAAGTATTCTTTAAAAACAAAGCGTTATTATTAATTGGGTGCGCTGGCAAATTCTCCCAACCTTGTAACCACAGCAATCGAAAAGAAAGCCAACGAATTGAAAAACATCATTTCTAAAATGGAAGAGAAAGAAGAACGATGGTTTGAATTGAGTGCGAAGATAGAAGGATAGAATTAGTGTTCAGTTTTGAAACCATTGTCGCGCCAATCATGCACAAATCCCTTCGTGTGTTTTAATGACATCTATTAAATTCATTTTTAAACTTATAGCCAAAAAAAAACCTATAACCAAAATCATAGACTTTCAAAAAAAATATTTATTTGTAGTTTAAATCAACTATATTTACTTTTTTAAATTTTATGATCAATTTTAAAACAAGGGAAGGTTTTTAGACGAAGTGAAATTGTAATCCATTTTAAAGAAACGGAATAGCCGAAAATCCGATGTAAATAGTAAGCAATAATAAATAAATTTATGTTAGAAAAACTACACAAAGTGATAATAATGTTTATTTCATTATTATCTATTTCTATCACAGCACAAAAAAAATGTGGAACTGTGGAAATATTAAAAAATAGAATGAGAACTGATAGTTCTATTTTATTGAGAATGCAGAATTCAGAAATTAAAACGCAAAAATGGATTTCCGATCATTCTAAAATGAATGCGAAAAGCGTTGCACAAGTAATTACAATTCCAGTAGTTGTTCACGTTATTTGGAATAATGCCACCGAAAATATTTCGGATGCACAAATTAAATCGCAAATTGATGTTTTAAACGCAGATTTTCGAGAAATGAACTTAGATGCGTTACCAAACACGCATCCATTTTACACGTTATCAACAGATACTGCAATTGAATTTTGTTTAGCAACAAGAGATCCGAACGGTAAAGCTACAAACGGAATTACAAGAACATTTACTACTACAACGGGTTTTGATGGAAAGTCAGGAGATGAAAAATTCACTGCAAAAGGAGGCAAAGACAATTGGAATCCAACACAATATTTAAATATTTGGGTTTGTAATCTAAGTGCAAGTGACGGAACTTTAGGATACGCGCAATTCCCGTCAGATTTAGTCGCGATGCCATCAACCGATGGTGTAGTTATTAGATATGAAGCGGTGGGTAGCACGGGCACTGCTGGTACAACACCATTTGAAGGTAACAATTTAGGCAGGACTGCCACTCACGAAGTAGGACATTGGCTGAATTTGAGCCATATTTGGGGAGATAATGAACCCGATTGTGGCGATGATATGGTTTCAGATACAAAACCAAGTTTTGAACCTAATTATATTTGTAAAACATTTCCGTGGCGACCTATGAATAAATGCGGAACTGATGAAAATGGCGAAATGTACATGAATTATATGGACTATGTTGATGATAATTGCATGAATATGTTTACCACAGGACAAGCGCTAAGAATGCGATCCGCTTTAAATACTGAAAGAATTGGACTACTATCATCATTAGGTTGCAGTACAGCTCTAGCTATAAATAATTTTGATTTAGAAAATTCAATAGTAATTTATCCAAACCCAAGCAATGGTATCTTTTCTATTACTTTTCAAAATTCAGATCCTGCATTGTATAGGCTAACTGTGTTAGACATTTCAGGAAAAACAATAAAAAATATTTCGATTAAAAATTCGCAAATTGATCTATCTGAATTATCAAATGGCACCTATTTATTGAAAATAAATAGTCTAGAAAAATCGATTACTAAAAAAATAATAATAAATAAATAACCTCTTTGTACGAAGTCTCCGGACTTCGTACAAATGCTATACACACGGTACAAAGTCTACTGACTTCGTAGCCTCTGTGCGAAGTTTCCCGACTCTTACTGTCCCGCAACTGCACCAATCCTTCAATCTGGTTCAATCAATTATAACGCCAACCGTGCTGGACTCGTAACTAACAATTTTTACTATATTTGCCCTTCAAAAAAAACCATTTCAAATGAAAAACTTTTTATCGGCCCTCCTCTTAATGACCCTTTTTATTTCTTGTACTAAAGATAATAGTGCGGTTATGGATTATACAGCTAAAAACGAGCAAGAAATCAAAGACTATCTTGCCAAAAACAATTTAACGGCTCAAAGAAGCGCCACGGGTTTGTATTACATCATTAACGAACAGGGAACCGGAGCAAAACCTACTGCAACATCTAACGTAACCGTGGCTTACAAAGGATATTTCACAAACGGAGGTGTTTTCGATCAAAGTAGTGCAGCGGGGATTTCCTTTGGTTTGAACCAAGTGATAAAAGGCTGGACAGAAGGAATACCCTATTTTAATGCGGGCGGAAACGGAATGTTGTTGATACCTTCTCATTTAGGATATGGAAGTAGTTCAAATGGTCCAATTCCTGGAGGTTCAGTCCTACTATTTGATGTGAAATTAATTTCAGTAAATTAAGTGAACTTTGCAGTGAAACAGCACTAAAAAAACCACAGCAAAATTTAATTTTGTTGTGGTTTTTTCTTTTTGCTAATTTCCTCACGCTATTCGAAGTTTCAGGAATCTCAGCTGTAGCTTGGTCCTCAGTCTCGCTGTTGCCCGATTTATAGTTGTCAAAGTTTCAACCGTCGCAATCGTAACGCATTCACAATTACAGATACCGAACTAAAACTCATTGCCAAAGCGGCAATCATTGGCGATAATAAAATCCCAAAAAACGGATATAAAATTCCTGCTGCTATTGGAACACCCAACACATTGTAAAAGAAAGCAAAGAATAAGTTTTGTTTGATGTTTCGCATCACAGCGTGGCTTAGATTTTTGGCTTTCACAATACCTTGCAAATCGCCTTTGACCAAAGTTATTTTAGCACTTTCAATCGCCACATCGGTTCCTGTTCCCATCGCAATTCCGATGTCGGCTTGCGCCAAAGCTGGAGCGTCATTAATTCCATCGCCTGCCATAGCGACAATTTTTCCTTCGGCTTGTAAACGTCTTATTTCGTTTAGTTTGTCTTCTGGTAAACTATTCGCAATAAAACCAGTTAAATGCAATTCGCTAGCGACTGCTTTTGCGGTATTTTCATTATCGCCAGTAATCATGATGACCTCAATTCCTTGTTCCATTAATTCCTTGATGGCGGCAACACTTGTTGGTTTTATTTTATCCGAAATCGACACAAAACCTACGGCAATTCCATCAACGGAAATATAGGAAACTGTTTTACCTAGTTTTTGTTCAGCTATGATCTTGCTTTCTAAATCATCAGAAACCATAGCTTTGACTTGCTCCATCAGTTTTATATTGCCTAATGCTACTTTTTTATTAGAGACTGTTCCTGTAACCCCTTTTCCTGTAAAGGCTTCAAAATCTTTCACTTCTACCAATGAAACCTTTTTTGATGCGGCATAATGGACTACGGCTTGCGCCAAAGGATGTTCGCTGTATTGGTTCAAGGAAGCAATACTTTGCAATAAAATAGCTTCCTCATTATTGGAAGAAAACAGTTGATCAACAGACGGTTTTCCTTCGGTAATGGTTCCTGTTTTATCGGTAATCAGGACATTTACTTTATTCATATTTTCCAATGCTTCGGCATTTTTTATTAAAACTCCCGATTGTGCGCCCTTACCTACTCCAACCATAACCGACATTGGAGTTGCTAATCCTAAAGCACAAGGACAGGCAATAATCAAAACGGCAATGGCGTTGATAAATCCGTAAACCAATGCGGGATCTGGACCGAATTTTGCCCATATAAAAAAAGTAAGTACTGAAACTAGAACAACCGTTGGTACAAAATATTTAGCAATGCTATCGGCTAGTTTTTGAATGGGTGCTCTGGAACGAGACGCATCATTTACCATTTGGACAATCTGCGAAAGCAAGGTTTCCGAACCCACTTTTTCGGCAATCATCACAAAGGATTTATTGCCGTTTATAGTTCCTGCAATAACGGTATCGCCCGTCGTTTTATCAACAGGAATGGGTTCCCCAGAAATCATAGATTCATCAATGGT
>CAMBHH010000089.1 GCA_945866505.1 Flavobacterium psychrophilum
ATTGCTTTTAGTGCTTTGGCAAAAGAATTAGGTGTGGTAATTATCGTTCCTTTTTTCGAAAAAAGAATGGCGGGAATTTATCACAACAGTGCTTACATCATCGATATCGACGGTTCCGAAGCAGGATTATATCGCAAAATGCACATTCCAGACGATCCTCATTTCTATGAAAAATTTTATTTCACTCCTGGCGATTTGGGTTTCAAAGCCTTCCCTACCCAAAAAGGAAAAATTGGAACGCTTATTTGTTGGGATCAATGGTATCCTGAAGCGGCTCGTTTGACTGCTTTGCAAGGTGCTGATGTGTTGTTTTACCCAACTGCAATCGGTTGGCATCCATTAGAAAAAGAACAATATGGCGAGAACCAACACGGCGCTTGGATGAACGTGATGAAAGGTCATGCAGTAGCCAATGGCGTTTATGTTGCCGCAGCAAATAGAATTGGATTGGAACAATATATCGAAGGAACTGCAGGAATTCAATTTTGGGGTTCTTCATTCATTGCAGGACCACAAGGCGAAATTTTGGCGCAAGCCTCACACGATCAAGAAGAAATCTTGATTGCCGAAGTCGATTTGGATTTACAAGAAAATGTGCGTCAAAACTGGCCTTTTTTTAGAGATAGAAGAATTGATGCATTTGGCGATATTACGAAAAGAGCGATTGATTAATTATGGCTGCAAATAATAGAAGATTCCCCGCAGAATGGGAAAAACAAGATGGAATTTTATTGTGTTTTCCACACAATGGCAGCGATTGGCCTGGGAAATATGAAGCTATTCAATGGGCTTTTGTAGAATTTATAAAAAAAGTGGCTACTTTCGAGCAAGTATTTTTAATGGTTGCCGATGAAAAATTAAAGACAAAAGTTACGGAAATGCTGGAAACAGCAACTGTTAAAATGAGCAACGTTTCTTTCATCATTCATAAAACCAATAGAAGTTGGATGCGTGATTCTGGGCCAATTATTGTTCAAAACGGAACGAAAAGAGAAGCTTTGAATTTTAATTTCAACGGTTGGTCAAAATATAAAAACATCAATTTAGACAAGCACGTTCCTGCAAAAGTAAGCGAATTTCTAAATCTTCCTGTGACTCAAGTTCTTTATAAAGGAAAACCCGTAATTGTCGAAGGCGGAGCGATTGATGTAAACGGATGCGGCACTTTACTAACCTCGGAAGAATGCTTGATGCATCCAACAATCCAAGTTAGAAATCCCGGTTTTACCAAAGCAGATTATGAAGCGGTTTTCAAAGAATATTTGGGAATAACCAACGTAATTTGGCTGGGCGACGGAATTGAAGGCGATGATACGCACGGTCATATCGACGATTTGTGCCGATTTGTAAACGAAGACACCATCATCACCATCGTAGAAAAAAATCCAAAAGACAACAATTACAAACGGTTGCAAGACAACATAAAACGTTTGCAAAATGCCAAACTAGAAAACGGAAAATCACCAAAAATTGTAGAATTACCAATGCCAAAACGCATCGATTTCGACGGTTTACGATTGCCTGCCAGTTATGCTAATTTCCTGATTTTGAACAACTGTGTTTTGGTTCCAACATTTAATGATTCGAACGATAGAATCGCCTTGAACATCATTGCCGATTGTTTCCCTGATAGAGAAATCATTGGAATAAATGCGATTGACTTGATTTGGGGTTTTGGCACTTTGCATTGTTTGAGTCAACAAATTCCTGAATGATTTTTTAAAATTATTTTTTTTTTAAAAGAAGCTTTTTTTTTCAATATGGTTGAGTATTTTTAAAACCCAAGAATTTGACAAGATAACTGGTTTTGCGTTCAACATTTCTATTGATAATTCTAAATTTAGTTCCAATGGATTTCGTAAATTAGCCATCTATTTTCTGATAAATACAATTTCAATATGGATTTGAACTTCAATAAAAACGAAGACCACAATAAACTCCTTGTTTCTAATTTGCTGCATAAATTTTCCAAAGTAAAAGTCGGTGGTGGAGCAAATCGCATTCAAAAATTGCATTCCGAAGGCAAGATGACGGCGCGAGAACGAATCGACTATTTATTGGATTCCAAATCAAAATCCATCGAAATTGGTGCCTTTGTAGGCGAAGGAATGTACTCGGAATATGGCGGCTGTCCTTCTGGTGGCGTTGTAGTGAAAATTGGTTACATCAAAGGGAAACAGTGTATCGTCGTTGCCAATGATGCTACTGTAAAAGCAGGAGCTTGGTTCCCGATTACTGCAAAGAAAAACCTGAGAGCGCAAGAAATCGCCATGGAAAACAAAATACCAATCATCTATTTAGTAGATTCGGCTGGTGTGTTTTTGCCTCTACAAGACGAAATTTTCCCCGATAAAGAGCACTTTGGACGCATTTTTAGAAACAATGCTTTGATGAGCAGTATGGGAATTACCCAAATTTCGGCGGTTATGGGAAGTTGTGTTGCCGGTGGTGCTTATCTTCCAATAATGAGCGACGAAGCTTTGATAGTCAACAAAACAGGAAGTATTTTCTTGGCCGGAAGTTATTTGGTCAAAGCAGCTATTGGCGAAAATATTGACAACGAAACCCTTGGCGGAGCAACAACACATTGCGAAATTTCAGGAGTTACGGATTATAAAGCCAAAGACGACAAAGACGCTTTGGACAAAATAAGAAATATTGTTGATAAAATTGGCGATTATGACAAGGCAGGTTTTAGTAGAAATAAACCAGTAAAACCCGGTTTAGAAGAAAAAGAAATTTACGGTATTTTGCCAAAAGCTCGAAATGAGCAATACGATATGATGGATCTCATCAGAAGATTAGTAGATAATTCTGAATTTGAGGCCTACAAAGAAGGCTACGGCCAAACCATTATCACAGGTTATGCTCGAATAGACGGTTGGGCAGTTGGAATAGTTGCCAATCAAAGAAAAGTATTAAAAACAAAGACTGGCGAAATGCAGTTTGGAGGCGTTATTTATTCGGATTCTGCTGATAAAGCCACACGTTTTATTGCGAATTGCAACCAAAAGAAGATTCCGTTGGTTTTCCTGCAAGACGTCACTGGATTTATGGTGGGTTCTAAGTCAGAACAAGGCGGAATCATAAAAGATGGAGCCAAAATGGTAAATGCGGTTTCCAATTCAGTAGTGCCAAAATTTACCGTAATTATTGGAAATTCTTATGGAGCAGGAAATTATGCAATGTGCGGAAAAGCTTATGATCCAAGATTAATAGTAGCCTGGCCAAGTGCCGAACTTGCCGTTATGGGAGGAACTCAAGCCGCAAAAGTATTGGCACAAATTGAAGCATCTTCGCTTAAAGCCAAAGGAGAAATCGTGGATGAGAAAAAAGAAAAGGAGTTATTCGACAAAATAAAAGCTCGTTACGATGAACAAACTTCTCCTTATTATGCCGCTTCCAGACTTTGGACAGACGCAATAATTGATCCTTTGGAAACCAGAACTTGGATTTCGATGGGAATTGAAGCTGCCAATCATTCACCGATTGAAAAGAAATTTAATTTGGGTGTTATCCAAGTTTAGTGAAAACAGAGATGCTACAAATTATCCTAAACAAATAGAAACGCTTTTTAATAGTGTGTTTCATTCTAACTTTAAATCTTTTTTATAAAGAGATAATGGTCAAAACCAATTAGTGATGATGATAAAAGCATAATAAAATATAATACATCGAAAAATTTATGGGTAGACAGTTCAAACTCGTTTTTAAATCTAAAATAAAACCTAAAAAAATATTAGCTCTTCAGATGCCTAGATAACAAATACTTGACCTGAACTTATAGTTAAATAGCTTTTACCAACAATCCTTTCAACCAAATCCCCACCACCAAAGCAATTACTAATATTATTGCAAATAAATAGAAAATGGTAATTTCGGCACTTAGACCCAACAATAATGGGCCTGCAAAGGCTGCTGCAGACCAAGCCGTTAATATGTAACCCAAAACCTGTCCGTATTTTTCAGTTCCATAAATGCTTTTTACAAAAGATGGCATCGTAGCAAAACCAGCGCCGTAACCCGCAATAATTACATAAGTCAAAATTTGAAAAGAAACCGCATAGGACGAAAAACAAGGGATTAAAGCAAAACAAACCACGTTGATTCCCAGAAAAATCATAAAAGTAGTCCAACACCCTATTTTGTCTGAAATACTCGACCAAAACAAACGTCCCAATCCATTAAACAACCCAATAATAGCCACAAACATCGTCGCTTGCGCAGCGGACATTCCTACTACTTCTTGTCCCAAAATAGCCGCTTTGGAGATGATGGCTATTCCGCCACAAACGTTTAGAAATAATAATAACCAAAGGGCTATAAAACGTTTGTCGGTTAGGATTTCTTTTGGAGTCAAATCGATATTGGTGTGCTGTGCTGTGCTCGTACTTTCAGGATTTGCCAAATATAAGGCACTTAATAACATACAAATTCCGTAGCCCATTCCGAGTGTTGCAAAAGCGCCTGACAATCCCACAGAAGCAATTAAAGGCCCAATTAAAAACGAAGCCAATAAGGAACCTAAAGCAAAAGACATAATGATAATTCCGGAGGCCAATCCCGGTTTGTCTGGAAACCATTTTACAACAGTATAAACAGGAACGACATATCCAAAACCTAAACCAATACCTTGCAAAACGCCAAAAGTTAAGTAAAATAAATAGATATTGCCCATATTTATAGCCAAAGCACTGCCTAATAATCCAATGGTTAAAAATAATGTGGCTAGTAAACCAGCTTTGCTTGGCCCTATTTTTTGAGCCAATTTACCCATAAAAGCAGCCGTTAATCCTAAGAAACAAATAGCTAAACTAAACCCTGTTTTGGTATCGTGTGCATCCCAATTTAATGCTGCAGACAAAGGTTCAATCCATTTGCTGTAGGCGTAAATAGAGCCGATGGACAGTTGCATAATCATTCCTGCCAAGACGATTAAATATTTATTCTTTTTCATTCTTTAAAATTCTAATGTTCATTTTAACCTATTTGATGTAAATCGGTTATATTAATATTTGCCGTCATTTGGAGTGATTTTTAATAGTAATGAGAAAGCTTTACTATTAAAAATTGTATCGAGAAGAACCAAATAGCGATTTTATCTTCAATTCTTTTTGTGTTTCAAAAGTTCTCGATACATTTTTTGTTCCGCTACTCTCCACAAAAAACACTCGAACTGACGTTTAAAACAATTTTATTTTATAGTAACGTTATCCAAATACAAACTAAAAATGGCTTTGGCATTTTCTAAGGTTTCGGTGGTTGGCGAAGGAGTGTCTGCAAGCGCATACTCCATATTCATCAACTCCCATTTGTGTTTTCCCAATTGGTGAAAAGGGATAATTTCTACTCTTTCGATGGTTTTATAACCTGAAAAATGTCGTGCCCATTCGTGCAAATATTCCTCTTGATCCGTCCATCCGGGAACAAAAACATAGCGCAACCACATTGGTTTGCCTGTGCTTTCGCGATGTTCGGCAATTTGTAAAGTAGTGGCATTATTTAAGCCAGTTAGTTTTTTGTGCCATTCGGGGTTGATGTGTTTTACATCCAATAACAGCAAATCGGTTCGTTCTAAAAGTTCTTTTGTGTGATCGTCTAAAACGCGTCCATTCGAATCCAAACAAGTGTTGATTCCTTCTTCGTGCAAACGATTGAATAAGTGAATTAATTTTGTTCGTTGCAACAAAGGTTCCCCACCAGAAACGGTCACTCCGCCTTGTTTACCAAAATAGGCTTTTTGCTTTAAAGCTTTCGAAACCAATTCGTCAATGGTGACCAAAGTTCCTCCGTGGATGTCTATCGAATCTGGATTTTGACAATACAAACAGCGAAATTGACACCCTTGAACAAATACCACCATTCGGATACCAGGGCCATCGTGAGTTCCAAATGTTTCTAAAGAATGAATTCTCAATAAGTCAATTTCAGATTCGTTTAATAAATGGGTTTCTTGTTCTGGGAAATACATACGTGTCTATTATTAAAATTAAATTCTATTTCTTTAAGTAAAAATTTAAAGAAATAGAATTTATAAAAATACATTGTTAATTTGAAATTACATTGTACTGTGGAAAGTTCTGCTGATCACTTCCAATTGGTGCGCTTTAGACAAACGTACAAAATTCACAGCGTAACCCGAAACACGGATAGTCAATTGAGGATAATTCTCTGGATGATTGTAAGCGTCTAACAAAGTTTCTTTGTTTAGAATATTCACATTCAAGTGGTGTGCATTTCTTCCAAAATAAGCATCCAATGTTGTAGTCAAATTAACTACTTGCTCTTTTAAATTATTTCCTAATGATTTTGGCACCATAGTGAAAGTATAAGAAATTCCGTCCTGAGCATCGTTGTAATTCAATTTACTTACGGAGTTCAAAGAAGCAATGGCTCCATTTTCATCTCTACCGTGCATTGGATTTGCTCCCGGAGCAAAAGCCTCACCCGCTTTACGACCGTCAGGTGTTGCACCTGTGTTGGAACCGTACATCACATTGGAAGTAATGGTCAATAATGAAAGTGTAGGAGTCGAATTTTTATACGTTTTGTGTTTTCTCAATTCATCGATAAAGATTTTGGTCACTTCTTGAGCAATAGCATCTACTCTATCGTCGTCATTACCAAATTTTGGAAAATCACCTTCGATTTTAAAATCTGAAGTCAAACCAAATTCGTTTCTAACTGGAGTTACTTTAGCATATTTAATAGCAGAAAGTGAATCGGCAATAATTGAAATCCCGGCAGCACCATAAGCAATATCAATTTTTGGATTGCTATCAATCAACGACATTTGAGCTCTTTCATAATAATATTTATCATGCATATAATGAATGATATACATTGATTTGGCATACACACGAGCTACTTCGGCCAATGTTTTCTTGAAAGATTTCATTACCGTATCATAATCCAAGACTTCGTCGTCCATTTCAGAAATACCTTCTACCACTTGAACCCCTTCGGCTTCTTCTCTACCGCCATTCAATGATAATAAAAGTGCTTTTGGCAAATTGGCGCGAGCCCCAAAATGTTGAATCGTTTTTCCAATTTCTTGATACGAAACACAACAAGCAATTCCATAATCGTCGGAACCACGATTGTCTCTCATCAAATCATCATTTTCATATTGAAGAGATGAAGTGTCAATAGAAACTTGAGCACAAAAATCTTTGAAACCTTGTGGCAAGCTTTCAGACCAAAGAATCGTTAAATTCGGTTCAGGTGAAGCACCTAAATTATACAATGTTTGCAAGAAACGGAAAGAAGTTTTGGTTACTTTGGTTCTTCCATCGTGCAATTGACCGCCGATGGCTTCGGTAACCCAAGTTGGATCTCCACCAAAAATCGCATCGTAAGCTCCCGGACGAAGGTGACGAACTAATCTCAATTTCATTACAAATTGGTCAATATATTCTTGAGCAAGCTCTTCGTCAATTATTCCAGCTTCGATATCATTTTGAATATAAACATCTAAAAAAGAAGAAACATTTCCAAGAGACATTGCCGCACCATCTTGTTCTTTTACAGCACTTAAATAGCCTAAATACGTAAATTGAACCGCTTCGTGGGCACTTGTTGCTGGCTTCGAAATGTCAATCCCATAAGAAAGTGCCATGGTTTTCATATCCACTAAAGCTTTGATTTGCTCTGCAATTTCTTCACGCAAACGAACTTTAGCATCGCTCATTTCGCCAGATACATTATTTTTGTCTGATTTTTTCTCTGCTATTAATCTGTCGATACCATAAAGAGCTACTCTTCTGAAATCCCCTATTATTCGTCCTCTGGCATAATTATCAGGCAAACCTGTTAATACGTGTTTAGATCTGAATACTTTAATTTCACCATCATAAGCGTCAAAAACAGCTTGATTGTGATTTTTGGCATAATTAAAAATATCTACTACCCTATCAGAAACTTTCAAGCCTTTTTCAGCCACAGCTGATTCTACTAATTTGATTCCACCATAAGGTTTCATCGCTCTTTTCAATAGTTCATCGGTTTGAAGTCCAACAATAGTTTCATTTTCTTTTTGAATATATCCAGGTTCAAATGAAGTAATATTAGAAATAATCTCGGTGTCAATGGCAAGACAACCATCATTTTCTCTTTCTTTTAAAAGTGATTCTTTACAAACATCCCAAAGTTGCGATGTTTTATAGGATGGACCAACCAAAAAACTCGCATCACCTTCATACGATTTAATATTTTGTAAAATAAAATCGTGCACATTAATACTGTCTTTCCAAACTCCCACTTTAAGCTCTAAACTTTTTACTAAATTTTCCATTTTTTATTTCTCTAAAATTTATCTAAATTCTTTCCTTTATTTCTATGATTAAATTTACAAAATATGTAAACAGAATATGGATTTTACATTTTTTTTAGGAATAGTTATTATTTTTACCTTAAAAATTACTAATTTAATAATTTTTTAGTTTCATAAATTTATTATTCAATTTTTTTAAAGAATTTTGAACAAAAATTGTAAAAATTGCGAAAACGGTATAGCTTTCTTAATTTTATATTTTTGACTCATTTTCTTCTAGAAATGAAATTTAGAAGCTTATTTTAATTTAAAAAAAATAGAAATCACGATAAAATTCTAGTGTGATCTGAATCTAAAGAAATTCAATTACAAACCATTTCTGTCCAACATCCTAAAAAAAATCCCCATCCAAAGCAAAACTTCATAAGGGGATGTGATAAAGATATACCTTTATTAGATTTACACTTTAAGTTAAAATATAGATTCAAAAATAGCTAATCATCAATACGTAATTATTATTTAGTATAAACCGTATTTTCCTGTTCTGAAACTCTGATAAACGTTGTCCTTTTGGTCAGTTCCTTCAATCGGGAAGCACCAACATACGTACATGCACTTCGTAAACCGCCAAGAATATCTTTCAGCGTGACCTCAACATTGCCTCTAAATGGAACTTGCACTGTCTTGCCTTCACTTGCTCTATATTCAGCAACTCCACCCGCATGTTTTTCCATCGCGGTGGTCGAACTCATTCCGTAAAATTGTTTGAATTTTTCGCCGTTAATTTCTACTATGTCGCCACCACTTTCGCTATGACCTGCGAGCATTCCGCCCAACATCACAAAATCGGCTCCAGCTCCAAAAGCTTTTGCGACATCACCCGGAGTTTTGCAACCACCATCGCTAATGATTTGTCCGCCAAGACCATGAGCCGCATCGGCACATTCTATAATGGCTGAAAGTTGAGGATAACCAACTCCAGTTTTTACTCTAGTGGTACAAACCGAACCAGGCCCAATGCCTACCTTAATAATATCGGCTCCAGCCAATAATAATTCTTCGACCATTTCGCCTGTAACTACATTTCCGGCAATAATCACTTTGTCAAGATATTGCTTGCGGGTTTGTTGCACAAAATTTACAAAATGCTCGGAATAGCCATTGGCGACATCAATACAAATGAATTTCAACAACGGATTGGCTTCGAAAATTTGGGCTATTTTTTTTGAATCCTCTTTTCCTGTTCCAGTACTAATGGCGATGTAATTATACATTTCTGGTGCTAAATCGTGCAAAAAATCATTCCATTCTTGAACGGAATAATGTTTGTGAATTGCGGTGAAAAGTTTATCTTCTGCCAATGCTTTTGCCATTTCAAAAGTTCCTACCGTATCCATATTAGCTGCCATAATTGGAACTCCCGTCCAAGCTGTATTACTATGCAAAAATTTGAATTCTCTTTCTAAACTGACATGAGAACGACTCTTTAATGTCGATCTTTTAGGTCTAATCATTACATCTTTGAACCCCAATTTCACTTCTGTTTCTATTCTCATTTGGCAGTGATTTTAATTGTCTAATTATCTTCCAAAATTACAAAATAAAGCGGAACAACACTATATTTCGATAGGCTATAAAACAAAAATTTCACTAATTAACCACCAAGAAATTGGCGAAAATTAGTGAAATTTATATGTTAAAAAAGTACTGCTTAGAAAACAAAAATAGCTCTTTCGCTCATCATTTCGTTAACCTCATTTGCAACTTCTTCGATGACTTCTTCGTTAGTATGATCTGATAAAACTTTATCAATCAAGGCAACAATAGTTTCCATATCTTCTTCAACCAATCCACGAGTGGTGATAGCGGCAGTTCCAACACGAATTCCTGAAGTTACAAATGGTGACTTATCATCAAAAGGAACCATATTTTTGTTTACAGTTATTTCCGCTTTTACCAAAGCATTTTCAGCGTCTTTTCCTGAAATTCCTTTATTTCTCAAATCAATCAACATCATATGATTGTCTGTTCCGCCAGAAATAATATCATAGCCTCGTTTTACAAAAGCATCCGCCATTGCATTGGCATTTTTTTGCAATTGCAAAGCATATCTAAAAAATTCGTCAGTCAAAGCTTCACCAAAAGCAATCGCTTTTGCTGCAATAATATGCATCAAAGGACCACCTTGATTTCCTGGGAAAACAGCTAAATCCAATAAAGAAGACATCATTCTGATTTCGCCTTTTGGAGTGGTTAAACCCATTTTGTTTGGAAAATCTTTACCCATCAAAATAAGACCACCTCTGGGACCGCGCAAGGTTTTGTGTGTTGTGGTGGTAACAATATGGCAATGAGGCAAAGGATCATTCATCAAACCTTTGGCTATTAGACCAGAGGGATGTGAAATATCGGCTAATAAAATTGCGCCAACACTATCCGCAATTACTCTAAAACGCTCAAAATCCATATCACGAGAATAAGCCGAAGCACCTGCTATAATTAACTTAGGTTGTTCTTTTGTTGCAATTTCTTGAATTTTATCATAATCCAAACGTCCTGTTTCCTTGTCAACACCATAAAATGAAGGTGTGTATAAACGCCCGGAGAAATTCACTGGCGAACCGTGAGTCAAATGTCCTCCGTGAGACAAATCGAAACCTAAAATTTTATCTCCAGGTTGAATACAGGCGTGATAAACCGCCGTATTGGCTTGAGAACCAGAGTGAGGCTGAACGTTGGCATATTCCGCACCAAATAATTCTTTCGCTCTATCAATGGCGATTTGTTCGATTACATCAACTACTTCGCAACCTCCGTAATATCTTTTGCCTGGATATCCTTCGGCATATTTATTAGTTAAAACAGAACCCGCTGCTTCCATTACTTCATCACTCACAAAATTCTCAGATGCAATAAGTTCTAATCCGTGAATTTGTCTGTCTTGTTCCTCTAAAATAAGGTCAAAAATTTGTTTGTCGCGTTGCATTTTTTTGATTTTAATTAATTTGGCACAAAAATACATAAAATCGTTTGGTAAATAGTAAGATTATAATATATTTGATGAGTAATTCTTAACAATATAATTAACAATTGTATGCCAATATCTGCAAATAGTACGAACCGAAAATCTTGGATAGAAGTCCAGTCTGACAGTGATTTTCCGATTCAAAACATTCCTTTTGGAGTTTTTATTACAAAAGATGACGTCATTACCATTGGAACTCGAATAGGAGATTGCGCGATTGATATGGGTGCTTTACAGCAATTAAATTATTTTGAAGGAATCGAATTGACCGACGATATGTTCATGCAAGACACCTTGAATGATTTTATTTCAGATGGAAAGAAAACCTGGCGTTTGGTTAGAAATCGCTTGGCAGAATTATTTGATGAGACCAATCCGAAACTTAGAGATAACAAAGAACATAGAGAAATCATAATTTTCAATGTCAAAGATATTGAAATGCAATTGCCGGTATTAATTGGCGATTACACGGATTTCTTTTCGAATAAAGACCATGCGCTCAATGTTGGAAAAATATATCGTGAACCAGAACATTTGTTATCACCCAATTGGCTTCATATTCCTTTGGCGTATCACGGTCGAAGTTCTTCTATAATTCCTTCAGGAATTCCGGTGCACAGACCAATGGGACAGACCTTACCTAATGGCGAAAAAACACCAGTTTTCGGCCCTTCAAGACTAGTAGATTTCGAATTAGAAACTGCTTTCATCACTACTGACGTCAATGTAATGGGTGAAAATATTCCAATAAACGAAGCTGAAGATTATATCTTTGGTATGGTTTTGTTGAATGACTGGAGTGCACGCGACATTCAAAAATGGGAATACGAACCATTAGGACCGTTTTTATCGAAAAACTTTGCTACATCAATTTCTCCTTGGATTATTACGTTGGATGCTTTGGAACCTTTTAGAACCAAAGGTCCAAAACAAGATCCGTCGCCACTTCCTTATTTACAACAAAAAGGAAAAAATAATTTCGATATTAACTTAGAAGTAGTGATTGAGCCTGAAAACAAAGTAGCCACAATCGTTTCAAGATCAAATGTGAAAAATATGTACTGGTCTATGAATCAACAACTAACACACCATACCTCTAACGGTTGTCGTGTTAATTCTGGTGACATGATGGGTTCTGGGACTATTTCTGGTTCAACGCCCGATAGTTTTGGCTCTATGTTGGAATTAACTTTAGGAGGGAAAAATCCAATACAACTTAATGATGGTTCAGAACGTAGATTTGTAAATGATGGAGATACTGTAATTTTTAAAGGGTACAGCAAAAACAACGGAGTTCGAATAGGATTTGGGGAACTATCAACAAAATTGCTTCCACCCTTTGTGAGGAAATAAATCACTTTTTTTTAATACAATCCGATATTTTTTGCTAGTCGGATTTTTTTTTGGCATTATTATTGGCTAAAAGATTAGGAGGAAAAAGTCTAAGAAAATGACTTTCATAATTCAAAATTAAAGTAAATTAGCAAAAAAATTAATATGAAAAAACACTACTTTATATTCGCATTTTTGATCCTAACATCCTGTGGTGTAAAACAAACCCAAAATTTATTGAGTTCAGGAAATTATGATGAAGCTATCAATAATTCTATTGCAGGTTTACGCTCGAATAAAGATAAAAAAGGCAACCAAGATTACGTTTATCTACTCGAAGAAGCTTTCGCCAAAGCCAAAGAACGTGATTTGAATTCTTTAAATTTATTAGAAAAAGAAAAGAATCCTGGCAACTTCGAAAAAATATACAACACCTACATAGCATTAAACGAGAGTCAGGAGAAAATCAAGCCCTTACTTCCGTTGAAACTTTTGAACGAAGGTAGAAACGCCATTTTCCCGTTCGAAAATTACAACGACCCTATTGTTGAAAGCAAAATGAATTTGTCTAAATTTTTATATGCCAATTCCAAATCTTTATTAGCCACATCTGATAAAATGAATTTCCGAAAAGCATTCGACGATTTGGCCTACTTGAACAAGATAACTCCCAACTATAATAATGTTATCGATTTGCTAAATGAGGCACAATATAAGGGGACCGACTTTGTAAGCGTTTATACAAAAAATGAAACCAATATGATTATTCCGGTTCGTTTGCAAAATGATTTATTAGACTTTAACACGTATGGATTGGATTCTAAATGGACTGAATTCCACGGCAGTAAACAAAAAGGAACTACTTATGATTACGAAATGATCATTAGTTTTAGACAAATACTAATTTCTCCTGAACAAATTAAAGAGAAAGAATTTATCAAGGAAAAACAAATAATTGATGGGCAAAAAAAGCTCTTAGACGTCAACGGAAAAGAAGTGCTAGATAC
>CAMBHH010000090.1 GCA_945866505.1 Flavobacterium psychrophilum
ATTGGAACACTATCTTCGCCAAAGGTTTTTTTATAACCCGCCACTGCCGAACTCATACAAAGTCTAGAGTTGGTGTCTATATTATTGGTTTTCAAAAAACCTTTAACCAATTTATTAACCAAATAATATTCTTCGGTAAGGCATTGTCCAGAAACATAAAAACCAACACTATCAGGTCCGTGTTTATTGATAATGGAAGAAAAAACTGCGGCTGCACGATCCAAAGCGGCATCCCAACTCACTCTTTCTTTGGGGTGTGATTTGCTCCAACGCATTTCGGGATACAAAATTCGATCCGAAGTATCATTTGCCACGTAATGTAAATTCATTCCTTTAGAACAAAGCATTCCTCTATTTACAGGATGATCAATATCGCCTTTTAATGATACGCCATTTTTAGCATCATTGGTTACAATAATTCCACAGCCAACACCACAATAAGAACACGTAGTTTTAATTTCTGAATTTTGCATCATTGAAATTCTTTATAAATTGAAAAACTTTGCATATAAATTTTAAAAATGTAAAAATAAGTATTTTTACGTATAAATACGTATAAATTAAAAAATATTTGATATGTTTGACAAAATAAATAATGCGGGCAAATCATTATATTTTAAATTCTATTTTATTATGAAGAAAGAAACGCCAGTTTGTAGCAGCTGTTCTAATGAAAATTGTTTCATTAAAAAACATCTTCATTTAGAACCAATGCAGCAATACATTGAAAAAAAGAACAGTTTTGTTTGCAAAAAATCGCAACAATTTATAATCGAAGGTGCGCCAACACAAGGTTTATATTTTGTTTACAAAGGAAAAGTAAAGACTGTAAAAACAGGTATTTATGGAAGAGAGCAAATTGTAAGATTGACAACAGCTGGCGATGTTGTAGGCTTTAGAGGTTTTGGAACAAGCAATCGTTCACTAATTGGCGCATCAGCTTTAGAAGATACTACCTTATGTAATTTTAGTAATGAAGATATGCTTGATATCCTCAAAAACATTCCCGAATTCACCTTCGATTTGATGCTTTTTTATGCTGAGGAATTGAACAAAAGCGAAAATAATATCCGAAAAATTGCGCAAATGAATGTCCGTGAGCGAGTAATTGACACCTTATTATATATACATCGAAAATTTGGTCAGTCGAATGGTGTTATTGAAGTCGAACTATCCAGACGTGACATCGCTGATTTTGCTGGAACCACCGAAGAACAAGTGATTCGAGTAATTTCGAGTTTGAAAAAAGAACTTCTCATCAAAACTATAGGGAAAAATATTGGCTTATTAAATATTGAAAAAATGCGTTCTGAAATCCTTGAACACAAGTAAGCAATAAGCATAAATCTTATTTTTTGTACTTAAATTCCAAATTCAATTTAGTTTTCAAGTGTTTTTCTTAATGAGCTACGTAATTTACTTAGCACTTAAAGTACTGCTACTGTTGGCTCAACTATCATTTGCTGCGAAAAAACATAAAAACAACTATTTATTCCCATTTATTTTGTGTGTTAAAAGATGGTTTGGGTCTGTTTTATTTCATAACGCTAAGTAATAATACTTACGTATATTTGCGTAATACTAATCAAAACATTTTATTATGCAATCAACTACAACCAAATTACCAAGTATTCGAGGTTTTAGAAAAGTAACATTTTCAAAATCAAATCTTTCAAAGTCGTTATTATTAGGAATTGCCTTAACGGCTTTGAGTTATACGGAGGCAAAAGCACAATTTACCTTGACGGGACAAATTAAACCTCGAACCGAAGTGAGAGAAGGTCAAGGAACATTACAAAAGAAGGGCGACGATGCCGCAGCATTTGTATCACAAAGAACTAGACTTAACGCAGGATATACAGGATATCGCTTCAAAGCATTTATGGCATTACAAGATGTTCGAGTTTGGGGTCAAGACGCTTCTACTACCAATAGAACAACAACTGACGCAAATGATGGACTAATGCTTCACGAGGCTTGGGGAGAAATTATTTTGAATGATACCATAAGTAAAATTAAAAACCTTTCATTAAAAATTGGTCGACAAGAAATTTCGTATGATGATCAAAAAGTAATCGGTAGTTTGGATTGGTTACAACAAGCGAGATCTCACGATGCCATTGTTTTGAAATTTGCTAACAAAAGCTGGATTGTTGATGTCGGTGCAGCATTTAACCAAAATAGAGAGCTACAAGTTGGTACGCTTTATAATGGCATTCCTCCTGTTGGAACATACCCTGCCGGAACAAACGCGATTGGAACACTGTACAAATCATTTCAATATGCTTATGTGGGTAAGAAATTCTATTTCGGAGACCTATCCTTTTTATTCTTCAAAGATGATTTCAACAAATATACTACTGTGGCCACTGTTAAAACTCCTGTACAAGGCGTTTGGAGTCGCACTACAACTGGTTTGTTTTACAATGTAAACCCAACACGAAAAATCAACTTTACGGGAAGTTATTATATTCAGGGCGGTAAAAATAAAGACGGTCGTAGTTTGAATGCCAGCTTAGCTTCTATTACTTCAACAGTTCAAGTAAGTCGTAAATTATTTGTAGGTCCTGGAATAGATTATTTATCAGGAACTGATGGAACCAAAGCAGTAACTGCGGATTCTAAAAGCAATGAATTTGACCCACTTTATGGTACACCACACAAATTCTGGGGGTACATGGATTATTTTTATGTAGCAAGTCCTTTTGGAAAACAAGGTTTAATGAACTATTTTTTCAAAGCAAAATATAATGCATCTGATAAATTAACATTATTCGCTGACCTTCATGGTTTTGAGGCTGCAAACAAAGTATCAGATGGACTTGGAGGTACGAGAGACAGTTATTTAGGCACAGAACTAGATTTGAAATTGACTTATAACTTTACTAAACTTATTAATATTGAGGCAGGATATTCTTATATGCAAGCGACCAATACTATGGCTTCGGTACAAGTTAAAAATGTAACTAATGCCAATCTTACTCCACAATGGGCGTATGTGACTTTATTAATAAAACCTGATTTTCTATCTACTAAAAAACAATAATTTTAAACTCATTAAAATCAATAAAATGAAAAAAATAAAAGAACAATTGGCAAGATTAACAAAGTCTGTTTTGATTTTGTTAGTAGCCATCAGCACTTCGTTTGCCACTTTAAATGCGCAAGAACCCGTAAAACTAGGATTTATTCCACTAACCGATTGTTCGCCATTAGTTATGGCTAAAGAACTTGGCTTATTCAAAAAATATGGAGTTGAGGTTGTCCTAACAAAGGAAACTTCTTGGGCCAATGTTAGAGATAAAATTTTAACAGGTGAATTAGATGGAGCACACTGCTTATATTCGATGCCGTTTTCAGTATATACTGGAGTAGGAGGTAAGGCTGGTTCCGAAATGAAAATTGCGATGATGTTAAACGTAAATGGTCAGGCTATAACCCTTTCAAATGATTTTTGTGGCAAAGTAGGTTTCAAACAAATGAATAAAGTAACCCCTGTAGTTGCTGCTAAATTGAAAGCCGAGAAAGAAGTCACTTTCGCGATGACTTTCCCGGGAGGGACGCACGATTTGTGGTTGCGCAACTGGATGTCACTTGCAGGATTAAACCAAAAAGCAGTAAAAATAATCACAATTCCTCCTCCGCAAATGGTGGCCAATATGAAAGTCGGGAACATGGACGGCTATTGTGTTGGAGAGCCTTGGGGCGGAGTTGCCGTAAAACAAGGTATTGGATTTACCCAAATTGCTTCACAAGACATTTGGAAAGATCACCCTGAAAAAGCATTGGTAGTCAACAGTGAGTTTAGCGCTAAACATAAAGCTGATTTAGTAAAAGTAATGAAAGCCGTAATGGAAGCTTGTAAATGGCTCGATGTACCAGCCAATCGTAAGAAAGCTGCTTCGATTATTGGGAAAGCACCTTATGTAAATGCTCCCGCAGAGGTTATCGAATCCAGATTAATGGGAGACTATAATTTAGGTTGCAACCAAGGAACTGAAATTTATGACAACGACTATATGTTGTTTCACAAAGGGGGAATGGTAAACTACCCACGCAATTCCTATGCAATATGGGCTATGGCACAGTTCGTTAGATTTGGATATTTAAATGACGCACCAAATTATAAAGCGATTGCCGATAAATTGATTCTTCAAGATTTATATGAAGAAGTGGCTAAAAGTATGAATGTAAAGGTACCTGCTGACGATATGAAACCGTTTTCTCTTACTATGGACAAAACAGTGTTTGATCCCAATAATCCAGCGGCATATTTGAAAGTGGTTAAAAAGTAAATATTTAGTAACTTTTTTTAAACCATATAAGTCATATAAGTTCATCTTAGATTTTGCTTTGTGAACTTTGTGCCTTCTTTGTGAACTTTGTGGTTAAAATTAATAAATACCTAACAAGAATATGATATCAGATAACGCATTATCAGTAAATGAATTGGATCAAAATACAACCGTAGTTTCAGACACGAGTGTACCAAGTTCTCAAAACAACGTAAAAATAAAAGAATTCCTAAATCGAATGTTCGAAAAATCAAAATCAGTACTTTTTGCAACCGTTGGTCTTTTAGTATTTGGACTATTATGGAGTTTGTTAAGTGCATATACAGAAAGCGCTTTACCAACACCATTAGCAACATTAACCGTTTTGAAAGAAATGCTAAGCGATCCTTTTTATGATTATGGTCCTAACGATAAAGGAATTGGTTTGCAATTGTTCGTTTCTATCAAAACGGTGCTTATGGGATTTTTGATGGGTTCTTTAATTGCTATTCCAATCGGAATTTTGATGGGAGCCAGTACAATTTGCAAACAAATTTTTTATCCAATTGTACAATTATTGAAACCTGTTTCGCCTTTGGCATGGTTTCCTATTGGTTTAGTGGTTTTTAAAGATACTGGAATGGCAACCATATTTATAGTTTTCATTACTTCTTTGTGGTCAACATTAATCAACACTTCTTTTGGAGTAGGGTCGATTCCTCAAGATCATAAAAATGTGGCGAAAGCTTTTGGTTTTTCTAAAATGAGGTATTTGACTAAAATATTGATTCCTTATAGTTTACCACATATTATTACAGGATTACGTTTGAGCATTAGTGTGGCTTGGTTGGTTATTGTTGCTGGTGAAATGCTGTCAGGCGGTGCTGGAATTGGATTTTTTGTTTGGGACAGTTGGAACGCTTTAAGCCTTGAAAAAGTTATATCTGCTATTATCATCATTGGAATCGTCGGACTACTTTTCGATAGAATATTCACTTATATTGAGAGCAAAGTTGCCTATTAAAAAGTTAGAAGTTAGAAGTTAGAAGTGGGAAGAATAGTTGGTTTTCTATCTCCCATCTTCAACCTTCCAACTTCCATCTCTTAACAATTTAAACAAAAAAAAATGAGCTATTTAGAAATCAAAAATTTAGAAATCTCTTTTCCAACTCCAAAAGGGAAATATATTGCAGTACAAGATATTAATCTTTCTATTAAAAAAGGTGAAATTATCTCTATAATTGGACATTCAGGTTGTGGAAAATCGACTATTATGAATGCTATTGCTGGAATGCTTACACCAACAGGCGGCACAGTTGTATTAGACGGAAAAAATATAAAAGGTCCGGGACCAGACAGAGGAATCGTTTTTCAAAACTACTCCCTTTTGCCTTGGTTATCGGTTCACGAAAATATTTTTCAAGCGGTAGATTCGGTTATGGATTGTTCTAAAAAAGAAAAACATGACATTGTCGATTACAATCTAAAAATGGTGAATTTACTATCGCATAGAGATAAACTGCCAGGACAATTGTCAGGCGGAATGAAACAACGTGTTGCCATTGCTAGAGCATTTGCTATCAATCCTGGTGTTTTATTGCTGGATGAACCATTTGGTGCTTTGGATGCTTTTACGAAAAGTTCGATGCAGCTGGAAGTGTTGAAATTATGGAATCTCAACAACCGTGACAAAACCATCATTATGATTACCCACGACATAGAAGAAGCCTTATTTTTATCGGACAGAATTGTGGTTATGAATGATGGCCCAGCTTCGACCATTAGAGAAATCGTAGAAGTTCATCTGAAAAGACCAAGGAACAAAATTGAGATTGTAAAAACTGAAGAGTATATCGAATTGAGAGATAAATTATTGCATCTACTTACCGAAGAATTTTCTATTGAAGATTTAGGAATGGTGTATAAAAGTTAGTTTTAATTTAGTTTGGTTGATAAGAATTCCTGCAATGTTGGTGCATTGCAGGGGTTTCTTATTTTAAAAGGAAAATAATTTAAAAAACTATTATGATTAACACAGTTTTTGATTTTGTCGGCAATGATTCTGGTGAATGGAAAGTAACTTCAACAACTACAATTAAAGGCAGTCCCTTACCATCAGTATCACATCTTGCAAAAATAGCTAGCAATTTAGTTCCAACAGCATCAGGAATTTGGACACTTAAAGGAATCGTAAGTAATCTAAGGTACACAGAGAAGGAAGAAAAGGACAAATTAGTTGCCATTCAAGAAGATTTGGGAAGACCTAATGCAACTTTTGCAGCCTTCATTCCAATTCGTAAATCGGAAGCTTGGTGGAATCTAGCGCAAGATGAACGCCGGAAAATAATGGAAAACAAATCGCAACATACACATACTGGGATGAAATACCTGCCGGCGATTGCTAGGAAGTTATTCCATTCGCGAGACATTGGAGAACCTTTTGATTTTTTAACGTGGTTCGAATATGCTTCTACTGATGCAGATGCTTTCGAAGAACTTTTGTACACTTTACGAAAGACTGAAGAATGGACTTATGTAGATAGAGAAATTGATATTAGGCTAATGAAAAACAATCTTTAATTGTACTAAAGTTGTGTACAAATTACAAAATATCCTTTGAATTCAATGAAAGATTTTAAAGCAAATTAATAAAAATTAACCGCCTAATTTCTACAAGATTCTCGTGCCGTAATTTTTTACAATTTAGGTTGTTTTTCAGTCACAATTTTTGTTGCTTTTGGGGTATCGAAATCAAACAATAGGCTCATAAAACTAAAATAAGTAGGAATACTTATTTTAATAAAACTAAAATTTAAACGGATTCAGTTCATAAAAATCAATTATAACAAAGCATATTCTGTTGCTTTATTAGAAAGTTCTATAAGATTTTTGACTTTCAATTTTTTCATCAAATTGAATCGATGAACTTCAGCTGTACGTTTACTAATATCTAAAGCTTCGGCAATTTCTTTATTTCCTTTTCCTGATAACAACAACGTCAGTATTTCCTTTTCTCTTTTGGTAATCATCATTTCGTCATTAATCAAATGTTTTGTTTCTGAAAAAGTAGTTGGAAGAGTCAACTGACCAATCAATATGGATGAAATATCACCGCTAAAATATTTTCCCCCATCCGAAACAGTGTTCAATGCTTTGAGAAATTCTTCTTTACTAGAGCCTTTCAGCAAATAGCCATCGGCACCAGCTTTGATTGATTTTAAAACATATTCTTCGGATTCGTGCATCGATAACATCACGATTTTAACCAAATTGTTTTGACTTCGTAGTTTTTCGACTACTTCAATACCAGTCATATTCGGCATTCTAATATCCAAAATTAACAAATCGGGTTGATTAATTTCGACGGACTTTAAAGCTTCTAAGCCATCGGTGGCTTCACCAACTACTTCTATATTAGCTTCGTTTTCTAATATTGATTTGATGCCATCTCTTACAAAAACGTGATCATCTGCTAGAACAACTCGGACGGGATTACTCATAACCTACTTAATTTTGAATTGAAATTTTAAGTATAAAAACTTAAAAAGTGATGCTAATATACGTATTTTTCATTAAAAAAATAGATTTCAGATTTCAGGTGGCAAAGTGCAGGTAGCAGTTTTCTGTTTTCAGACCGAAAGCAAACTGAAATCTGCCACCTGAAATCTGAAATCTTTCAAATCGGAATATTAAAGGTAATTCTGGTGCCTTCGTCCGGAATAGAACTAAAAAACACTCGACCATTGATGTACTGAATTCTTTCTTTCATAAAAAGTAATCCCATACCGGATTCGCTGGTTCGCTTTTTTTCAACTGATGCAATGTCAAAACCTGTTCCGTTATCATCAATTATAATACTCAAAAGTGTAGCGCTATGAGAAAGCTGTACAATGATATGCGAAGAATTAGCATATTTCAGAGAATTATTAATAGCTTCTTGCGTCAACCGATAAATGTTGATTTCGACTAATGAATCCAAGCGTTGGTCAAAATCGGTTTTGTTGTAAAACAAAATTTCTTTTCCAGTTAGCTTGGATAATTCTTGAGTCAATTTTGTTAAAGAAGAAACAATTCCGTGGTCGGTTAATTCAGGTGGCATCAAATTGAAAGTAGCGGTACGAACGCCTTTGATGATGTCTAGTGATAATTTTTTGAGGTATTCTATTTTTTGTGCCGACTTTTCTTTGTCTTCCAAATTAATGCTTTCGAGACTAAATTTCAATCCCGTTAGCATTTGTCCAATCCCGTCATGAATCTCTTTAGCAATGCGATTTTGCTCGTTTTCTTGATTTTCGACAATCTTGCTTGAAATAATTTTTTGTTGATTTACTTTATCGTTGAAGTTTTCATTATTCAAGCGTTCGATTTCTTGTTCCGCTTTTTTTCGTTCGGTGATATCAAAACAAATGACCAATAACTCCGATTCATCTTTCTTTATAGTCACAGGAATCATTGCTAAATCCAGCCAAATAGATTGTTCGGTTCGGGTAGTGATATAAATTTCTCCTTGCCAGCCAATTCTTTGTTTTTCTAGAATAATCTGCTTTAGAAAACTTTGCTCTTTTTCTATTGGTGTCAGGGCTTGGGCAAATGTTTTATCTGAAAGAAACGGATTGTATTGTAATAATTTCGAAAATTTTTCTCCAATATGAATAATCGATCCATTGGGAGCAACCCTACAATACAAAAGGGTATTTTCCATGGCATAATTCAGAGATTTCAATTCTTTGACCGAGTTTTCTTTTGCTTCGCTGATGACTTCGGTGTCGTGTGCCAATTTCAGGGCTTTTTTCTCTGATGCTAAAAGTTTTGAAATGAGTGTTTCTACTTTTTTATTAGTAGGTTTGAAAATAAATATAAATTCCAACAATAAAACCAACATTGTAAATCCAAGAATAAAATACTCGGTTTTGCTCTGCAAAGTTACCTTTTCGAGGGCCTCTTTATCATATTGCCCCACAATTTCGTTCATTTTCTCTAGAAAAACGCCTTGATTTTCGAGAATGGTTTGAACCAAAACCTGATTTTCTTTTTCCTTAATTCCTAGCTTTTTATGACGCAAAAAAACGGTTGCAGCATCGACAATATTGTTGAAATTAGGTTTAATTGCTACAAATAAATCCGAAAGTTCCTTGCTTTTTACTTTTGGAAAACCCAAACTGTCATTCCCTTTTTCTAAGGCATTCTGGTTGAATTTCCAGAGTTCAATGATTTCATTAGCACTTTCAATCTCTTTTTTGTTATTTTTGGCATCCGAAATGAAATTCAAAATCAAAATTTGTTTGGTCAATTTTTGACTCAACATTCTTTGTTTTCCGGAAATATTGATTATTTTGGAATCGCTTAATTGACTGTGCAGGTTGTATTGAATAAGCAACTGACTGAGCAAAACCGTAATCGCAATAGTCAATAAGGCGAAAATATACAATCGTCTTAAATTTTTGAAAGAGATATCGGCAGAGTCTACATTGCTGTTAGTCATTTATTTATAGTATTATAAACCAAGTGAATCTTTTATCAATTGAAGATTGGCATCGCTGAAATTGATTTTCAATGCTTCTTCATGACCTGCTTTGGACATTTTATTCCAGGTTTTCAGGATGATGTTTTTCATTTTTTCTCTGTCGTGTTTTTGTACAAAAGCATCGAAATAATATTGTAGAAAAACTAGACAAATTACATCTTCGAGGAGTTGGGTTTCGGTATCTTTTTTGAGTAATTTTTTTTCGATAAGGAAAGAAACTCTACCTATAAATATTGGAGAATAACCTGCTTTTTCTAAAATTTCGGCAGTAGTTTGGGCGTGAAATTTCTTTAAGTCTTCACGCCATTTTAAATACCCCACACGATCCATTGGGTAGGATTCCCTTGGCATTTTCCAACGGCAAATGTGCTGCGCCTTGGAAGCAATTTGTATTTCTTCTGAAGCATTTGGATAAAAGTCCATTAGCCTTTCATACATTCGATTCGAATATAAAAGCTCTTTTGGATAAGTTTTGGATTGGTATGTTTCGCTGTTTGGATCTTGTGCATTTTCGGCATCAATCCATTGGCTGGCGTTCTGAAATGGTGTCATTGCGATTTGAATTGTTGAAATTCAAAGATACACAATTATTCCAAAAAGCCAACGAATACTTCGCCATCCACCACTTTTACTGGATAAATGGCAATTGAATATTCTTCTCCATTTAGGTTAGCGCCATCTGTAAGTGAAAATGTTTTTTTATGCATTGGACAGGCGATTTTAGGAATTTCGTCAGCAGAACCAATCATTCCTCTGGACAGCACCATTTCCATTTTATGGGGACAAACGTTTTGGCAAGCATACCATTCGTTTCGGCGAGTGAAGTTAATTACTGCAATTTGCTTGTTTTTATATTTGATACAACCGCCACCTTCAGCAGGGAAATCGCTGGTTTTTCCGGCTTTGAACCAAACATTTACATCGTTCAACTGAACCGTTTCGTATTGATTTAAAATATCTTGCATAATTTTAGTTTTTAAAATTCTATCACTTCAACAAAGTAAATTTAGGTCTGCGAAAGATCAAATTCTGTTTGTTAAAGTGGATGGAAGAATTTTTGAATAGTTGATATTACCAGGCTGAAGGCATTTTTTGACCTCTAAGAGGTATGTATTCTAAAGTGTCATCGCGATCTTCTGAATTGGTAAAATGGCTGAAACGTTTCATCATTTCAGGATCTTCAATGGCTTGTTTCCACTCACATTCAAAAGTATCAACTAGCTTTTGCATTTCAGCTTCAAGAGTTCCGTTGATTCCCAGGCTATCGTTGATTACTACGTTTTTCAAGTATTCGATTCCGCCTTCAAGTTTTTCTAACCAAGTCGAAGTTCTTACTAATGGCCCAGCCGTTTGGATATAATACATGAGGAAACGATCCATATATTTAATAACCGTTTCTTTGCTTATTTGCTCTGCCAAAAGCACAGCGTGTTTCGGATTGGCACCGCCATTTCCACAGATGTACAAATTCCAACCACCTTCAACGGCAATTACTCCAAAATCTTTTCCTCTCGCTTCGGCACATTCTCTGATACAAGCCGAAACTCCACCTTTTAGTTTGTGTGGAGAACGAATTCCGCGGTACCGATTTTCTAATTCGATGGCCAATGAAGTACTGTCGTCCATTCCGTAACGACACCAAGCATTACCTACACAACTCTTGACCGCTCTTAGTGATTTTCCGTAAGCGTGACCACTTTCGAAACCATTGTCAATTAATTTTTTCCAAATGGCTGGCAAATCATTTAATTCTGCTCCAAACAAATCGACACGTTGCGCACCAGTAATTTTTGTATATAAGCTGTATTCTTTGGCTACTTCACCAATGGCGATTAATTTTTCGGCTGTAACTTCTCCTCCAGCCATTCTCGGTACAACAGAGTAGGTTCCGTTACGTTGAATATTGGCCAAAAATCTATCATTTGAATCCTGAGCAGTCACGTGTTTATTAGCCGTATCGTTGTAAATACTAGAGAAAATAGAGGAAAGCACAGGCTTACAAACCTCGCAGCCATCGCCTTTTCCAATAGTCCCTAAAACTTCATTGTGATTGGTAAATTTGTTGATTTTTATAATATCATATAATTCTTGACGGGAATACCCAAAATGCTCACATACTACATCTTTAACTTCTTTCCCTAATGATTTTTGAGCTGCTTTTACCAAGTCAACTACCATTGGTTTGCAACCACCGCAGCCGGAAGTGGCTTTAGTTGCTTTTACAACATCGCTGAATGTTTCGCACGAACCATCTGTTATAGAACTACAAATACTTCCTTTCGTTACATTTTCGCAAGAACAAATCACAGCAGAGTCTGGCAAATCCATCGCACTTCCCATTGAGGAACTTTCTCCACCTCTAGAACCCAAAATCAAATCTTCGGGATTTTTCGGCAATGACATAGCGTTACTGTAAATTTGGAACAATCCGTTGTAGTCTGATGAATCGCCAACAAGAATTCCGCCCAAAAGTGTTTTACCGTCTTTAGTAACATTGATTCTTTTGTAAACTCCGCTGAATTTATTTTCATAAACAATCGCAACCACTTCGTTGTTTTCTATAAAAGGATCACCAAAACTCGCTACCTCGACACCGATTAATTTCAATTGAGTGGACATATCGATGGTTTCTCGCATCGTTTTTTCGTTACCTAAAATTTGCTCCGCTGCCACATCGGCCATTTCGTAACCTGGAGCTACAAGACCATAAATCATTTGGCTATACAACGCCACTTCTCCAATGGCATAAATGGACTCATCGGAAGTTTGCATTTTATTGTTTACGATAATTCCGCCACGTTCGCCTACTTCAAGTCCTGCAATTCGGCCTAATTCGTCACGCGGTTTTATCCCAGCTGAAATCACTAACATATCTACTTTTAGTAATTCCTCATTGGCAAACATCATGCCTTTAATGCTGTGTTCACCATCTATATATTGCGTTGCTTTGTTGAGATGAATTCCAATATTAAGCTCTTCGATTTTAGATTGAAGCATATCGCTAGCGCCTTTGTCTAGTTGTCTAGGCATTAATCGTGGAGCAAATTCTACAACATGAGCGTTTAAACCCATTCCCAAAACTGCGTTTGCAGCTTCAAGACCGAGTAAACCACCACCTAAAACCGCAGCCTCAGTCGCTCCGTTCTTTTTTATTTTTTTGGCGTAAGCCATCATAGCATCTAAATCTTCTATTGTTCGATACACAAAAACGCCCTCTTTATCCGAACCTTTAATTGGTGGAACGAATGCCGAAGAACCTGTGGCTAAAACTAAGTAGTCATAAGAAAGTGTAGCGCCAAGATGCGTAGTGATGGTTTTATTCTCTTTGTCTAATCCAACAACTAATTCCGAAATATTAAGTACAATATTATTTTCTTGATACCAAGATAATGTACTCATTGACAAATCATCAGTAGACTTGCCTACAAAGTATTCACTCAAATGGACTCTATCATAAGCGCGCCTTGGTTCTTCGCCAAATACTGTTATTTGGTATTTTTCTTGACCTGATTTTGCAATGAATTTTTCACAAAATTTATAACCTACCATGCCGTTTCCGACTACTATAACTTTAATCATACTACACAAATTAAGTATTATTACGCAAACATACGTATAAATACTTAATTATGATACTTAATTTTAAATTTATTTATTTTTCTACCGTTTATGCAGTCATCTAGCTATTTTGCCGAATTAGATATTGAATGCTTACATTGATTTTACCAGATTTTGAAAGCAAAAACA
>CAMBHH010000091.1 GCA_945866505.1 Flavobacterium psychrophilum
GGAGCGTCAAAAGCAATGAAAGATGTCGAAATCGAAGACGATGCATTCAAACACATCGAAGCGATTATTCATTCGATGACCCCAAAGGAAAGATCAAAACCTGCTATAATCGATGTAAAACGAAAAGCTAGAATTGCTAAAGGTTCAGGTACGAAAGTTGAGCAAGTAAATCAATTGATGAAACAGTTTGAGCAAATGAGCAAAATGATGAAGATGATGCAAGGTCCAGGCGGAAAAAATATGATGAAAATGATGGGGAATATGAAAGGAATGCCAGGCGGAATGCAGGGAATGAGGTAGTTTTCAGATTGCAGATTTCAGATTGCAGTGAACAAAAAAACAACACACGAGCGTCAGCGAACTGGCGAAGCAAACAATTAACATCAAACACTTCCTATGCAACTACTAGACGGAAAAAAAACATCAGAAGATATTAAAAACGAAATTGCTGTTGAAGTTCAAAAGATGAAAGCCGATGGACAAAAAGTGCCTCATTTAGCGGCTGTAATCGTGGGTACAAATGGCGCTAGTTTGACTTATGTAGGAAGCAAAGTGAAATCGTGTCAGCAAATTGGTTTCGAATCGACTTTAGTGGCTTTGCCTGAGACTATTTCAGAGGAGGAATTATTAAACAAAATCAAGGAACTCAACGAAGATAATAACTTGGATGGTTATATCGTTCAATTGCCTTTGCCAAAACATATCGACGAGCAAAAAATCTTGATGGCCATTGATCCTGACAAAGATGTCGATGGTTTTCATCCGACTAATTTTGGAAAAATGGCATTGGAAATGGAAACATTTTTGCCAGCCACTCCCTATGGAATAATGGAATTATTAGAGCGGTACAAAGTAGAAACTTCAGGAAAACATACTGTTGTTATTGGACGAAGTCACATTGTGGGAAGACCAATGAGTATTTTGATGAGCCGCAAAGGATATCCGGGAGATTCAACAGTAACGTTAACGCACAGTAGAACCAAAAACATTGAAGAATACACCAAAAATGCCGATATTATCATAACCGCTCTTGGGGTTCCCAATTATTTGAAAGCTGATATGGTAAAAGATGGAGTAGTAGTAATCGATGTTGGAATCACTAGAGTAGAAGATGCTTCACATCCAAAAGGATATGTAATCACTGGCGATGTAGATTTTGCAAGTGTAAGTCCAAAATCTTCTTTCATCACTCCAGTTCCGGGTGGAGTAGGGCCAATGACCATTGCAATGTTGTTGAAAAATACACTTTTAGCACGAAAAATTAGAAGTAGAAAATAAATGCATTGTGAATTTTTTTCAAAAATAGAATACATTATCCATTTTAAATGCTTTCAATATGAAATGAGCATAGCGGAAATGCGATGCAAACACCGATGAAGATATGTGCGAATTACATATGACCAATAAAAAACAATAATTATCAACATATGAAAAGAAGATCCTTTTTAACGGCTACAACTTTAGCAACAGTAGGAATCGCAACGCTCTTAGTGGAAAGTTGTGTTGATGCAAAAAAAAATACTGATGATAATAATGGTGCTTCTTCTGACGAATTTGAACTTGATGAAGAAACCATCAGTAGTTTGAAAGACAAGTTGGCTTCGGGGAAATATAATTCGGAACAATTAGTGGATTTGTATTTAAAACGAATTGAAGAAATTGATAAAAACGGTGCAAAGTTAAATTCAATTATAGAAATAAACCCTGAGGCTATTTCAATTGCAAAGCAAATGGATAGTGAAAGAAAAGAGGGTAAAGTTAGAGGGCCACTTCACGGTATTCCAGTGGTTATAAAAGACAATATTGACACTGCGGATAAAATGCAAACCACTGCTGGTGCATTAGCAATGAATGGAAATGTTGCTTCTAAAGATGCTTTTATTGTAAAAAAATTACGTGATGCTGGTGCTATAATTATTGGTAAAACTAATTTAAGCGAATGGGCCAATTTTCGTTCGACACAATCCAGTTCAGGATGGAGCAGTAGAGGCGGTCAAACTAAGAATCCCTATATTTTAGATCATAATCCGTGTGGTTCTAGTGCAGGTTCTGGGACTGCAGTAGCGGCAAACCTTTGTGTTGTTGCTGTGGGAACCGAAACCGATGGTTCCGTTGTTTGTCCAGCTTCTGTAAATGGCATTGTTGGAATAAAACCAACCGTTGGGTTGGTAAGCCGGTCTGGAATCATTCCAATTTCAAAAACTCAGGATACGGCTGGACCAATGGCAAGAACTGTGACAGATGCTGCCATTTTATTGGGTGTTCTTGCTGGAATTGATCAATCCGATGCTATAACAAACGAAAGTAACGGAAAATCTTTAGTTGATTATACTCCATTTTTGGATTTGAATGCATTGAAAGGGAAACGCATTGGAATTGAAAAGAAACCGCAAGGCAATAATCAATTTATTAATGCACTCTTTTCTAAAGCGATTGATGTATTAAAACAAAATGGTGCTACCATTATTGAAATTGACTACATAGATAAAATTAATGCATTAGGCGAAGCGGAGTTTGAAGTTTTGCAATATGAATTTAAAGACGGATTAAACCACTATTTAGCAACAGCAAACGCCAAGGTAAAAACTTTAAAAGACGTTATTGATTTTAATTCAGCAAATGAAAATCAAGCTATGCCTTATTTTAAACAGGAAACATTGGAAAGTTCCAATTTGAAAGCTGGACTTACAGATAAAAAATATCTCGATGCACTAGAAAAAAGCCATATTGGCAGTAAGAAAATTTTAGATGCTGTTTTTAATGAAAATAAACTAGATGCCATTTGCGGAATTACCATGGGGCCCTCTTGCAGTATTGATATGATTTATGGAGATCGTTGGGGAGACTATTCTTTGACGATGCCGGCTGCAATCAATGGTTATCCTCATATAACCGTTCCTGGGGGAAAAGTATATGATTTACCAGTTGGTTTTTCCTTTTTTGGAATAGCTTACAGCGAACCAAAACTGATTGGAATGGGGTATGCTTATGAACAAGCTACAAAAAACAGAATAAAACCAGCGTTCAAAAAATCGTTTTTGTAGTTAATTTTTGTTTTGTATAAACCCAACCACTTTTTCAATCACCTCAGCATTTCCCAATATTTTGCGATGCCCTAAACCTTCCGTTAAAAACAATTCTCCGTTTTTTAGGTGTTTGTGGATGTGAATTCCGGCTGTTACTGGAACTTCGGTGTCGTTTTTATCGTGAATGACCAAAACAGGAATAGCGATTTCCATTGCCGCTTTGTAAGCAGAATAATCATCCATATTTACATCATATTTTTTTTCAAAATGCAAGCGTAATTGGGTACTTGTGCTAGGTTTCAATTCTAATTTTGTTACAAAATCGTCTATTATACCTTGAACAGCATCACCACTACCTATAATTGCTAACCGATATATTGCCAATCCATTTTTTGTAGCATTTAGCAATGACATTCCTCCTAAAGAATGACCCACAGCGGCTTCGAATGGACCAAATTGCTTTTCAATCTCTAATATTGTTTCTATAAATTCAGACATTATAGTAGTGCTTCCGGGTGATTTTCCGTGTGCTGGAGCATCAAAACTGATGGTTGAATACCCCGATTTTATCAATTCATCGGCGATTTTGAAAAGTTGCGTTCCTCGTCCAGACCATCCGTGCGATAGTAAAATTTTCTTCTCACTTTTGCCATATTGATAGGTCATCACTTTTTTGTTTATAGCAGGAATTTCAATTAATTTTTGAATGCTTTTGCTCTCCATTTCCAATTCCCTTTTTGGAGTACAGTGTTTTATAGGAGTTGTAAATAATTTTGCCGAAAAAAGAACTGATAATTTTGGCGAAATTGAAGCAATAATTTTACTAAACAGCAGTATAAGTTTAGGAATTTTCAACGATTGTTTGTGATTTGAAGTTTTTTTTGGCATTTTAATAAATTTTCATTTGATTTGTTATTTGGTAGATAATTTTACTAAATTTAGAAAGATAAATATAACAATTTTATTTGTTTACTTTTACCTATAACGATAGCGTAAATAGTAACAGCAATATTGTTTTAATACTATTGTTTTTATACAACATTGAAAAGGCTAAAAAATTAGAATGGAAATAATTCACATCGCAGCAGAATGTTATCCAGTAGCAAAAGTCGGTGGATTGGGGGATGTTGTAGGGGCGTTGCCAAAATATCATAGCAAAGCGGGACACAATGTGAAGGTGGTTATTCCTTATTACAACACAAAATTCATCCATGAAAACGAATTTGATTGTGTGTATTCTGATTTTGTAAAATTGGGAAATTTTAATTTTCCATTCCATATTCAAAAGGAAAGAAGCACTGTTTTAGGTTTCGAATTGTATTTGGTCGAAATTCCTGAGCTCTTTGATAGAAATGAAGTTTATGGTTACGAAGATGATATCGAGCGATTTGTATCATTTCAAATAGCTTTTTTGAATTGGATTAATTCCCGAGCAACGGTTCCGGATGTTATCCATTGTCACGATCATCATACAGGATTGATTCCTTTTATGATGCAGTTGGCCTTTAAATATGAGAAATTACAAAATGTGCCAACGGTGATTACGATTCATAATGCGATTTATCAAGGACAATTTGGTTTTGATAAATTGTATTATTTGCCAGAGTTTGATTTGTCGAAAGTGACAGTTTTAGAATGGGATAATAAAATTAATTCCTTGGCAACAGCCATCAAATGTGCATCGGCAGTATCGACTGTTTCGCCAAATTTTCTAAATGAAATCAATAATTTTGGATATGGTTTAGAATCTTTATTTAACCTTGTAAGGCATAAATCCAGAGGAATTTTGAACGGAATTGATACGGAAGTTTGGAATCCAGAAAAGGATAAAATGATATTTGCCAATTATACAATTAAAACGGTCGAAAAGGGGAAAAAGGCCAATAAAGAAAAGCTTTGTAGTCAATTTGATTTAGATCCAACCAAACCGCTTTTTAGTTTTATTGGAAGATTATTAGAAGAAAAAGGAGCCGATTTATTGCCACACGCAGCAGCATCGGCATTGTCAGAAAGTTTTAAGGATATTAATATTTTAATATTAGGCTCAGGAAATGCATCGATAGAAAATCAATTGAGTCATTTAATTGCGAGTTTCAAAGGGAATTACAATGTTTTCATTGGTTATAATGAAGAATTGGCACATCAAATTTATGCTGCTTCTGATTTTTTGTTGATGCCATCAAGAGTGGAACCTTGCGGTTTGAATCAGATGTATTCGTTCAGATACGGAACCATTCCCATTGTGAGAAGAACAGGAGGATTGAAAGATACCGTTATTGACATTGGAGATAATGGAAATGGAATTTGCCACGATCAGGCATCTATTGTGGATATTTGTTATTCGATTCAAAGAGCTGTAAAGTTGTATGCTGACAAAAAGAGTCTTAATAATATTCGAAAAACAGGAATGACCATTGACCACTCTTGGGAAAGTGTTTGTCAAGAATATATAGAAATGTACCATTTAATAACTAACAAAAATGAAAGCTAAAAAGAAAAGTGTTGTTGCAATTATTCTAGGTGGAGGACAAGGATCCAGATTATACCCATTGACAGAATCCCGTTCGAAACCTGCCGTGCCAATCGGAGGAAAATACAGATTGGTCGATATTCCGATTTCTAACTGTATGAATTCGGACATTAATAGAATATTTGTGTTGACCCAATTCAATTCGGCTTCACTAAATGCACATATCAAGAATACGTACCATTTTAGTATTTTCAGTCATGCCTTCGTTGATATTTTGGCAGCAGAGCAAACTCCTGATAATCCAAGATGGTTTCAAGGCACCGCCGATGCAGTACGACAGTGTATGCCGCATTTTCTAAATCACGAATTTGATTACGCGATGATTCTTTCGGGCGACCAATTGTATCAGATGGATTTAAATGAAATGATAGAAGAACACATTAAAAATGAAGCCGATATTTCTATTGCTACTTTGCCAGTAAATGCTAAAGACGCACCTGAATTTGGAATTTTAAAGACCAACTCTGACAGTTTTATAGAGTCTTTCATAGAAAAACCTGCAAAGGAATTACTGCCGGAATGGGAATCGGAAGTGAGCGATCAGATGAAAAGTGAAGGTAAATTATATTTGGCTTCTATGGGAATTTATATTTTTAATAGAAATTTCTTGAAAGAGGTTATGGGAGATCCTAGTACTAAAGATTTTGGAAAAGAAATCATTCCTCAAGCTGTAGGGCATAAAAAAATCTTCAGTTTTCAGTATGAAGGATATTGGACAGATATTGGAAATATAGATTCCTTTTTTGAAGCGAATATTGGGCTAACAGATGATTTACCGCATTTCAATTTATTTGATGACGCTAATAAAATTTACACTCGCCCACGATTGTTGCCGCCTACCAAATTCAAAAAAACAAATATAGACAAATCGATAATGGCCGATGGTTGTATTATAAATGCCAAAGAAATTGTTCGTTCTGTTATTGGAAATCGTTCTAGAATTGGTATTGATACGATTATTCAAAATACATATGTAATGGGAAATGATTTTTATCAAAGTATTGATGAAATGATTAGGGACGCGGAAAACAAAAAACAATTGATAGGAATCGGTGACAGATGTTTTATAAATAATGCCATTGTCGATAAAAATTGTAGAATTGGAAATGATGTTTATATCAATGGAGGAAAGCATTTGGAGGATGTTACAAATGAATTATATATGATTAAACAAGGGATTGTTGTCATCAGGAAAGGGGCTAACATTCCAGATGGCTTCACGATAAAATAGAAATCTCAATTAAGATATGTAACTCTCAACTTCGTAGAATTTTAAAATTAGAAAATGCAGAATCAAACCCGAATAGTAATTGAAAACGTGATGCCACAATTGGATGGTGGTATCAATCCAATAAAAAGAATTGTAAATCAGAATGTAAATGTAAGCGCAGATGTTTTTTCTGATGGTCACGACGTCATAGAATGTTGTGTTAAATTCAAAAATGAAAATGACAAAAAATGGCAAGAAGTTCGCATGAAACCAACCGTTAACGATAGTTGGAATGCCAGTTTTAAAGTAGAAAAACAAGGATATTATACCTATTTTGTGGAAGGTTGGGTCGATTATGCTTTGAATTGGCAACATGGAACCCAACGAAAAATTCAAGACAACCAATATGTAAAATCGGAACTATTAGAAGGTGCTGAATATGTTCAAGCTATTTTAGATGTTGTCGATCCACACGAAAAAGATTATTTGAACACATTGGTTTATTATTTCACTACGGAACACGAATACGATAATGCTATTCGTGAAGCTACTTCTCCACATTTGAATTACCTTTTCAAGAAACATCCAAAACGGTTTTTAGAAAATAAATCTTTAGAATTGAAAGTTTATGTAGATAGAAAAAAAGCATTGTTCAGTACTTGGTATGAATTTTTTCCACGTTCAGCCTCTTCTGAAGAAGGAAAGCACGGAACTTTCAAAGATTGCGAAAGGTTGTTGCAAAGAGTGGCTTCGATGGGTTTTGATACTTTGTATTTTCCACCCATACATCCTATTGGGGAAGTGAATCGAAAAGGAAAAAACAATGCTACCAACGCAGAACCGGGAGATGTGGGTTCACCTTGGGGAATTGGTTCACAATACGGTGGACATAAATCTACTCATCCAGAATTAGGAAGTATCGAAGATTTCAAATCTTTGGTCAAAAAAGCCAAAGAGTTAGGAATCGAAGTAGCAATGGATTATGCACTACAAGCTGCTCCGGATCATCCTTATGTGAAAGATTTTCCGCAATGGTTCAAGTGGCGCCCTGATGGAACAGTGCAATATGCTGAAAATCCTCCCAAAAAATACCAAGATATTCAACCCATTTATTTTGAAAGTAGCGATTGGAAAAATCTTTGGAAAGAATTGTTAGATGTTGCCTTGTTTTGGATTGAAGAGTGCGATGTTAAGATTTATAGAGTTGATAATCCGCATACTAAACCTTTCTATTTCTGGGGTTGGTTGATTGGTGAAATCAAGAAAAAACATCCCGATGTATTGTTCTTGGCCGAAGCTTTTACTCGTCCAAAAATTATGAATGAATTAGCCAAACAAGGATTTTCACAATCGTATACCTATTTTACTTGGCGAAGTTCTAAACACGAATTGACGGAATATGTCGAAGAATTGACAAAATCCGATCAAAAAGAATTTTACCGTCCCAACTTTTGGCCTAATACTCCCGATATTAATCCCGGGCATTTGCAACACGGAAATGAATCAATTCATCTTCAGCGATATTTCTTAGCAGCAACATTAAGTTCTAGTATTGGAATTTACGGTCCAGTTTTCGAATATCAAATTTCAACGCCGTTGGCTCCGGGCAAGGAAGAGTATCTGAATTCTGAAAAATATGAATGTATTAAATGGGATTGGGACAAGCAGAATAAAATTACTACTGTTATAAGCAGAATTAACAAAATCAGAAATGACCATGCTTCTTTGCAGCAAACAAATAACATTATTTTTTGTGCTACCAACAATGATAAGGTGATGGCTTTTTATAAATTTGATGATGAAAAGCAAGACGAAACGCTGATGGTTGTAAGTCTCGATTCTAATTATACCGCTCAATCTATGGTTTTGTTGCCCAATGAGTTGTTTAGTAAACTTCCACTGAAAATCACCGATTTAATCACCGGAAATAGTTATATTTGGGATAAAGAATGGAATTTTGTGGAGATTTCGGCGGATTTACCGTTCCATTTGTTTAAAGTTGAACGATAATTAAATTTTTTTAAACCACATAGAAAATTATGTTTTGATAGAAAAAAAATCATAGGTATTTTATTTACACATAGCAGTATCTATGTGGTTGAAAAAGATAAATATAAAAAACGAGGGATGACTCAAAAATATTTAGATAACCTTACTTACTCTATAATTGGCGCAGCAATTGAAGTTCACAAATTAATGGGCAGAGGGTTATTAGAAAGTGTTTATCATCAATGTTTGAAAGAAGAGCTTACATTAAGAAATATTAATTTTATTTCTGAAATGAAGATTCCTATAATTTACAAAGAAAAAGAATTAGAATCTGATTTTAGATGTGATTTGTTTGTTGAAAGGGCTATAATTGTAGAATTGAAATCTACATTAAATAGTCACCCAATTTATGAAGCGAAATTATTGAATTATATGAACCTCATAAAATCTCCAAAAGGGATTTTAATTAATTTTAATTGTAACAGTATTTTCAAAGAAGGTCAAAAAACATTCGTAAATGATTATTATAAAAAGCTGCCTAAAGAATAATTTTTTCAAAAGCTAACTAATGAAATCTATGAAAAGTGAAACGCCTTTATATTTGAATAAAATTTAATATTTCTATGTGGGTTAAAAAATAAAATAATAATTAGACCTAAACAATGCGAAATAAAACACCTAAATTTTATATTAAAAATAATTTTTTCTATGGGGTTTAATAATGAAAAACAAGACAAATTTAAAAATAGTAAAAGATTATAAGATGAACGATGATGATTTTCAAAATCCATTTGTTTTCAAAACAAGTTGGAATAATGCTTTTGAAGACAAGGAATTTGTAAAAGTCTTTTCTTCTGATATTCTTGAGAATTATATCATCAACAAACGCTGGTATGGAGGCAAAGCAAGTACTTTAAAGTATATTGAAGTAGTTGATTTTTTTAAGATTTCTTCAAAAACGAATACTTATTTTGGCGTTTTGCTCGAAGTCAATTTCAAAGAAGCTTTTTACCAGCATTATTTTATGCCAATTGCTTTTATGCCTGAAGACAAGTTGGATACCAATACCATAATCGCTCCGGTAAACTTGAACGGGACAGCAGGATTTCTAGTTGATGCTTTGCATCAAGAGGATTTCAAAAAATTAATGTTTGATAAAATTGTCAGTTCTAAAGAAAAATCAGATTCAATTGTAAAGTTTCATAAAGGGGAAAAACTAGAAGAAAAGGAATATAAAAGTTCCAAATTTATGGGAGTGGAACAAAGTAATACTTCTATAATTTACAATGGTACGCTAGTTTTAAAGATTTTTAGGCGAATCTATATCAGTATGAATCCCGATTATGAAATCAGCCGTTTTCTTACCGAAAGAATGGATTTTAAGAATTCACCAGCCTATATGGGAAGCATTAGTGTAGTTTTAACCGACGGGAATATCACGCTGGGTTTAATGCAGGAATTGGTTCCTAATCAAGGAGATGCGTGGCAATTTATGCTAGACGAGGTGGATAGTATTTTTGATAATCTAAAGCATAAAAAAATAAAAATCAATAAATTACCAGATATTGAATTGTTCAAAAGATTAAAAATCAACGAAGTTCCTCACGAAATCATCGATTGGGCTGGACTAAGTATTTTTATGAGAATCCAAAAGTTGGCAACACGAACTGCCGAAATGCACATTGCATTGGGAAGTGATGTTCACGAAACAGCTTTTACACCAACGACTTATAATAGCGATTACACAGTTTGGCTCAAAAACAGATTGACCTATCAGTTTCAAAACAGATTGAATATTCTCGAAAATAACCTTCATAAGCTGGATGGATTAGCATTAGAATTAGCCAATCAGTTTTTGGATCATAAAAAAGAAATTCGAAAATTGTTTCTGGATTTCAATTGGACAAAAATGAAATCTGAACGAATTCGCATTCACGGGGATTATCATTTAGGACAAGTTTTGGTCAACGGAGACGATTTTTGTATTCTAGATTTTGAAGGCGAACCTGAAAGCACGATTCGCGACCGAAAGGTAAAACAACCGCCTTTAAAGGATGTAGCTGGAATGTTCCGCTCGTTTCATTACGCTATTTATGCCACGATTTTCAACAATAAGGAAAAGTATCCTTATGAACAAGAGGAGCTTTTCAAGGCCGGCGAAATTTTGTTCAAATATTTCGTAGGTGTGTTTCTCCAAACCTATACTGATGTCGCTCAAGGCGAAAACTTGAATATTGGGTACCGCAAAGAAATCGATTTTTTACTGAAATATTGTCTGCTCGAAAAAGCAATTTACGAACTAGGATATGAACTCAATTCGAGACCGCGCTGGGCTGTAATTCCTTTGACTGGAATTTTTAGTATTATGGAATTTAAAAATAATTAAAAGTTACGAACTAAAAATTACCAATCGGGCAAATCTCCAAATTTCGTAAATCAAATAATTAAATCTGCGTTTGAAAACCGTTTCATCCGCGTTCAAAAAAAACAAAAATGAACAACGTACAACCTTATTCTCTTTTTACCGATTTTGATATTGATTTATTCAAAGCCGGAAAACATTTCAGATTATACGAAAAACTTGGCGCACATCTTCTAGAAGTTGATGGCGTGAAAGGCGTATATTTTGCCGTTTGGGCACCATCAGCGCGTTCCGTTTCTGTGGTAGGGGATTTCAATTTTTGGATTCAGGGAGATCATCAATTGCAAGTGCGCTGGGATTCCTCAGGAATTTGGGAAGGTTTCATTCCAGGAATCGAAAAGGGAACCACTTACAAGTATAAAATCCAATCCAACAATGGTGGAATTATCACCGAAAAAGCTGATCCATTTGCGCTTTATTGCGAACATCCACCACATACTGCTTCAGTAGTTTGGGATTTGGAATACCAATGGAAGGACAAAAAATGGATGGATACCCGTAAAGAAAAAAATGATTTAGACAAACCATATTCGGTTTACGAAGTTCATTTGGGATCTTGGAAACGCAATGCCGAAGGCAAATTTTTGACCTATTTGGAATTGGCGGTAGACTTGGTAAATTACATAAAAGAAACTGGTTTTACGCACGTCGAATTTATGCCTATAATGGAGTATCCATACGATCCGTCTTGGGGATATCAATTGGTTGGTTATTTTGCACCGACTTCTCGTTTTGGAACACCTCAAGATTTTATGGTTTTGGTCGATAAACTGCACGAAGCTGGAATTGGAGTGATTCTGGATTGGGTTCCTTCACATTTTCCAGAGGATGCACACGGACTAGGATTTTTTGATGGATCCAATTTATTCGAACACCCTGATCGTAGAAAAGGCTATCATCCCGATTGGAAAAGTTTAGTTTTTAATTACGGACGAAATGAAGTGCGTGCATTCTTGATTAGTAATGCCATTTTTTGGTTGCAGCATTATCACGTCGATGGACTTCGGGTGGATGCGGTAGCTTCGATGTTGTATTTGGATTATTCCAGAGAAGAAGGCGAATGGGAACCTAATATTTTTGGTGGAAGAGAGAATCTAGACACCATAAGTTTCTTAAAAGAATTTAATGAAGCCGTTTATTCCAGTTTTGAAGGTGTACAGACTATTGCCGAAGAAAGTACTTCTTTCCCCATGGTTTCTCGTCCAACATTTGTAGGAGGATTAGGTTTTGGAATGAAATGGATGATGGGTTGGATGCACGATACTTTGCAGTATTTTCAAAAAGAAACCGTGTATCGAAAATACCATCAAAACGATTTAACTTTTGGAATGACTTATGTTTTTTCTGAAAACTTTATGTTGCCGCTTTCTCACGATGAAGTAGTTTATGGAAAAAAATCTATTGCTGGTAGAATGCCTGGTGACGAATGGCAAAAATTTGCCAATTTGAGATTGCTTTATGGTTATATGTTTATGCACCCAGGAACAAAATTACTATTTATGGGAAGTGAATTTGGACAAAGTGCAGAATGGAATTTTGAAGGAAGTTTAGACTGGCATTTGTTGCAATATGATTTTCATGAAGGCGTAAAAAAAGCCATAACCGACTTGAATACTTTGTATAAAACACAACCAGCATTGCACGAAAAACAATTCAGTCCAGAAGGTTTCGAATGGATAAATTATTCGGATCATCAAAACGCTGTAATGACTTTTATACGAAAAGGAATCAATTCAAAAGATGATGTATTTGTAGTTTGTAATTTCACTCAAGTGGTTCGCCAAAATTACCGTATAGGTCTTCCCAAAAAAGGAAAATTGGCGCAAATTTTCAACAGTGATGCTGCTATTTATGGTGGTAGTGGTTTGAAAAACACAAATAAATTAACTGTAGAAGCAATGCCTTATGATGGCAGAGATTATTCAGTCGAATTGCTATTGCCACCTTTGAGCGTGACGGTTTATAAATATTAGTTTCAAGTTATTCTATTGCTGAAATCTATTTTGTGTTTTCAATCTATTTGGAAATATAAAATAGGTTTCAGTTTTTTTATATAATTAATTCAGCATCTTTTTAGTCAAAAAAAGCAATTTTATCATCAAGTAAACATCCAAAAATATTGATACTTTTAGCATTTATTCTATAAATTATAGACTTCGTGTTAGTTGTATTTTTGTTAAATATTTAAAATTATATTTACCCATATTACGCATTAGAGATTTCAAAAGGATAATTCATTTGATAATTCCATAAACCAGAGAACCAATTTCTTCGTTTTTTATTGAGCGCTATTTTGAGCACGAGTTTGTCATTTTGCTTTTCAAAATAGGCTCCAATTGCAAAAGTTC
>CAMBHH010000092.1 GCA_945866505.1 Flavobacterium psychrophilum
AGTTTTTGAAATTTTTTTATTCAAGAATTTAAAATTGGAAACCATTGACCAATTATTTTTTCTATCTGAACCGTTGAGCTGTATTCTCAGTCAAATTCTAATGAAACATAATTTTGACTATTAATCAAACTTTTTACTAAAATGCTAGAAGAATTTCCTTTGAAATCAAAAGATACCGATGAAGCTAATTTTATTAAAATCAGTTGAATTCCGTCAAGTAGTTGAATTCTAACAGAATGGAAAAAGAGCAATTGCTTTATTTCAGTATTCTGAGAAGTACAAACTATTGAAAAAATTAGCAATAGAATGAATAAATAATTTTTAATTAAAATGAATCAAATTTAGAATTTAGAATTAAAGCAGTAAAAATACTAAACTAATAATAAAAATAAGGATATAAAACTGTCAATTTATGATCGAAAATAATAAATTTAAAGATCAAATATATTTGATTCGCAAAATAAACCTTAAAATCGGCAAATGTATTGTACCTTTAGATTACGAAAAAACCTTGGTGAAATACGAACCAGATATGATTTTTAAATATTAAAGACCTGTTAGACTTTTAAGATCTCACAGGTCTTTCACAAAAAATCAATGGGTTTCAAATTCAAAATGAATTTTGATACTATTTTACTATCGCAAAATAGGTTCTGTTACTATATAAAAAACGATATTTTTTATTCCAATTATAATGATTTTTAGATTTATAGCAATTAAATAATGACAGTCATTCAAGATGGATTTTGTTATGCCTTCAATCAAGTTTCCCGATTTTATAAAGGGTTTTAATTATAAAAAAACTTTCTAAAATCAACATTTAGTGGGTTTCGATTTTAAGTATATTAGTTCCTATTTGTCGAACAATAGCAAATCATTTAGCATTAACAATATTCTGAAAATTCTTTTTGAGTTCAGCACTTTTTTGAGCAGAAATAGCGTAAACCACTTTTTTGGTTCCAGTATTCACGATAATTTGCTTTAAATCATTTTCCAAAGCGATTTTTGGAGGACTATTCAACTTTAAGGTGCAAGCCCCATCAAAATAGCCATCGTCCTCGATAGTTTCAACTTCTGAGACGACCGTTCCATCACTAAAAATGGCTGAAATTGTCATCTTTATGTTTAAAGTTGTGGTAAAAAAGCCATCCATAACCAACATTATATGATAGGCGTTTTTCAATTCAGCACCCTTAAATTCATGACGAGTGATATTATATTTTAAGCCTTTAGCCAAGGTTGGAAATGTTTTGGAACAATCTAATTCAAAACTTGCCACATCACCTTCCTCATTAACAGTTGTTATTATTTTTGCTTCTTGGGCATTTACAATAACGCTTGTCATTAAGAATGCTATAGCTAATGCTAGTTTTCTCATTATTTGTATGTTTTTATTTATTTCCTTTTTCGAAATCAGCCACAAATTGTGCCAAACCAATATCAGTTAATGGGTGTTTCAATAATCCATATATTGCTGAAAGCGGTCCTGTAATTACATCGGCACCAATTTTAGCACAGTTCACTATGTGCATGGTATGGCGAACTGAAGCTGCAAGAATTTGAGTTTCGTAACCATAATTTTCATAAATATCTCTAATTTCTTGAATTAAATTCAAACCATCGGTTGAAACATCGTCCAAACGACCAATAAAAGGAGAAACATAAGTGGCACCAGCTTTGGCCGCCAATAAAGCTTGACCTGCAGAAAACACCAAAGTTACATTCGTTCTAACTCCCTTGTCTGAAAAATATTTGGCAGCCATAACACCTTCTTTGGTCATAGGTAATTTCACTACAATCTGTTCGTGTAAATCGACCAATTCTTCTCCTTCCTTCACCATTCCGTCAAAATCCAATGCATTTACTTCAGCACTTACATCTCCATCTACAAGGTTGCAAATGTCAACATAATGTTTCAAAATATTGTTTTTCCCGGTAATTCCCTCCTTTGCCATCAATGATGGATTGGTAGTTACGCCGTCTAAAACGCCTAATGCTTGTGCTTCTTTAATTTGAGCTAAATTTGCTGTGTCAATAAAAAATTTCATATATATTAATTTAATTGTGTTTTTAATTTTTTTTGGCTTGACCCAAGGGTCAGGCTTTATGTTACAATCCACGCTCTAAAGTGTGGGATTTCCTCTTCAACCCCTCACTCAAGTGTAAAATACCTAAAAGCGATCAGCTTTTCTACTATTAATCTCAATTCTTAAGCAAATATCGAAACAAAATTACAATTTATAATTACTTAACAGAATTGTTTTTATTCAATTCTTTTAACTCATCACGAATTTCTTCAAGCACATTAAGCATATCTTCTTTATAAAGTTCACTATTATTTATTCTATCACTCAATGATTCCAATATCCTTCTAATAAAAAACCAAATAGCGATAACTACTAAAACACCAAAAAAAGCTGGGATGAATTCTGTAATATTTTCCATATTCTTATATTCTATAATGATTCATCAACATTTTTTCATAGACTTTATCCGGCAAAATTCTCTTTAAAACAATTGAAAACTTTTGCATAAATACACCTACTTTGTAATGAATTTTTGGACTTGGATTTTGAATGATTTTATAAACGGCTTCCGCCATTTGGTTAGGATTACTGCCGCTATCCACGTGTTCGTTCATCAATTTCAGCGTATTCCCATACGGAATTTCATATACAGAATCCTTGATTAAAGGCGTATGAAAACGTCCCGAAGCAATGTTAGTGACAAAATCTCCTGGAGCAACATTCGTAATCTGAATTCCAAAAGATTTCACTTCCATTCGCAAGGCTTCGGTGATTAATTCCAAAGCACCTTTTGAAGCCGAATAAACGCTGCGATACGGCAAACCCATATAACCTGCGATTGAAGTTATATTAATAATCAAACCCGATTTCTGCGAACGCATTTGCGGCAAAACGGCTTTCATCATTTCGATGGGACCAAAGAAATTAGTTTCAAAATTATTCCTGATTTCGGCAGTTGGAATTTCTTCTAAAGGCCCTGTAATTCCAACACCAGCGTTATTAATTACAATATCAATTCGGCCAGAAACAGCAATGATATTGGCCACAGCCAAATGTATTGATTCTGTATTGCGAACATCTAAGGCTACTAGTGGAAAAACCGAGTTCAAAACTTTTTCCGGATTCCTGCTTGTTCCATAAACAATGAAGCCTTTATGGTGCAAAAATTCGCCAATAGATTTTCCAATTCCTGAAGAACCACCTGTGATTAGAACTACTTTTTCCATTGTTATGGGTTATAAGTTATGAGGTTATGGGTTTGAGTCTACAGGTTTTGAGTAATTCCAATCTTAACTTTTAACTCCTAACTCCATCGGGTAAAAATAAAAAAATCTTCCCAAAGGAAGACTATAATTTTTATGTAATTTGGAAAAGAATCTGAAATAAATTCAGATTTAAAAAATGGCAAGCGACCTACATCGCACCGCTCAACCACGTACCCTTGCTATGTTCCCATCCTGGGGGATTTTGCAGGAGCTGGTCGTGTAGGACTTGCCGGTGCAAATATACACTCTTTTTATATTTTTGCAAGCGCTTTGCTCCTATAAAATATCGTTGTATATTGCATCATCAAAATTTTAATTTATGAGAAATTATAACTTCCTATTTATCATTTTATTAGGTATCACATTAGCTAATTGCGGAGGTGCAAAAAAAGGTGAAAATACTTTATTTACTTTCGATGAGTCTCAGTTTAAAGAAAAATATCAATCTCAAGATGCTCTGGAATTGGGAATTTTAAACTCCAATTCAAAAACCGTTGATAGTGTTGTTTATTATAATAACGATTTGAAAATTGGTTCTAAAAAAGGTCTTAACAAATTAGTTTTCAATTTAAAAGACCAAAAATTAGGCTATCAAAACCTGAAAGCAGTAGTTTATTTCGAAGGTGAAAATTCAGAAGCTACCACTCGAATTGAATTGGTTTCAAACATAGAACCTAAATTATTAAAATACACCATTGTCAACACATATCCTCACGATACTGCATCTTTTACTGAGGGTTTAGAGTTTTACAAGGATACTTTGTATGAAAGTACTGGCTCAGGAAATAATTGTAAATCTTATTTAAGGAAATACGATTATAAAACAGGGAAAATTTTCAAACAAATTGATCTTGATTCGAAGTATTTTGGAGAAGGAATCACTTTTATAAACAATAAAATCTATCAATTGACGTGGCAAAGTAAAACAGGGTTTATTTATAATGCCAATAGTTGGAAACTGGAAAAGACTTTTACTTTCGACAAAGATATCGAAGGTTGGGGAATGACAAATGATGGAAAATACATTTATCAATCTGATGGAACCGAGAAAATTTGGAAAATGAATCCAGAAAACCAAAAGATGACGGGTTATATCAATGTATATTCTGCAAGTTCTAAAATAAAATCCGTAAACGAACTTGAATGGATTGATGGTAAAATCTATGTGAATGTCTGGCAAAAAGACGCTATTGCTGTCGTAAATCCTAGTAGCGGTGCTGTAGAAGGAATTTTGGATCTTTCAGGTTTAAGAAAATCAATAAAATTTCCTCAAGCTGAAGTCCTCAATGGAATCGCCTACAACACAAAAACCAAAACCATTTTTGTAACCGGCAAACAATGGGAAAAAATGTTCGAAATAACGGTTTCAGAATAGTTTAATAGCTGTCTCTTCACCTTTTTACTCTGATAAAAAGGTGAAGATATAGTGATAATTAAATCTTAGTAAATACCAAACAAACTGGTGAACACAATTCTATTTTCTTGCCAGTCACAGTAAGGCTTCCTGTTGTTGCATCTCTTTTGAAAATCAAAATGTCATTGGTATATTGATGTCCTACTAAGAGAAAATTCCCCGTTGGATCAATAGTGAAATTCCGCGGTCCTTTTCCTAAAGTACTAGTCCGTTGCACAAATTCTAATTTTCCGTTTTTCAAAATCTTGAATGCAGAAATGTCATTAGCCGTTCCGCGATTGGTAGCATATAAAAACTTTCCATCTGGCGAAATATGAATGTCGGCTGCGCCAATATCTCCTTTAAAATCTGAAGCAACAACCGTGGTTTCGCTCACTTTATTCAAAATTCCTTTAGCGTAGCTAAACGAAGTTATAGTTCCGTCTAATTCTTGCAAAACGTAAACAAATTTTCCATCTTTACTAAATATCAAATGTCTAGGACCACTTCCTGCTTTAACCTCAAAACTGCTTTTTAGTTGTAAAACTTCTGTTGCTGAATTTGCATTATATTGATATGAATATACCTTGTCCGTTCCTAAATCATTGGACAAAACATATTTTTTGTCTGGAGAAAAATACACCATATGAACGTGAGCAGCTTCTTGCCGTTTGGCATTGATACTTTTTCCAGTATGTTGTACCACTTGCGTCACTTCGCCAATACTTCCATCATTATTCTTGCTCAAAACCGAAATAGTACCACTAGAATAATTAGCTGTAATTACGTTCTTTTCGTCATTGATTATATAACAAGGATTCAGTCCGTTTGGGTTTTGATAATTAATAAAATCCAATTTTCCGCTTTTTGAATTGAATCCAAAAGCACTAACAGAACTTTTTTTATCGTTTTCGCTTACCGAATAAACAAATTTATTTTCACTAGAAACCGTCAAATAACTTGGATTAATAATATTTTCGGTAGTATTTTTAAGTTTAAAATCGCCAGTATTCGAATCGAATTCATAAACATAGATGCCTTTGCTGTCGCAACTTTTGGTGTAGGTACCAATTAAAAGATTGAATTTTTTCTCTTGTGCTTGTAAAAAGCTGAAAGCAAAAATAGTAAGAAGGATTAAAGTTACTTTTTTCATAATGTGTTATATATTCTTGTCTGTATCTTACCGCAAATAATTATTATTTGCAATTTTTACATCCTCCAAATATAATGTAATTCCAAGATAATCTGCAATCCAATTTCTAAAATATAAATCAAAATACTATCTTTGAAAAATGCAATTGAAACACCCGGAAATCCTCTACTATCTTTTGTTGTTGGTTATACCAATTCTGGTGCATTTATTTCAATTGCGACGATTCAAAAAAGAATATTTCACCAATGTTCGTTTCCTTAAAGAACTTTCCATACAAACGAGAAAGAGTTCCAAAATCAAAAAATGGCTGCTTTTAGCCACAAGGTTACTTTTGTTAACCTTTATTATCATTGCCTTTGCGCAACCTTTTTTCAAAGCCAAAGATGCTAAAAACAGTTCCAACGAAATGTATATCGTTTTGGATAATTCCTTTTCGATGCAGGCAAAAGGTCAAAAAGGAGAACTGCTAAAAAGAGCCGTTCAGGAATTACTCGAAAACACACCCGAAAATCAAACTTTTTCGTTGATTACCAATTCCGAAACGTTTTGGAATACCGACATCAAATCCATTCGAACCGAATTACAAAATCTAAAATACAGTGCGTTACCGTTCCAATTGGAAAGTGCAATGGCAAAAATAAAATCCAGAAAATCAGCTTTTAACAAAGATGTTGTTGTGATTACAGATGCTGTTGGATTGGAATCCAAACAACTGAAAAGCGTCGACAGCACATTCAATACGTATTTCATTATTCCGGAAGCGGAACAAAAAAACAACGCTTCGATTGACAGCGTTTTTATTCACCAAACTCTGGACGATTTTTATGAAATTGGCTTAAAATTATCTGCTTTTGGTGAAAAAGACAAACAGATTCCAGTGGCTTTATACAACCAGAACAAACTGATTGCAAAGACTCTGACGAAATTTGAAAGCAAGGAAAAAACAATCTATTTTACCATTCCAAAAAAGGATTTCCACGGTTATGCTTCCATTACCGACAACGGATTAGAATACGACAACGACCTGTATTTCAGTATTTCAAAACCTAAAAAAAACAATGTAATAAGTATTGGGCCATCTGAAAAATCTAATTTTTTGTCTAGAACTTACACCAGTGACGAATTCAACTTCAACAATTTTCAGATTAAAACTTTAGATTACAATATACTCGAACAACAAAATTGCATCGTCTTAAATGAACTGGATGAAATTCCGCAAGCCTTGCAAACCACTTTAAAATCTTTTGTGGAAAAAGGGGGGAATCTCGTTCTTATTCCATCGGCAAAAGCTTCACCTGCAAATAGTAATCCGTTTTTGAAAATCTTTGGAAACATCCAATTCAAATCTTTGGAAAACAAAGAAAAATTAATCACTAAAATCAACTTCAATCATCCTTTGTTTAGTGGTGTTTTCGAGAATAAAATTAACAATTTCCAATATCCAAAAACAAAAATGTCATTTGGAATTACAAGTACAAATCCTGCCGTTTTGTATTATGAAGATCAAACTGCATTTTTAATTTCGATAAATAATCCAATTTCGTCAGTATATGTTTTTGCTGCACCAATTAATCTGGAAAATTCTAACTTTCAACAGTCGCCTTTGATTGTTCCAACATTTTACAAAATGGGAATAAACAATCAAAATAATGGAACGATTGCACTGACAATTGGCAACAACAATCCTTTTTTGGTTGATGCCACGTTGTCAAAAGACGAAATTTTGAAAGTCCAAAACGAGACCGAAACCTTTATTCCAATACAACAAATACTAAACGATAAAGTAAAATTGACTTTCAATGATTTTCCAGAACAAGCCGGAAATTTTGGAATTTACAACCAAAAAGAACGTTTGCAAAACATCAGTTTCAATTACAACAGAACCGAAAGTGATTTGGCTCAAGCCAATGAAAATGAAGTTTCTGACTATAAAACTATCGATTCTATTGAAACCGTTTTCAACACTTTACAAACCAATCGATCTGACAGTCAAATTTGGAAATGGTTTGTTATATTTGCATTGCTTTTTCTGTTAACCGAAATGGCGATTATACGATTCGTAAAGTAAAAACGAAATTCAAATAATTATATAATTATTATGAACACATTCATCCGGGAAGCCAAGATTATCGACACCGAAAGTCCTTATCACAATCAAACAGTTGATATTTTAATTATTGATGGTTTAATCCAAAAAATAGGAACTTCACTTCAGAATATTGACAATTTCAACGAAGTAAAACTGGACAATTTACATATTTCTCAAGGTTGGTTCGACAGCAGTGTTTCGCTCGGAGAACCAGGTTTTGAAGACCGCGAAACTATTGCAAATGGATTGAATGTTGCAGCAAAAAGTGGCTTCACAGCGATTGCCTTGCAACCCAACTCCTACCCGATTATTGACAATCAATCACAGATTAATTTTGTGAAAAGCAAAGCCAATGGTTTTGCAACAGAACTATTCCCGATTGGTGCTTTGACTAAAGCAAGCGAGGGAAAAGATATGGCGGAATTATTCGATATGAAAAATGCAGGTGCAGTTGCTTTTGGAGATTACAACAAGAGTTTGGACAACGCCAATCTGCTGAAAATAGCCTTGCAATACGTTCAGGATTTTGATGGATTGGTAATTGCTTTTGCCCAAGATTCAAACATTAAAGGTAATGGGGTTGCGAATGAAGGAATCGTTTCTACCCGGTTGGGTTTGAAAGGAATTCCTAATCTTGCCGAAGAATTGCAAATCGCCAGAAACTTATTTTTACTAGAATATACCGGTGGAAAACTACATATTCCAACCATTTCAACTGCAAAATCAGTTCAGCTAATTAAAGAAGCCAAAACCAAGGGACTGAAAGTTACTTGTAGCGTTGCAGTACATTATTTGGTTTTAACCGATGAGAAACTTGAAAATTTTGACACTAGATGCAAGGTTTCGCCACCGTTGCGAACAGAAACCGACAGACAGGCCTTATTGAATGGAATTCTGGACAATACGATTGATATGATTACAACCGACCATAATCCAATTGACATTGAACACAAAAAAATGGAATTTGATTTGGCTAAAGACGGGACAATTGGTTTAGAAAGCGCATTTGGTTCGCTGTTGACGGCTTTACATTTGGAAAAAGTAATCGAAAAATTGACTTCCGGAAAAGCTACTTTTGGAATTAAATCACAAACCATTGCTGAAGGAAACAAAGCAAACATTAGCTTATTCAATCCTAATGGAAAAAGCATTTTTACCAACGAAAATATCTTGTCAAAATCTAAAAACTCCGCTTTTCTGGGAACGGAAATACAAGGAAGAGTATACGGAATTTACAATCAAGGAAAATTAGTTTTAGGATAAAATATTTAAACACCAAGTGCACAAAGAAGGCACAAAGAACACTACTAAATAATTATCTAAATAAACACTTTGTGAACTTCGTGTAAAAAACTTAGCGACCTTTGTGGTTAAATAAAAATGGAAAACAACAACAGCATCGAAAAAGGAAAAACGGCAGCCATAACAAGCTATATTTTAATCATTGGAGTCTTGATTGCGATGTCAATTAACAGTGGAGAAGAAAAAAATTCCTTTGCCTCTTTCCACATTCGCCAAGCGTTGGGATTATCTATTACTTTTATTTCATTGGGATTGATCATCAGTAATTTTGATAGTCCAATGATTTCAGCGTCGATGTGGATTTTTGTATCTGTTTTATGGACTTTCGGCATTTTTAACGCTATCAATGGACAAACAAAACCAGTTCCGCTATTGGGAAATTATTTCCAAAAATGGTTTTCATCAATCTCTTGATTTTAGCCCCGAAACTTCGGGAGCTGATTAACTATTTTTGCCCAGAGCGATAGCGAACTGGTGTAGCATTTCAGAAGGCAAAGCTGATCACTATAAACTAAACACTGAACACTTTTTATGAATTTATCTTTAGAATATAAAATTAAGGAACCCAAAATAAAGGTGGACAAAAATCCACTTTTACTCCTTATTCACGGTTATGGCAGCAACGAAGAGGATTTATTTTCCTTTGCAACCGAACTTCCGAGCGAATATTATATCGTGTCAGTACGTGCTCCATACACTATGCAATACGGGAGCTATGCTTGGTATGCGATCAACTTTGATGCAGACGAAAAAAAGTTTTCTGATAATGAACAAGCCAAGAGTTCTCGAGAATTGATTGCAATATTCATCGACCAAATAGTTGCAAATTATGCCATTGATGCTACAAATGTGACCTTAATTGGCTTTAGTCAAGGTACGATTTTGAGTTATGCTGTAGCACTTTCACATCCAGAAAAAGTGCAAAGAGTGGTAGCGATGAGTGGTTACATCAATCAAGATATTTTAGAAGAAAACTATTTAAAAAATACATTTTCGAATCTTAAAATTTTCACTTCTCACGGAACCGTTGACCAAGTAATTCCCGTGGAATGGGGACGAAAAGCAAAACCTTTTTTGGAGAATTTGGGAATAAACACAACTTATAAAGAATACCCAATTGGTCACGGAGTTTCCCCACAAAATTTTCATGATTTCAAAAAATGGTTGCAATAAAATAGTTGGCATTGGACAACTTATAAACATTCTGTTTTAGTGATTGGTTGAACAATGCTATCTGTTAACGGAAATTTGTCGCTTTGCCTCACCAACGACAAATGCGACAGAATTCGCAACATTAAAACTTCGAATCAAATTCGACATTGGAATCGTTAAGTGATTGTCGAATCTCGCCAATATTTCGGGACTCAAACCGACACTTTCTTTACCAAAAACCAACCAATCACCATCTTGAAAATCGGCTTCATAAATAGATTTTTTGGAATGAGAACTCATTAAAAAAACTCGAGATTTGTCTGGAATTTGACTGATCCATTCCTCAATATTTTGATATTCGGTTACATCTAGATGCACCCAATAATCCAAACCCGACCGCTTCAAATTCTTATCATTTATTACAAATCCAAAAGGATGAATCAGATGCAATCGACTTTCGGTGCCTACACACAATCGACCAATGTTTCCGGTGTTATTTGGAATTTCAGGTTCTATTAGGACTACGTTTAACATTACAAAGTTAGAAATTAGAAGTTAGAAGTTGAGAGCTAGGGATTGGAAAAAAAGCGCCAACTTCTTTCACTTCTCCCGTTTGTAAATCATTTAAATGTATGCTTCCGATTCGAACACGTATCAATCTCAAAGTCGGAAAACCAACTGCGGCAGTCATTTTGCGAATTTGACGGAACTTGCCTTCACTAACCGTAATAGAAGCCCAAGATGTTGGTCCGTGGCGTTCATCTCGTATTTTTTTTCCTCTTGCACCAAATGCCGGAATTTCATCAATTATGAAAGACTCACAAGGTTTTGTGGTATATTTTGTGCCGTTGAAACCAATTTCAACACCCTTTTTGATTTTCTCAATAGCTTCTTGCGTAATGATTCCATCAACTTGAACATAATATTCTTTATCCACTTTTTTGCTTCTGACCATTTCACTCATTTTGCCGTCGGTGGTTAACAAAAGTAACCCTTCAGAATCTTCGTCAAGGCGACCGATAGCCATTGTTCCGACTGGAAAATCGTATAATTCTCCTAAAAGCTTTTTCTTTCGCTTCAACTCATAAATAAATTGACTCAGATAGCCGTATGGTTTGTGAAGGATGAAATGATGGTGTAGCATAATCGCATTTTGACTGACAAAGATAATATAGTTTTTAAAATATATCTTCTAGTATTTATTCTTAAAAAAAAACGGACAGATAAACCAATTTATCAAACTTTAGTGCGTTTCTTTAGAATGGTTATATATTGATTCCACATGCTTACTGTTTAATAACTCTGCAAACATATGCTTATGTCTTTTCATTTGATTTTACTAGATTTGATTTATATATTACGGTTTTGGTAAATCTGTGGTATCGCTGACCTCATTTTTTGTATTTTTGAAATCTCAAGATCACATTCAAATTATCTAACTTATGAAAAACGCAATTTATAGTATGATGTTGCTTTTAATAGCAGCTTCTTGCCAAAAATCAAAAGAAGTTTCTAAAATAGTAGGCAAAGATTGGTTGTTAGGACAATGGGGAAACAAGTCTGACGAGGGCAATCTTATAGAAATTTGGAAAAAAACCAACGACAGCCTCTTTACTGGCGAAAGCTATTTTATAAAAGAAAAAGACACCTTGCACTCTGAAAAAATGGAGTTGAAACAAAAAGGTGAAAATCTATTGTATGTTTCAACAATTAAAGGGCAAAACAACGACAAACCCGTAACGTTCAATCACAATATAGAAATCGAAAAACAATTGGTTTTTGAAAATCCAAAAAATGAATATCCCCGAAAAATCGTTTACAAACCCATTGCCAAAGACCGAATAGTCATTGAAGTTTCCGGAATTCAACAAGACAAACCAAGTATAGTCCGTTATTCGATGAAGAAAACCGAATAATAATCACTTTTTTCAACCCAAAATCAGAATCTTGCCCTAAAAAAGCAAGTTTTTTTTGCTACAAATCATTGGTAAACAACTTCTAATAAAATACTAATAAATATTATTAAGATTTAGTCTAAATAAACTTTGTGTATTAGCAAATGGTTTTTATATTTGCATCACTATTTTAATTAAGTCTAAATAAGCATTCGATGAAAACTATTTTACTGCCCGCATTATTTTTATTATATGGTCTAAATGTATTGGCTCAAGACAATGCATTTTCAGCAGAATCAACGGAATTTGACAAAGCAATTTTTGAAAACCTAGACACTATAAAACCCAAAAAAGCAGCCCTATTGAAAGTAGTTATTGTTACCACCCACAAACAACCCAAACCTTTGACAGCCCTGCGTTCTGGATTAAAACCAATGGATGCACCACAAACTATACAAGTAATTGGAGCTGAAATTATCGAACAACAACAAGCCATTCGTTTGAGCGAAGTAATCAAAAATGCCAACGGTGTTTATGTAAGTTCTGCCCGTGGTGGAGCACAAGAATCTTTCTACTCAAGAGGTTACGATATGTCAGCAAACAATATGTTTAAAAATGGTTTCCGTTACAATGCCGGTTCCATTCCTGAGGTTTCAGGTCTTGAAAAAGTTGAGTTTCTAAAAGGTGGTTCTGCTTTATTATTTGGAAATGTAGCTCCAGGAGGAATATTAAATTTGGTTACCAAAACGCCTTCTTTCAAAAGTGGAGGAGAAATTTCGATGCAAGTAGGAAGTTATGCTTTTTACAAACCAACACTTGATTTTTATGGCCCTTTGAATAACAATATTGCTTATAGAATAAATGGTTCTTTTGAAAATTCAGAAAGTTTTAGAGATGTGGTAAAAAACAAACGCATTTATTTCAACCCATCTATATTATTTAATGTAACAAATCAAACCCAAATTACACTCCAAGGCGATTATTTGAGCGCCGATTGGACACCCGATTTTGGAACGGGTGCCATTGGAAAAGAAATTGCAGAGGTTTCAAGAAATACCTATTTTGGAGCACTTTGGTCTAATGGACAAACGAAATCTACTAGTGCTTCTGCCTTGATAAATCACGATTTTAACAAAAGATGGAAATTA
>CAMBHH010000093.1 GCA_945866505.1 Flavobacterium psychrophilum
CTTTCATCCTTGTTCAGTAGGAATTGTTACGGTCGAAAACGGTATTATTGTTGACGAATTTGTTACGTTGATTAAACCGCCAAGAAATGAATATTCGCCTTTTACCATTGCAGTTCACGGAATTTATCCACGAGATACTGTTAGTGCAAAAACTTTTGCGCAAGTGTTTCCTGAAATCCAAAAACGATTGCAAAACCGTATTGTTGTGGCGCATAATGAAAGTTTTGACCGAAATGTTTTGGCCAAATCGATGGCGCTTTACGGTTTAAATTACGCGGATTTGAATATTGGCGCTCGTTGGGAATGTACGGTAAAAATTTACAAAGCCAAAGGCTTAAGGCCAACAAAATTAAGTGATTGTTGTCGTGAAATGCAAATTGAACTTAACCATCACGAAGCTTTATCGGATGCTCGAGCTTGCGCCAAATTGTATTTGATGCGGTAACCATTTGTTGTTGACGAATTGTATTTTTTTCTGTTGAAAAACAAAAACGTATTTCTTTTTTTAGTATTTTAGGGGTTTGGATAGAGTCTATTTTCTCTTCTCTATTTTCTCTTTTCTAATATAAATAATCTCAAAAAAAATGAAAGAAGATTTTCTCCATTACCTTTGGAAATTCAAGAAGTTCGATAGTTTGAATTTGAAGACTTTCAACGGAGAAGATATTACGATTATCAATGTTGGAAACTATTTAGAACTTGCTGGTCCTGATTTTTTCAATGCTCAGCTTGTAGTTGGAAATCAAAAATGGGCTGGCAATGTCGAGATTCATCTTAAATCTTCCGATTGGTATGTGCATCATCACGAAAGAGACGAAGCCTATGAAAACGTAATTCTCCACGTGGTTTGGGAACACGATACAGAAATTTTCAGAAGCAACAATTCCGAAATTCCAGTTTTGGTATTAAAGAATTATGTCGATACAGCTACAGTAGCCAATTATCAAATGTTGATGGCTCCAAAATCGTGGATTTTTTGTGAAAAGCAACTCAAAGATATTAATGAATTTACATTAAAAAATTGGCAAGAACGTTTGTTTTTCGAACGTTTGGAACGGAAATCAAATCCCATTTTCGACTTATTAAAACAAACAAATAACGATTGGGAAGCGGTTTTGTTTTGCCTTTTGGCCAAGAATTTCGGATTGAATACTAACGGTGAAATCTTTTTAAAAATCGCTGAGTCCATTCCGTTTTCGATTATTAGAAAAGAAAGTTTAGAGGTCGAAAATCTCGAAGCTTTACTCTTGGGAACTGCTGGCCTATTAGATTTAGAAAAAGAAGATGCTTATTTCAAGGATTTGAAATTTAGATATTTTTATTTGTTGCACAAATATCAAATAGAAAAAAAATTGGTTGAGCCAGTGCAGTTTTTCAAGCATCGACCAGATAATTTCCCTACGATTCGATTGTCTCAATTGGCGAATTTATACCATAATCAGCAAAATTTATTTTCGACAATCAGCACTTCGAGTTCGGTGCAAAGTATTGATGAAATTTTCAAAATATCGGTATCGAATTATTGGCAAGATCATTATCAGTTTGACAAAGAAAGCCCGAAGAAAAAGAAAAGACTTTCCAAATCATTTATCGATTTGATTATAATTAACACCATAATTCCGCTTCAGTTTGCTTTCGGCAAAAGTCAAGGAAAGGAAATTTCCGAAGACCTGATCCAGTTGTTAAATAAAGTAGCGTCTGAGGATAATGCTATCTTAGATAAGTTTAGTTCCTTTGGAATCAAATCCAAAAATGCTTTTGAGTCTCAATCTTTATTACAACTCAAAAACGAATATTGTAACAAAAGCCGTTGCTTGCAATGTGCCATCGGAATGGAACTATTGAAAAAAAGTTAATTAAATCATTCGTTGATTCAAGAATGAGATAATTTCGTAATTTTGCCCAAAATAATAAGTATGAAAGCAGTAATTCGCCTCAAATATTTTTTTGAAAAAAACGGCTTTCACGTTTCGTCCCGTCTTGCGGATAGTTTGGGAATGCGTGTGTCTGATGTAAGATTATTTTTTATCTACATTAGTTTTGTGACAGCTGGTTTATGGTTTGGCGTTTATTTAACATTAGCTTTTTGGTTGCGATTAAAAGATTTGGTTCGAGCGAAACGCACCTCAGTTTTTGATTTGTAGCAATTATTCTCGCATAAAAAAAGGGATTATAAAGTATCAAACTTTATAATCCCTTTTTGATTTTTGATTGGGTAATTATTTTTGTGGATTATTCAACACACTGTTTTTCTTGCCATATACAAAATAAAAAACAATTCCTAAAGCCATCCAAGCAAAAAGTCGTAACCAATTTGTCCAACCTAAACCGTACATCATTAGAGAACACGATACTACACCAAGTATTGGTACCAATGGCACCCACGGAGTTTTAAATTCTCTTACCATATTAGGTTCTTTTTTGCGTAAAATAATGACAGCAACACAAACCAAAACAAAGGCAAACAAAGTACCAATGCTGGTCATATCTCCCACAATATCTCCCGGAACAAAAGCTGCAAAAGCTCCAACAATCACTAAGATTGCTAAATTGGCTTTGTACGGAGTTTTGTATTTTGGATGTAAATCACTAAAAGATTTTGGTAATAGACCATCTTTCCCCATAGCATAAAACACTCTGGATTGTCCCAATAACATCACCAATATCACAGAGGAGAATCCTGCAAGGATAGCTACCGTTACTAATTGTCCTAACCATTCGTAACCAACCATATACTTCGTAATTGCAAAAGCAACGGAAGCTTCTTTGCCTCCAGTTCTAAAATCTTCAACTGTCGCTACTCCGGTTAAAACGTGTCCAAATAAAATGTATAAAACTGTACAAATAGCCAAAGAACCTAAAATTCCAATAGGCATATTTCTTTTTGGATTTATAGTTTCTTGAGCGGCGGTGCTGACAGCGTCAAAACCAATAAAAGCAAAAAATACTGTTCCTGCTGCTCCTATTATTCCCCAAAATCCTCCAAAATCATGACCAACTCCATGTTCATCAGTAAAAATAGATGTTGGCGGAATATATGGAGTGTGGTTTGCTGGATTTATAAAATTCCAACCTATAATTATAATCATAATTACAATAGCAACTTTTACTACTACAATTATTCCATTGACAAATGCTGATTCTTGTATCCCTTTAATTAATAGCAAACTAATTGCAACAACAATAAACAATGCCGGAAGATTTATTATTCCATGCTCTCCAGTTTCTAAATTAGTTTGAAAAGGGGAATGTGATAACGAATACGGTATTGGGCTTGTATGTAGTACATTTACCAATAAATTGTTTAGATATTCGCTCCAAGCAATGCCCACAGTTGCAGCTCCTACTGCATATTCTAAAATTAAATCCCAACCAATAATCCAAGCCAAAAACTCGCCCATTGTGGCATAAGTGTAAGTGTAAGCACTACCCGAAATTGGAATGGAAGATGAAAGTTCAGCATAGCACAATCCTGCGAGCGCACAACCAATTGCCGCAACTACAAACGCAAGTGTTACTGATGGACCTGCACTTTGTGCTGCTGCTGTTGCGGTTCTTACAAATAGTCCTGCTCCAATAATGGCTCCAATTCCAAGAGCAATTAAAGTCCAAGCGGTCAATGTTCTTTTTAATCCTTTTTCAGACTCAGCGGATTCTGCTATAAGTTGGCCTAATGGTTTTCTTTTCCAAATCGACATATAATATCAGTTTTATTGTTAATAATTTTCAAATATATTGTTTTTTAATCAGGCCTTCCTGATTTTGTATTATTTTTTTTGTGGCAATATTTGTGTTTTAAAGATTTCAAAAATAATTTGTTTAAATTTTTAGAATTATTAATTCTTTGCACCTCATTTTCAAGGTAAATGAGAATACATAGGGTTATTAAAGTGAAAATAAGTCATCTGTTTATTGCATTTGTAAAACAACAAAATTATTATATCGTTTTCGTTAATAAGATTACAATTTTTTCATTTCCTGTTAATTATGGATATAGTATATTTGTAACTAAATAAATTATATTTCAACATTTAAATTTAAAAAAATGAGTATTATTATCAAAATTCACGCAAGACAAATTTTCGATTCAAGAGGAAACCCTACTGTAGAAGTAGATGTAGTTACAGAAAATGGAGTAATAGGAAGAGCAGCAGTTCCATCTGGAGCTTCAACTGGAAAGTTCGAAGCCGTGGAATTACGCGATGGTGGAAAAAACTTTCTTGGAAAAGGAGTTCTAAAAGCGGTTGAAAATGTTAATACTATAATTGCTGAAGAATTAGTTGGAACATCGGTTTTTGAACAAAACTTGATCGATCAAACGATGATTGAGTTAGATGGAACGCCTAATAAGGCAAAATTGGGAGCGAATGCAATTCTGGGAGTTTCTCTTGCAGTTGCAAAAGCAGCAGCAAACGAACTTGGATTGCCATTGTACAGATACGTTGGTGGAGTTTCTGCAAATACATTACCAGTTCCAATGATGAATATCATCAACGGTGGTTCTCACTCCGATGCTCCTATTGCATTTCAGGAATTTATGATTTTTCCTGTAAAAGCAACTTCTTTTACTCATGCGATGCAAATGGGAACTGAAATTTTCCACAATCTTAAAAAAGTATTACACGACAGAGGTTTGAGTACCGCTGTAGGTGACGAAGGCGGATTTGCTCCAAACTTAGCTGGTGGAACAGAAGATGCTTTAGATACTATTAAATTAGCAGTTGAAAAGGCAGGTTATACTTTTGGAGATGAAATAATGGTGGCTTTGGATTGTGCTGCTTCTGAGTTTTATGTAGACGGAAAATACGATTACACTAAATTTGAAGGGCCAACGGGAAAAATCAGAACTTCTGCAGAACAAGTAGAATATATGGCTGAATTAGCAGCTAAATATCCAATTATCTCTATCGAAGACGGAATGGACGAAAACGACTGGGACGGATGGAAAATGCTTACCGAAAAAATTGGAGACAAAGTTCAATTAGTAGGCGATGATTTATTTGTAACTAATGTGGAACGCCTTTCAACTGGAATTGAAAAAGGGATTGCTAATTCAATTTTAGTTAAAGTAAACCAAATTGGAACTTTGACTGAAACCATTGCAGCTGTTAATATGGCCAAAAATGCTGGTTATACTTCAGTAATGTCACACCGTTCAGGAGAAACCGAGGACAATACTATTGCTGATTTAGCAGTTGCTTTGAACTGTGGACAAATAAAAACAGGTTCAGCCTCACGTTCAGATCGTATGGCAAAGTACAATCAGTTAATTAGAATTGAAGAAGAATTAGGAGATATTGCCTATTTCCCTGGTAAAAATGCATTTAAAGTAAAATAAGCTTTCATTTTTTGTTTAAAAGCCATTTACGTAAAGTAAATGGCTTTTTTTTTGAGTTTTAACAAATTCGTTGTGAATTTCATTTTTTAATTCCCTTAGAATTCCCTAAATTTGGAAAATAATTTATTAAGATTTATTTCAAAACACTATGTCAAAAACAGCAAAATTAGAAATTGACGGAAAAATATATGAGTTGCCAATATTTATTGGTGCAGAAAATGAGGTATCTATTGATATTAGTAAATTGCGTGACTCCTCAGGAGTGATAACTTACGATCAAGGATATAAAAACACAGGTGCTTGCAAAAGTGAAATTACCTTTCTAGATGGAGAAGAAGGGATTTTGCATTACAGAGGATATTCTATTGAAGAATTAGCAGAAAAAGCTCATTTCCTTGAAGTATGTTATTTGTTGATTTTTGGTGAATTGCCTACCGATAAACAGTTGTTGGAGTTCGAAACGCACATTAGAAGATACACTTTAGTAAACGAAGAGATGAAAAGCATCATTGATGGTTTTCCAAAAACGGCTCACCCAATGGGGGTTTTGTCAGCATTGACAAGTGCTTTAATAGCTTTTAATCCTTCGGCAGTAAATCCAGAAAACGAAGATCAATTGTATGAAGCAGTTTGCAAATTGATGGGGAAATTCCTTGTAATTGCTTCTTGGACTTATAGAAAAAGTCAAGGATTTCCTTTGAATTATTATGATAATACTTTGGGCTATGTTGAAAATTTTATGCAATTGATGTTTAAATTGCCTACAGAACCTTACAAAGCTAATCCAGTAATTGTTCAAGCTTTAGATAAACTATTTATTCTTCACGCTGATCACGAACAAAATTGCTCTACTTCGACTGTAAGAATGGTAGGTTCATCACACGCTGGCTTATTTGCATCCGTTTCTGCTGGAATATCCGCACTTTGGGGACCTTTGCACGGTGGTGCGAATCAAGCAGTTCTAGAAATGTTAGAGGAAATCCAAGCAAATGGTGGAGACGCTGATAAATACTTAGAAAAGGCAAAAGATAAGAATGACCCTTTCAGATTAATGGGTTTTGGACACAGAGTATATAAAAACTTTGATCCAAGAGCCAAAATAATCAAAGCGGCCGCCGATGATGTATTGCAAACATTGGGTTTTGATGATCCAATTTTGGAAATTGCAAAAAAACTAGAAGCAGCAGCACTTACTGACGAATATTTTATTTCTAGAAAATTATATCCTAACGTCGATTTTTATTCTGGAATTATTTACCGTGCTCTAGGAATCCCTACTGATATGTTTACTGTAATGTTTGCCATAGGCAGATTGCCAGGTTGGATAGCTCAGTGGAAAGAAATGAGACTCAACAAAGAACCTATTGGAAGGCCGAGACAAATTTATACTGGTTATCCTTTGAGAGAATTTATACCTACGGAACAACGATAATTTAGATAAAAAAAAGCTTCACATTTAGTGGAGCTTTTTTTATCTTTGGCAAAACCAAACCTATAATTATGTTAAAATTAAACATAAATAATGAGACTTCAAGATTAAGAGCAGTCGTGCTGGGAATCGCTAACAGCAATGGACCAACACCTGCAGTCAGTGAGGCCTATGACCCTAAGTCATTAGAACATATCTTGTCAGGCACTTATCCAAAAGAGGAAGATATGATTCCTGAAATGGAGGCTTTTAATCAAGTTTTCGGAAAGTATAATGTTACTGTTTTTCGTCCCCAAATGATCGAGAATTACAATCAGATATTTGCAAGAGACATTGGTTTTGTAATTGACGATGTATTTGTTAAATCCAATATTTTACCCGACAGAGAGCGAGAAGTAGAAGCTATTCAATATGTAATCGATCAAATAAATCCAGTGAAAGTGGTAATTCCTCCCGAAGAAGTACATATAGAAGGAGGAGATGTAATGTTGTGGAACGATTATATTTTTATTGGAACTTATAAAGGTAGTGATTACAAGGATTACATTACTGCTAGAACAAATAATGAAGGAGTTCAATTCATCAAAGAATTATTTCCCAATAAAAAAGTCAAGGAATTCGATTTGATCAAATCAAAAATTGAAGCTAGAGATAATGCTTTGCATTTGGATTGTTGTTTTCAACCGGTGGGAGAAAATAAAGCAATCATTTACAAACGCGGTTTCCGGGAAGAAGCTGATTATTTGTTTTTAGTTAAACTCTTCGGTGAAGAAAACCTGTTTCATATCACCAGAAAGGAAATGTATCACATGAATTCTAATGTTTTTTCTATAGATAACAATGTGGTAGTTTCTGAAAAGAAGTTTACTAGACTTAATAAATGGTTGCGAAATAATGGCTTTGTTGTTGAAGAAATCCCTTATGCCGAAATTGCCAAACAAGAAGGTTTATTGCGATGTTCTACTTTACCATTGATAAGAGAATAGGAATGTTGTAAGTTGTATGTTCCAGGTTATTCAGATTTACAATCTATTTATAAACGCAAGCGTTATGAAAAGTTACAAAGATTTAGAAGTTTACAGTTTGGGTTTAGGTTTGTTTTATAGGTGTCATTCCTATTCTTTAAAATTGCCAAAATATGAAATGTATTAATTGGGTAGTCAATTGAGGAGATCTTCTGATTCTGTTCCCACGAACATTGTGGAAGGATATGGAAGGAAAAAGTACAAAGCTGATTTTGTGAAATTCCTAACTTATTCTTACGCAAGTTGTCTTGAAACGGTCTTTCATATCGAAAAAATTACTACCTTGTATCCAGATTTAATAGAAGACGAAAATGAATTTATTTCTAAGTGCAATGAATTAAGTGCTAAAATATATAATTTCATAAAATATGTTGAAGAAAATTGGAAAACATAATTTCACAAACTAGAACAAATAACCTACAACAAACAACCTACAACCAAATCCATGAACCAAACTACAAATTCCATTCTAATGATTCGCCCTGTTGCGTTCCGAATGAACGAACAAACGGCTGTAAATAATTATTATCAAAAAATCCTTGATGGATTGTCAAAAGAAACTGTAAATGCCAAAGCGCAAGAAGAGTTTGATGCATTTGTTGCCAAACTCCGAATGTTTGGAGTCAATGTTATAGTAGTCGATGATACTTTAAATCCTGATACTCCAGACAGTATTTTTCCAAACAATTGGATTTCCTTTCACGAAAATGGAGACGTAGTTTTATATCCGATGTTTGCTGAAAACCGTCGTGAAGAAAGACGAGAAGGCATTCTAGACATAATTGAAGACAATGGTTTTGTCATCAATGAAATAATGGATTATACCTCCGCTGAAGAAGATAGTTTTTATCTTGAAGGTACAGGAAGTATTCTTTTAGACCGAGAAAACGGGAAAGCTTATTGTGCGTTGTCCCCTCGAGCTGACGAGGAGTTATTCATTGAATTCTGCGAGGATTTTGAGTATTCTCCGGTGATATTCGAAGCCTTTCAAACAGTGAATGGAGAGCGAAAATTGATTTACCATACTAATGTGATGATGTGTATTGGTACTACTTTTGCAGTTATTTGTGCGGATTGTATCGATGATAAAAAGGAACGTAAAATGGTTTTGGACAGTTTGAAAGCTGACGAAAAGGAAATCATTTTGATTACAGAAGACCAAGTCAATTCTTTTGCAGGCAACATGTTAGAAGTAAAAGGCAAAGACGACAGGAGATATTTAGTAATGAGCCGATCGGCCCATCAAAGTCTTACCAAAAAGCAAAGCGCCCAAATAGAAGAACATGTCACTATTTTGAGCTCTAGTCTCGACACTATTGAAGCCTGTGGAGGAGGAAGCGCTAGATGTATGATGGCCGAAATATTTCTTCCATTAGAATGATTTTCAATTGCTAAAGCAAATTGCCTTTAATTATAGCAATCAATGCGCTCACGATATATTGAATTCCAATTGCAATTACTATGAAACCAACGATTCTGGAAATAGCAACAATTCCCGATGCACCCAGAATTTTGGAGAGATAATGAGCGCTTCTTAGAATTATAAATATGGCAATGGCAATTGCAAAAATTGCTAAACAGGAAATAATAATTTCGTTTGTAGTATGATGTTCTTGATAGAATGCTATGAGCAAAGAAATTGAGCCAGGCCCTGCAAGCATTGGAATAGCTAGCGGAGTTAAGGCAATATCGTTTCTTTGTTGAGCTTCAGTTTCGGCTTTTTTGTTAATACCTCTCTTTTTAGTAAACTTCCCGGAGAGTAGAGAAAACCCGGAACTTACAATAATGATACCTCCGGCAATTCGCAGGGCTTCAATGCTGATGCCAAAAAAGGACAGGACGTATTGTCCAATAAAAAAAGAAACAATAAGGATGATAAATACATTTATTGCTGTCCATAACGAGATACGGGAACGCTCTTTTTTAGTATCAGAGTGGGTGAGTCCAACGAAGATGGGTACCGTTCCAATAGGGTTTAGCACCGAAAACAGCGCAGCAAATAAATAGATAAAAAGATCCATGTTGTCATGTTTTAAAGGTGTAAAAATAGTGTTTTAATTGTTTTTTTTAAACTATTTATTTTTGCATCGTTTTGTGTGCTCTAACTAAGGTTTTAAAACCTTATCCACACTGCTTTTTTTGACTACTTTTGTACCATACAATTTTAGAAAATGAAAAACAAAAAAACGGTGGTTCTCGGAGCAAGTGCGAAACCAGAAAAATATGCTTTCAAAGCCATTACAATGTTAGTTGAAAAAGGACATTCTGTTTTGGCTATTGGGCAAAATGTAGGAGAGGTTGCTGGAATTAAAATTCAAACAAAAGCGATCCCATTAAAAAACATAGACACTATTAGTTTATATTTGAACGCTACTCGCCAACGTGATTATTACAATTACATCGTTGAATCAAAGCCTAAACGAGTGATTTTTAATCCTGGAACGGAGAATCCAGAGTTCTACCAATTATTGGAATTGAATAATATAAAGGTAGAAATAGCTTGTACTTTAGTTTTGTTGGCAACAAATCAGTATTAATTTAAATAATTTGTTCGTTGACTAGTGCTAAATAACCTGTATCGATTATTTAGCACTAGTCATGTTTGTGGATTTGCCACTATAAATTTTGAGATTTGGACTCGGTTGATTACAAGGTCCTTGGTAAGTTGCCAGCTGATAGTTAAAGTTTGAGGTTGTGAATAGTATATTTTTGGAATGCACTAATTTTAAAATCGGTTTAGCTAGTTTAGTTTTTCAAGGATTTTGTCTTTTGGGAAAGGGTAATTTTAATTACTATGGTTGTTTTTCAATGGAATTCATCAAGTAATTTTAATTACATCGATTTAGTAAAAACGACAAATTGCTTCATTATTCTCTATGTTTCAAGAATTTGATAGATATGTTATTATGTTAATGTTAAAATTAGGTAAATTATAGAGAATTGTATGATTGCTTTGTGAATCAAGTTCGAGTTTTTGACATTTAAATTTAAGTTTCAACCTACTGTTGGTCAATATTATATGAACAATGATTCTGCAAGACATTAAATTATGTTAAAAAATTTATAATTTATTTGTTGATTTTTTAGATTTTTAAGTAAGCTAAATAGTGCAAAGTAAGAGGTTTTAATTATATTTGCAGTCAATATTTTAAACTTATACGGCTGCATAATGTAAGTTGGAATGGCGAAGCCATATAGTTTTGTTATTGATAATAGATTTTTAGAAAATAAAAATAGTGAGTACTTGATTTTCTAAAAGTAAATATATTTTAGTTACATGTAACTGTTAATTTGTTACAAAAAGATTATAATTCAGGGCGGAAATAATTTTGAATTCCATAAAAAGAATAAATACAATGAATTTAAACACAAAAATATATATTGCAGGTCATCGCGGTATGGTTGGCTCCGCAATTTGGAGAACGCTAACTACGAAAGGTTATACTAATTTGATTGGAGTTTCAAGTGCTGAATTGGATTTGCGCAATCAGCAAGCCGTTCGCGACTTTATATTTGCAGCAAAGCCTGATGTTATTATTGATGCTGCTGCAAGAGTTGGAGGCATCTTGGCTAATAATAATTATCCGTATCAATTCATTATGGAGAATATGCAAATCCAGAACAATCTTATTGATTCTGCTTTGCAAGCGGGTGTCGAAAAGTTTATTTTCCTAGGAAGTTCTTGTATTTATCCACGACTCGCTCCTCAGCCTTTGAAAGAAGAATATCTGCTAACAGGTGATTTAGAACCCACAAACGAATGGTACGCTATAGCTAAGATTACAGGTGTAAAAGCTTGTCAGGCTATCCGTAAACAATTTAGCAAGGACTATGTGAGTTTAATGCCAACCAATTTGTATGGAACTTATGATAATTTCGATTTGAATACTTCGCACGTTCTTCCTGCTATGATGCGAAAATTTCATGAAGCTAAGGAAAACAATAATGCACCAGTAACCCTGTGGGGAAGCGGAACTCCTTTGCGCGAATTTTTGTTTGTGGATGATATGGCTGAAGCCGTCGTTTTTGCTTTGGAGAATAAGTTGCCAGACTATTTATATAATATAGGAACAGGAGTAGATTTGACCATTAAAGAACTGGCAGAAACCATACAAAAGATTACTGGACATCAAGGAGATATTGTTTGGGATGCCACAAAACCCGATGGAACACCACGTAAGTTAATGGATATTTCTAAAATGCACGATTTGGGTTGGAAACACAAAGTGAATTTGGAAGAAGGCATTAAAAGGACTTATGATTGGTTTGTTACCAACGTGGAAAATGTCAAAAAAGTTACTTTATAGACATAATACATTTCAATAATAATTTCAATAGCAATTACATTAGATCAGTGGTCGATAGCGATCAAAACTCATATCAATAAATACTAAATAATCATGGATAATAAACAAAAAACCGCATTAGTTACAGGGATTACAGGGCAAGATGGATCATATTTGGCTGAATTATTATTAGAGAAAGGGTATCAAGTTCATGGGGTAAAAAGACGTGCCTCCTCCTTTAATACGCAGCGAATCGACCACATCTATCAAGATCAACACGAAAATCACGTTAATTTTAAATTGCATTACGGTGATTTGACAGATTCTACGAATATTATAAGAATCATCCAAGAAGTACAGCCTGATGAAATCTATAATCTTGGGGCTATGTCACACGTAAAAGTTTCTTTTGATTCTCCTGAATATGTAGCTAATGTCGATGGTATAGGAACTTTAAGGATTTTAGAAGCGGTAAGAATTCTTGGTCTTGAAAAGAAAACTAGAATTTATCAAGCTTCTACATCTGAGTTGTATGGTGGTCTAGCTGAAAATAAAAACGCAGCAGGATTTTACGATGAAAATTCTCCGTTCTATCCACGCTCTCCATATGGTGTAGCCAAGATTTATGGTTTTTGGATTACCAAAAACTACCGTGAAGCTTATGATATTTATGCTTGTAATGGAATTTTATTTAACCACGAATCGCCAAGAAGAGGTGAAACTTTTGTAACTCGAAAAATCACGATGGCTACAGCAGCAATTGCGTTGGGGAAACAAGATTGTTTATATTTAGGAAACTTGAACTCACAAAGAGACTGGGGACATGCTAAAGATTATGTAGAAGCGATGTGGAGAATCTTGCAACAAGATGTAGCCGAAGATTATGTAATTGCAACAGGTGTAACCACTTATATCCGTGATTTTGTTCGTTATTCCTTTGCAGAAGTAGGAATGGAATTATCATTCGAAGGAGAAAATGAAAATGAAACTGCTACAATAGTGGCTTGTAATAATCCTGAATACCAATTGCCCATTGGCACCGTAGTGGTAAGAGTAGACCCACAATATTATCGCCCTACAGAGGTAGATTTGTTGATTGGTGATCCAAGTAAATCAAAAAAATTGGGTTGGAAACCCCAATATGACCTAGCCGGATTGGTAAAAGAAATGGTAGCAAGTGATTTGGAAATTTT
>CAMBHH010000094.1 GCA_945866505.1 Flavobacterium psychrophilum
GCCATTTTCAAAATCCGAAACGAAAAAGGAATCAGTTTCAAAGATAATATTCTAGTCAAACCATTTGAAATTGAAGACCAAAAAGCAACCGCAATTCTTGAAATGGGAAAAACTGCGCAGCATTTTTCAGTTTGCTTTGAAGAAATAGAAGAATTTATGTTGGTTTATGCTTTTGAAATCTGAATTTTCTGCAATATTAAATCTAGAACACAAACACCCTAAAATCAAAAAAGCCATCCCGAGAATCGGGAAAGCTTTTCATTGGTCTAACTACTAAACCGAGCTACGAGTTACAAAGTCGTAGCAAAAACAACACAACTTTCTTAAATGCTTTTTTGGGCAAAAAAGCGATTCATCTCTGAATCGCTTCTTCCCAATTTTAGCGGTCTGGACGGGACTCGAACCCGCGACCCCATGCGTGACAGGCATGTATTCTAACCAACTGAACTACCAAACCTCTGCTTAATTGCGGTTGCAAATATACTACAGAATTTTGTTTTCACAATAATTTATTCAAAAAAAAATAATAAAATTTAATCTTATTATCCAAAGTTTTGTTTTTCAACTAAATATGTTGTCAATACTTTCTCAAAACTATCGGAAACCCCAACCGGAACGTACTTAATTTTGTTTTGTGAACAGGTTAAAGCTAGTTTTTTGAAGTATGCATTAACCCCTTTTTCATATTCTTCCTTCACATTGTCGGCAAAAACGGTAATCTCCTCACCCGTTTCTAAATCAATAAACTTCCTTGGAGCGTTATCAAAGTCGAAATTTAGTTCCGTTTTGTTATCTTTAACGTGAAATAAAACTACTTTATGCTTGTTGTGTTTCAAATGCTGTAAGGCTGTAAACAGCGCTTCTTCATTGCCAGATTGAAACATATCGGTAAAAAGAATAATCATTGAGCGACGATGCATTTTCTCAGCGATTTGATGCAAAAATTTTATAGTGTTTGTGGTTTTTTGAACCTTTGGTTTTTCTAAGAGATTTTCGAGAGCATTCAAAATCATTCGGTGATGACGATCACTCCCTTTTTCAGGCGAGTAATATTCATAAGAATCCGAAAATACGCTCAATCCTATCGCATCTCGCTGCTTTTTTAAAAGATTCATCAAAACCGCTGAAGCTAAAACTGAAAATCCAATCTTGCTTTGGTAAAACTCATCTTTACCTTGCAACTGTGGATAATGCATCGATGACGAATTATCGATAATGATGTGGCAGCGCAAATTGGTGTCTTCCTCGAACCTTTTGGTGTACAATCGGTCTGTTTTAGCAAACAGTTTCCAATCAAGATGCTTGGTGCTTTCGCCCGCATTATAGACTTTATGCTCCGCAAATTCAGCCGAAAACCCATGAAAAGGGCTTTTGTGCATTCCTGAAATAAACCCTTCCACAATTTGGTTCGCCAACAACTCAAGATGTTGGAAACTAGAAATTTTTTCTATTTGAGATTCAATTTTCATATTTCAAATATAGATAAATATTTTAGGATTTAAAAATGGTTGAGATCTGGACCAAATCAAAATACTTAACAATTGATTGAAAAAATATATTTAATACGGCAACTACATTGTTTTTAAACCTAAATGTTTTTTTAGATTCCTTGGATGTGGTGTTTTTTACTTGTTTAAAGAATCTAATACAATTAGAAATGTTGTTAAATGCAAATTTATAACTTATTGCTCGAATGCCTCATTCATTCTCCAATATCAATTGAGATTCAAGACTAAATCTAGGTCATCAATTTCGTTATTCTGAATTCCCACAATTCTGCTTCCTTTTTTACCTCCACAAATAAAGTTAAGTTCTTATTCGGGATGAAAATGTATAGAGAAATCAATATCATCTTTACCCTTTTGCTCAACCAAAAAAACTATCTTCGCAGATCAGTCTCGTAATTTCCATGCGAGCATCATTATTCGTGACTAATTTTATATCTAATAATTAATGATTCGATAAATTTCATGATTAATAAAAAATTGATTAATAAATGACAAAAATTAATTGCAATAAAATTTTCAGCATAATTACTTTTACGAATATTATTAAAATTGGAAGCTTTTTTAAGCAAATGTTAGCTGTTTTTAAAAATAGAATTGCCATTTTAAAACTTAACATTACCTCAACATTTCGATTATTTTGAATTAATAATTAAACAGGTCGACTGAGTTTGTGGTCATAAAACTCTAGGGTTTTCAATCGATTTCGTAAAAAAGGAATTGTATAGTTTTTATAAATAATACCAACCGCAAAAGATTTTAACTTTGTTAGAAGATTAACTTTAAAAAAAAATTAACAACTAACCAAAATTTTAGAAAAATGAAATTAACAAAAGTATTTATTTTTTGTTTTTTATCCGTTCTATTTTCAGTTTATGCGCAAGCACAAGATGTTTCGGTAAAAGGGAAAATAGTAGACGAAAACGGATTGCCCATTCCTGGAGCTTCCATTTTAATTAAGGGGACTACGAAAGCTACGTCTTCGGATATGGATGGAAATTTCCAATTAAAAGCCGATTCCAAAGGCACTTTAGTTTTTAGCTTCGTGGGGTACGGAACACTTCAAGAAGCTATAAAAGGTCGAACAACAATTAATGTAAAACTAAGTCCAGAATCACAATCGCTACAAGAAGTAGTTGTTGTAGGATACGGTACTCAAAAGAAACGAGAGGTAACTGGAGCTGTATCGGTTGTAGACAGCAAGGCTTTAGATATTTTGAAGCCCATTCGAATTGAACAAGCCTTACAAGGTACTGTTTCTGGGGTTAATGTAACCACATCATCTGGATCTCCTGGCGCTGGACTGGATATAAGAATCAGGGGTATTGCTACTAACGGAGATGCTTCTCCACTTGTAATTATTGATGGTTACATCGGGGAGTTAGGTTTGTTAAATCCCAATGATGTCGAGACTTTGACGGTATTAAAAGATGCCCAAGCCGCTATTTATGGTTCCGCTGCTGCCAATGGCGTTATTTTAGTAACGACGAGAACTGGTAAAAAAAACAGCAAAGGCAAGATTTCATTTAATACTTACACTGGATTTCAAGAAACCGCAAAAACTTTATCTACTTTAAACGCTACGCAATATGCCGCTTTACTGAATGAAAGTTATGCCAACGGAGGCAAAGCCTTACCTTATCCAATATTAAGTTCAAATCTAGGAAAAGGAACCGATTGGCAAAAAGAAGTATTCGGTTCAAGTGTACCTGTTATTAGTCACGATTTAACTTTTTCGGGAGGATCTGAGAAAATTTCTTATTCTGTAAGTGGTTCCCATTTGGATCAAGAAGGAATTGTAGGTGGTGATAAATCTGGGTTTTTAAGAAATACTGCTAGAGTTTCCTTGAATGCAGATGTTTCGGATAGATTAAAATTAAAATCTAATGTGATTTATACTTATTTCAACAGAAAAACTTTATTAGAAAACGGAAACGCATCCGTACTTTTAAATGCTGTTAATGCACCATCAGTTATTAAACCGTACGATGCTGACGGTAACTATTCTTTGTTTCCAGGAGGAAATTTAGGAAACGAGATGATTAATCCCTTAGCACAAATTGACAATACCTACAACAATTATAATTTTAAACAAATCAGCGGTAACTTCGGATTGGATTACAAATTATTTAAAGATTTTGTTATATCTAGTAATATGGGTTTTAAATCTGCAAACAGCGAAGGAAAATCGTTCTTACCAATTGTAGATTATGGCAGTGGAAAAGTTTTCAACATCAATAGAAGTTCTGTTTCTCAAAGTGCTGTAAATGATAATAATTATTCTTTTGACCTTTTTGGAACGTACACAAAAACTATTGCCGAAAATCATAAAATTACAGCTATGGTTGGAAACACTATCTTTAAAGAGTATGGCAACGGATTATTTGCTACTGGTTATGATGTGCCCAATAATTCTTGGGATTTTGCAGATATAGCATTAACGAAAGGTGCACCACCTGTGGGCATAAATCCAGCAGGATCTTACATTTATGACGAAAGAAGATTATCGTACTTTACAAGAGTTCAATATGATTACAAAGGAAAATATCTCTTGTCAGGAATGTATCGCCGTGATGCTTCCACCAAATTTGGCCCAAGTAACAAGGTGGGGTATTTTCCCTCAGTTACTGCGGGTTGGTTAATTTCTGACGAAGGCTTCTTTGGAGAATCAAAAATCATCAATTTTATGAAACTAAGAGGAAGTTATGGTATCGTTGGTAATGATAGAATACCAAACAATGGCTACATTTCACAGTTGACAGGCGAAGCGACCTATGTTTTCGACAACGCTTTAGTCAATGGAGTGGCAACAGGACAAATTCCTAATGAAAAACTAAAATGGGAACAAGCTGAGAAAATTGATGTAGGATTGGATATCAATTTATTAAATAATAAAATTAATATCGTAGCTGATTATTTTATAGATACAAGAAAAGATTTGTTAGTTCCTGGTATCCCCGTATCTGGTACTCTTGGTGGGGCAGCTCCGGGTGCTTCTAATCCAACAATTAATGCTGGAGAGGTAAGAAACGAGGGTTTTGAGTTTGCTATAAACTATAAAAATAAGTTTTCAGAAAACTTCAGTATGAGTTTAGGTTATAATGTAACGTTGCTAAAAAATAATGTTACTTACATAAACGGCACCGATTTTCTTGCAGGCGGTACATTTGGTATTGGTCAGCAAGCACCATCCAGAATGGCAGTGGGTCATTCAATAGGCTATTTTTATGGCTTAAAAACGGATGGGATTTTTCAAAATCAAGCCGAAGTTGATGCTCATCCATCACAATTGGAGGTTGGAGCAAATGCTTCTCCTGGAGATCTTCGATATGTTGATGTCAACGGAGATGGCAAAATTAGTTTTGATGATAGAACTGATATTGGCGATCCGATTCCGGAGGCGACAATGGGTTTCAACGTACAGTTAAACTACAAAGGGTTTGATTTTTCTATGTATTCCTTTGCTTCTGTCGGCAACAATATGGTTCGCAATTATGAAAGCATTTCAGACGATGCGAATCGATTAACATATGTATTAGACAGATGGACTGGTGAAGGAACAAGCACTACTGTTCCTAAAGTTACCACCGCTGGAAACACCAATAGAGTATTTTCAGATTATTTTGTAGAAGATGCTTCCTATTTCAGAATACAAAGCGCGCAGCTAGGATATTCCATAAATCCTAATTATATTGAAAAATCAGGGGTGTCTAAAGTAAGATTGTATGTTGGTGTAAATAATTTGTACACTTTCACAAAATACAAAGGGTATGATCCAGGTGCTTCTAATGGTGCTCCTATTGGTGGCGGTATAGACGATGGTTTTTACCCTATACCAAGAACCTACTTACTAGGTTTAAACATTAATTTCTAAAAATAAGAAAAATGAAAAAGTATATTTATATAGCAATAACAAGTTTAGTTTTCTTTTCAACGACTGTTATTTCTTGCAGTGATGAATTTGTTAACCGTCCAGTTCAATACTCTATTGACTCTGAGAATTATTTTAATTCCAAAACAGATTATGAAAATGCCTTACTAGGAGCTTATGATTTATTACATTCCTCCTTTATTAATGTATTGATGGGAGAAATTGCTTCTGACAATACCTTTGCAGGAGGAAATGGCCCGAATGATGTTCCGGGATACCAATCGGTAGATGACATGATTCATACGCCAGTAAATGCGCAAATTAAGCAATTGTGGGATTGGATGTTTGCGGGAGTTCAAAGATGCAATTACATCCTTGAATTTCAGGATAAAACTGATTTTGATGGCAAAAACCAAATCATCGCCCAAGCACGTTTTCTTAGAGCCTATTATCATTTTGAATTGGTAAAATGGTTTGGAGGAATTCCTATGAAAGGTGATAAGCGATTTGCACCAGGTGATGAAAAATCTATCCCACGATCTTCTGTAAGTGATGTCTATGCTTCAATCGAAGCCGACCTAATTTATGCTTCACAAAATCTTAGTGCTGTAACTCCACAAAAAGGGAGAGCAACCAGCGGAGCAGCATTGGCTTTGTTAGGAAAAGCGTACTTGTACCAAGGGAAATATGCGCAAGCTGCTTCTACCCTTGAAACTTTAATTTCTACTGGCAATTATCGTTTGGTAACTAGCGCAGATTTAACCACACAACAAATCACAGATGGTTTAACTCCTTTTGGAAGTATTTTTGAAGAAGCGGGAGAAAACGGTCCTGAATCCGTTTTTGAAGTACAGTATACCGATGTTGAAGGAGGAAATTATGGTCAACTACAATACCTTGAAGGTAATGTAGCAGTTGGTTTTGCAGGGCCTTTTGGTTATGAGGGTCCCGTATTTGCAGATGGAAACAATTTTAATCTTCCTACTCCAAAAATAGTGAGTGCTTTTACAACTGGCGACACTAGAAAGGATGTAACTATTTTGGATATGGCAACTTGGATTCCTGCTAATCCTGGAACCAAATATACTAAGCAACACGAAGATACCGGTTTTTTCAACAGAAAATATATCCCGAGAAAAAGAAGACCAGAGGCTGCAGGAGATGTTAAATTAACTAGTCCTAATAATTACCGAGCCATTCGTTACGCTGACGTGCTATTGATGGCTGCAGAAGCTAATAATAAAAGTGGCAATGATGCTAAGGCGCAACAATATTTAAATCTTGTGAGAGACAGGGCTTTTGGTGATGTAAATCACAGAATTACCGCCTCAGGAACTGGGCTATATGATTTTATTTTAGCAGAAAGACGAATAGAACTTGCAGGTGAAGGGCATCGTTTCTTCGATTTAGTAAGAACTGGTAAAGCAGCACAAGAAATTGATGGATTTGTAGCTGGAAAAAATGAATTATTCCCTATTCCTGTAGAAGAAATTCAATTCTCGGCAGGAAATTGGGCACAAAACCCTATGTATTAAAAAAGTATAAATATGAAAAATATAAAATTTATTTTTGGTTTCGTATTCTTATTGGCTTTAGCCATAAGCTGTACGGTAGATGGTATAGATGATGATACCTCTTTTATAGAAACAGTTGGCGCTCCATCTAATGTGGTTGCTTTTTATAATATTACTCAGGACAATTCAGGTCTGGTAACCATTACTCCAAATGGTGACGGTGCAGTATCTTATGAGGTTTATTATGGCGATAGTACAACAGCAGCACCTGCTAATGTGGTTCAAGGAAAAAACACTTCCCATATTTATAAAGAAGGAACCTATACCGTAAAAATTATCGCTATTGGAATTACAGGGTTAAAAACAGAAGCAACACAAAGTTTGGTCGTTTCTTTAAAAGCACCTGAAAATTTAGTAGTGACCATTACGAATGACTTACTAGTCTCTAAAAAAGTAAATGTAACGGCAACTGCCAAGTATGCCACTATGTTTGATGTCTATTTTGGTGAAGCAGGAAGCACTGCTCCAGTTTCTGCCAATATTGGCGAAACAGCTTCTTACGTATATGCAAAAGCAGGCACTTATACTATAAAAGTAGTTTCTAAAAGTGCTGCCATAAAAACTACAGATTATACAGCTAGTTTTAATGTAACAGCTATTGTACAACCTGTTACATCGGCTCCAATTCCGCCAACTAGACAGGCAGCCAATGTAATTTCTATATACGGTTCAAAATACACTAATGTTGTAGGGACAAATTACTTCCCAGATTGGGGACAAGGAGGTCAAGGAAGCAGTTGGGGTGAGTTTGACCTTAATGGTGATAAAATGTTAAACTACATTAAATTAAGCTATCAAGGAATTGCACTAGCCGACAATGTAACAGTCGATGTATCTGCAATGGAGTTTATACACTTGGACGTTTGGACCGCTGACGCGCAAAAAATTGAGACCTCATTGATCAGTAAATCGAACGGCGAAAGACCTGTAGTGAAAGATCTTGTTGCCAATGAATGGACAAGTATAGACATTCCCATTTCGGCATTTACCAGTCAAAATGGTTTTAAAGTGGCTGATATTTATCAATTGAAATTTGTTGGTACGCCTTGGGCTACAGGAACTGTTTATATAGACAATATCTATTTTTACAAAGCTGCTGCTCCATCAAGTGGTTTAGCTGGAACTTGGAAAATTGCCCCTGAAGCGGGTTCGTTAAAAGTAGGTCCCTCGTCTGGAAGTGGTGAGTGGTTTTCAATTAGTGCACAACAAGTAACTGAAAGAGCTTGTTTTTACGATGATACGTATGTTTTTTCTTCAAACGGATCTTTCAGTAATGTTTTGGGAACTGAAACTTGGATTGAAGCTTGGCAGGGTGTAGCAAAGGATGCGTGCGGAGCGCCAGTAGCTCCTCACAATGGACCTGCAGGAGCAACTTATCTGTACGATGCAGTTGCAAAAACTTTAACAATTACGGGTTCGGGATCTTATATAGGAATTCCAAAGGCTAATAATGCTGGTGAGTTGCCTAAAACACCAGTACCTAGTTCAATCGTTTACAAAGTTACGCTCACAGACAATAATAATACTATGAATGCTGTTATCGAATCCGGTTCAGGTGTATTTTGGTCTTTTAAACTAGTGAGAATTTAATCTAAAAAAATAAAATATGAAAACTATAAAATATTTTTTAACATTTCTAATCACGCTAATTTTTTTTAGTAGTTGTGAAACAGAGAACTATCAATTTGGGGACATTGTAGCCCCGACCAACTTAACCGTAACACCAGAGATAGTGGGTAAAGATGCCACTCATCCTTTTGGAGATGGATCTGGAGTAGTAAAAATTACAGCGAAAGCTGATAGTGCTATTTCCTATAAATTTATTTACAATGGATCAGAAACTGTAAAGTCAGGCGGACAGCTAACGTATAATTTCGGAAATACAGGTACTAATAAATATACAATCACAGTAGTAGCAAGCGGAAAAGGTGGAATAACTTCTAGTACGACGATTGAAATTGAGGTTTTAGTGGTATATGTGCCACCAGCAGAATTGGTAACAATTTTAACTGGCAATAGTTCAAGAACTTGGAGGATAAAAGCTGAGGGGAATGGTCATTTTGGATTAGGTCCTGTAGGTGGTTCTATTCCTACTGAATGGTACGGAGCTCCGGCTAATGCTAAATCCAATTCAGGTATGTATGATGACCGTTTTACTTTCAAGAAAGACCTAGGCTTCACACATAATACAGGGGCAGACGGAAATGTTTTTGGACGTAAAGTGTTAATTGAACAACTAAACGGACCGGGAGGAGTTCCGGAAGGAGATGATATTATTCAATATCCTTTTGCTAGTTATTCTGGGCAGTATACACTTTCAGCCCCAAATGGTGTAGAAACTATTTCTCTTTCTAGCACTTCTTTTATAGGTTATTACACAGGCGGGAATCATCAGTATAGAATCTTTAAAAGAGAAGCAAACGAAATGATTTTAAGTACAGTCGATGGTAATAATGGATTTGAATGGTGGTTTATTATAGTGCCTGAATAAATACTAAAATTTAGAACAAGGCGTTAAATACTTTAACGCCTTTTTTTTATGGGTACTTAATTTTAAAAAATATTTTTTATGCAAAATTCAATCTTAAAGAATTTAAAACCACTTATCGTTCTAGTAGCTTTAATATCAATAATTTCATTAAGCTGTTCCGGCGGAGATTCAACTACTGTAGTAGATCCCACCCCATCTAATCTTGTAATCACGGCTGAAATAATTGGGAAAAGCGTAGAAAAACCAAATGGAGACGGAAGTGGTATCGTTAAATTTAATATCACCGCAACAAATGCAACCTCATATAAAATTTCATTTGGAGATGGGACCTTACAAAATGCTACAAATGGGATAAATTCTTATACCTACAAAATAGCAGGGACTTACAGTTATGTCGTCACTGTCACGGCCTATAATGGATCAAAATCAATTAGCTCGTCGGTAAATGTGACCGTAAATGTTACATCAGCACCTGTGTGGGCAGACGAATTTAACACAAATGGTGCACCAAGTTCATCAAATTGGGGTTATGATTTAGGTGCTGGTGGTTGGGGGAATAATGAGTCTCAAAATTATACTAATCGGTCAGATAATGTTAAAGTAGAGAACGGTGTTTTAAAAATAACTTTAAAAAAAGAAAGTTATCAAGGAAGCAACTATACTTCTGCTCGTCTTTTGTCTAAAGGGAAATTTTCTATAAAATATGGAAAAGTAGAATTTAGAGCAAAACTTCCCGTTGGTGGTGGAACTTGGCCAGCACTCTGGATGTTAGGTGATAATATTAGCACTGCAGGATGGCCTGCTTGCGGCGAAATTGATATTATGGAGCACGTAGGCAATGATTTAAATAAAATACACGGAACACTGCATTATTCAGGACGTTCCGGTGGGAATGCTGATACTACAAGCAAAGTTATATCGAATGCTACAACGGAATTTCATATATATACAATCGACTGGAGAGCCGATTCTATAAAATTTTATATTGATAATCAATTGTTTAAAAATTTTACTAATACATCAAGTTTGCCCTTTAATCAGAAATTTTTCTTGATTATGAATTGTGCTATTGGAGGAAATTTTGGAGGAGCAATTGACCCAAATTTTGTCTCTTCTACTTTCGAAGTCGATTATGTAAGGGTTTATAATTAAGGTTTTTGGTTGGTACGTTTTTCACTATTGCTTCTGTTTTGCCTAACAGAAGGAATAATGAAAACAATCATATTTACAATCAACAATTGCTTACTATTTTTTTGAATCGCTCTTACGTTATTCTAATGAAACATTTATTGACTGTCATGATTTTATTTTTCCTCTTTGTGGGGAATGCGCAATCATTAAAATTAATGACCTATAACATCCGCTTAGATGTTGAAAGTGACGGCGAAAACAAATGGTCTAATCGGAAAGATTTTCTTACCTCACAACTACAGTTTTACGAACCCGATATTTTTGGCGTTCAAGAAGCGAAACCCAATCAAGTAATTGAAATTGCAACGGTACTCTCTCAATATAATTTTATTGGCATTGGGAGAGATGGTGCAGGTCAGGGCGAATCTTCGAATATTTATTTTAAAAAAGACCGTTTTAAAATACTGAAAAGCAGTACTTTTTGGCTTTCCGAAACTCCAGATGTTGTTTCAAAAGGTTGGGATGCTGCTTGCAATAGAGTCTGCACCTATGCTTTATTCAAAGATTTGGAAACAAAAAAGACCTTCTGGGTTTTCAATACACATTTAGACCATATTGGAGAATTAGCCAAAACAAATGGCATTCTACTCATTCTTTCGAAAATCACAGCGTTAAACATTAATAAGGATTCGGTGTTTTTTATGGGTGATTTTAATTCCAAACCCAATGATGAACGAATTATCTCCCTAAAAAAAGTGATGAATGATACTCGAGATATTTCTGAATCAAAGCCTTTTGGACCGTCGGGAACTTTCAATGGTTTTAAACATAATGAACCTGTTACTGAATTGATTGATTATATTTTTATTTCAAAAAAAAGCAACTTCAAGGTCAAGAAATATGCCGTCTTAAGCGATTCAAAAGAGTTGAAATATCCATCTGATCATTTACCAGTATACATAGAAATGAGTTATTAACAGAACAAAAAAGATTACCAAAGTAAAAATATTGATGAAATATTTTCTTTGATCGACAATCATTAGTCTTGTCTCGAATTGCTCTTCATATGGGTAAACAACAACAAAAATAATTCCACCTGCATTGGCAACAATTGAAGTGGGTTTTTGGTTGACAAAAGGATATCAATCGCTATTGCTCATAAAACAGATATTGTTCCAAGCGTTAATTGGCCCTAGCGAAAATTCATTTAGCATAAGTTATTTGCTTTTCAACATTGGAACTTCGAATCTAAACTCGGCTGAATTTTCTTATGATAATAGATCATTGGTGCAACCTGATGTAAATACAAATGAAATATTCAACATTAAAAAGAATGGGCGATGATTTATTACTACATTAGCAAGTGGCTGGTTGGAATCTATGTGTTTTAGAAAACAACTACCACTCTGAATAAGGTTTAAATCAAATTTCAGCAACGAATATTTCGAAAAAAATAAGGATAACTATCAAATAAATTATGAAGACAACAATCTCGGCACTAATTTTACTGATTGCATGTAGCGCATTTTCGCAGCAAAAAAACAAAATTCCATCTAAACCATTTTCTGTGATTGGCAAAACTGTAATGGTTTACACCTCAGCGGACAGCACCAATCTAAGATTAACAAATACTGATAATTTGAAATTTTCAGTTTTAAAACAACCCTTCGAAACTCAAACTTGTGTGTTTGTAGATCCTAACAAAACCTTTCAGACTTTTCTGGGAATTGGTGGTGCCATTACTGATGCAAGCGCCGAAGTTTTTGCAAAATTACCACAAAACAAACAACAAGAATTAGTGAACGCTTATTTTAGTAAAGACAAAGGAATTGGTTATTCACTCATTCGAACCAACATCCACAGTTGCGATTTTAGCAGCGATATGTACACTTATGTCACAGAAGGTGATGCCGATTTAAAGACTTTTTCTATAGAACACGATAAAAAATTTAAAATTCCTTTGATCAAAAAAGCAACAGAAACTGCTGGTGGAAAAATAACATTATATGCCAGTCCTTGGAGTCCGCCTGCGTTTATGAAAGACAATAATAACATGCTAAAAGGGGGGAAATTATTGCCCGAATTTTATCAATCGTGGGCCAATTATTATGCGAAATTCATTAATAGCTATCAAAAAGAAGGAATTCCCGTTTGGGGAATTACGGTGCAAAACGAGCCAATGGCCAAACAATCTTGGGAATCCTGCATTTATACCGCCGAAGAAGAACGTGATTTTTTAAAAAATTATCTTGGCCCTACATTATCCAAAGCTGGACTTGGTGATAAAAAAATTACAGTTTGGGATCACAATAGAGATTTGATGACTCAAAGAGCAACTACCATTCTCGACGATCCCGAAGCCAATAAATATGTTTGGGGAGTTGGTTTTCATTGGTATGAAACGTGGACAGGTGGAGCGCCAATGTTTGAAAATGTGGGTGCTGTCAAAGAATTGTATCCCAACAAAAATTTACTTTTTACTGAAGGTTGTAACGAAAAATTCGATCCTACAAAATACCAACTTTGGACAAATGGTGAGCGTTACGGTAAATCTATGATCAATGATTTCAATAACGGAACCGTTGGTTGGACAGATTGGAATATCCTTTTAGATGAAAAAGGTGGTCCAAATCATGTGGGCAATTATTGCTTTGCTCCTATTCACGCTGACACCAAAACTGG
>CAMBHH010000095.1 GCA_945866505.1 Flavobacterium psychrophilum
GAACCTACAAAATGGGGTTTTTGCGAAATATTTTTGACTTGTTCCAAAGCTCTTTCTGTCGAAAACTCGTTAAGCGGAGCATCGTCATCGGATGTCCATTGCGGCATCATCGTGAAGAATGTAAATCCAAGTATTCCGAGCAGGAACAATACGGATAAAATGGAGGAATAACTTTTTTTCATCTGGGAGCGAATAAGTTTTAAAATTCTTTTTTTACAAGCATATAATAATCGCCTTCTAAAACACGATAGCCTTGGTCATAAATAAAATAATAAGTGTTTCCTGTATTAGTGGACAAAATATTGGTAAAAAACTCAAAGTCGAATCCCTTGCTCAATAGTTTTGACTTGGTAGTTTTTCCTTTTCCATCGACATTCAATGCCGAAAGAATCCGATAATTTTTGCGCAGTTTGTTGTTCACGTTGCGCATAAAATTGGTGCTGTCTTTGTTTATTTTGTTGTTGTAGGCGTTGCGACAACCATCGCTGCAAAACTTTTTGTCTTCGCGACCTACAATTTTGTCTCCACATTCTAGGCAAGTTTTGTCCATAGTTTTTTGTTTTTACTGAAATTGTTGCAAATATTTTTTTTCAAACCATTAAAATTAAGGTTCATTGAGAAGGTTTAAAGCTTAATTTCCTTAATCACTTAATGGTTTAATTTTTTTCATTTTTTAAAATTGACCTTTGTGTAATAAGGCTTGTTCAATATGAGCAAAATGATGGTTGCAATGCCAGGCATATACTCCAATGGTTTCTTCTAAACTTGATATTTTGAGGTTGGCTGGATGAAAAAATTGTCGTTTTAACTCTCTTTCTCCAAGACTTTTCAAAAACAAAACCCAACGAGTATGAACACCTTCGATGATTTGAATAGAGGACGAGATGTCGTCAGAAGTGCCATCAGCTAGTTCAGCCCATAGTTGTTCTTCATAAGGTTTTATGGTTGGAACCTCTTCGGTCAAAGCCAGTTTGAATCGGATTAAACTGTTCATATGACTGTCGGCACAATGATGCACAACTTGTTTTATTGACCAACCTTCTGGACGATAAATCCAGTTCAGCTCTTTTAAAGAAAGAGTTGAAGTTAGAGATTTAATTTTATACGGAAATTCTTCAATTGTGGCTATCCAATTTTCCAAATCATTTTTAGACACATCATCTATTTTTGGACATTTTCCAATTGGGAATTTTAGTTTTTCTAAGTCTAAATTGTTTTTCATCATGCTTTACTTACTCTTTTAATTTCATATAAATCGGTACGACGGTCTTTCAGGATTCGGACACTCCCGTGTTCGTGCAGTTCTTTCAATAAATCTAAATCGACATCTACAATTAAGGTCATTTCGGTATTTGCCGTAGCTTCAGCCTTTATTCCAGTACTTGGAAAAGCAAAATCCGAAGGTGTAAATACGGCGGTTTGTGCATATTGAATGTCCATATTGTTCACTTTTGGAAGGTTTCCAACGCATCCAGCAATGGCTACATAACATTCATTTTCGATTGCACGGGCTTGTGAACAGTGTCTTACTCGGGTGTAACCGCTTTGGGTATCGGTCAAAAACGGTACAAATAAAATCTTCATTTGCTCGTCTGCCAAGAGTCTTGATAGTTCTGGGAATTCAACATCATAGCAAATCATAATGCCTATTTTTCCGCAATCAGTATCGAAAGTTTTAATTTCCGAACCTCCTTCCATACCCCAATGCAAGACTTCATTAGGAGTGATGTGAATTTTATAATACATCTCGGATGTTCCGTCTCTTTTGCAGAGAAATCCAACATTGTACAAAGAGCCATTTTCCATATAAGGCATGCTTCCGGAAATGATGTTGATGTTATATGAAATGGCAAATTCTTGAAATTTTTTACGAATTGGGTCAGCATATTTAGCGAGTTCTCTGATGGCTTCGGATTCCGATAAATGATTGTAATCGGCCATTAATGGGGCAATGAATAACTCGGGAAAAACTGCAAAATCACTTTTGTAACCAGAAACGGCATCAATAAAAAATTCGGCTTGTTCGAACAAAGCTTCCAAGTTGGACAAGGAGCGCATTTGCCATTGGATTAATCCAAGTCGGATGACACTTTTTTGGGTGTTTATTAATTGCGGACTTTCATCATAATAAATGTTGTTCCATTCCAATAAAACGGCAAATTCTTTGGAATCTACATCTCCTTCAAGATAGTTTTTCATAATTCGCATTACGTGAAATTCATTACTCAACTGGAAGGAAAGCACCGGATCGTGCAATTCTTTTCGTTTTACTTTGTCAATGTATTTTTTTGGAGTTAGTTTTTTGGAGTGTTCGTTGTAGTTTGGAATTCTGCCAGCAAAAACGATTGATTTGAGATTGAGTTGTTCGCACAATTCCTTTCGCGCATCATACAATCTTCTTCCAAGTCGCAATCCTCTGTAGTCTGGATGGATAAATACATCGATTCCATATAAAATTTCGCCTTCTGAATTATGAGTCGAGAATGTATAGTTACCTGTTATTTTGGCATAATTGGGATTCTTGTCAACGAGAACTTCGTCAAGAATTAAGGACAAAGCAGCACCAACTACCTTTCCATCTGCTAAAACCACAAGTTGCCCTTCGGGGAATAGCTCTAGTAAAATTTCAATGTCTTGCACTTCCCAATGGGAATTTCCCATTGCTGGATAGGCCATTTTCATTGATTTTTTTAGCTCCTTGTAATCTTCAATTTGCAAATTGCGCAGTACTACTTTCTTTATTTTTGTTTGCATAACTTTTTTTATACTTGGTTTGATATAACTCTGTGTCCGCAAAATCTATACAAAACAAATGAGTTAGACACTTTTTGATTAATTATTTTCTTGTTTGTAAATTTCTATTTTCTCTTTGGAAAGTCTTTTTTGCAACCACAATTTTAGTTTTTGTTTGGATTCATCGGTCAAATTGGTTCTGCTATCGTAAATTAGTACAGGACGCACATAAGAGCTGTCTGTATTTTTATTAAAACTGTGATTGGAAATGGAGATGCTTTCAATTTCGGGGAAAATAATTTTTATTTCATCCAATAATGCCTGATCGTTATATTTATAGGAGGCAATTTCATTTTTCAATTGGTTGATTGTAATGTCTTTTGCGTCCAGATTGGTTTTTCCAGAATTGATTTGTTCAAAAATATATTTCTTAATATCGGTTGTATCTTGACTGATATGCAATGTTGTGTTTTCAATTTTGTAATTGAGCAGGGTTTTGTTCAGCGACTTAATTTCTTCGGGATTGAATTTTTTTCTTAAAAAAGCAAGGTCAATTTTTTTAGGATTAGTTTTCAGATTTATCTTTTTATACAAGATAGTATAGCCTTTATTTGTAAATTCATTTTCAATAAAGAGATTAATGTTCTGATTCGTTTTTTTTTCTTGAACTAGGACGTAGGCAAAAAATATACTAGGAATCATCATTACCAATGTCAAGGCAGTAATTCCGTATTTTATTTGTTTTTGGCGTTGTGCATTGACTTGTTGTACTGCTGGATATTTCAAATATTTTACTATTAGAAAGGTCGAAATGCAAATAAAAACGCAGTTGATTATGTATAAAAACAGTGCGCCTAAAAAGAATTTTAAGTTTCCAATAGCCAAGCCGTAACCAGCAGTACATAAAGGAGGCATTAAAGCTGTAGCGATGGCAACTCCGGGAATTGGGTTTCCTTTTTCGACTCTCGTGATTGCAATTACTCCAACCAGTCCACCAAAAAAAGCAATCAAAACGTCATAAATATTTGGGGATGTTCTCGCTAATAATTCGGATTGGGTTTCTTTGAAAGGACTCAAATAAAAATAGGTTGTCGAGACAACTAAACTAACGATTGTTGCTATCAAAAGGTTTTTCAATGCTTTTTTAACTAATTCGGAATCATACATTCCAAGTCCAAATCCAGCACCAATAATCGGCCCCATCAACGGCGAAATCAACATGGCTCCAATAATAACTGCAGTTGAGTTTACATTCAAACCTATAGAAGCCACCACGATAGCGCATGCCAAAATCCATAAGTTTGAACCGCGAAATGAGATGTTAGATTTTACATTTTCTAACACTTTTTGTTTGTCTTCTTCGCCAGAATGGAGGTCAGTAAATTTTAAAATTTTATAAAGCATCTCTTTTTTATTATTTTTAATTGAAATTTGTTAATGCTTCAAAACTTTTAATAATTGTTTTAAAATCAGTCAAATATAATAAATAATTTCCATTTACAAACGTTTACAAATAGTTACAACCGAAAGTAAATAGTTATCAACCGAATAAAATTTTAGTCCTGTCGCATCTTTGCACTGTTGATTTGAACGAACAATTCAACATAACTTATATAAACAATTTAAATTTTACACGCCATGAATGCAATGAAAAACACAGTACAGTTAATCGGAAACGTAGGTAACGACCCAGAAATCAAATCTTTTGATGGAGGAAAAAAAGTAGCCAATATAACCATCGCCACAAATGATAGTTATAAAAATGACAAAGGAGAAAAAGTGGAACAAACCGAATGGCACAAAGTTGTGGCCTGGGGAAGAACCGCAGACATTATTGAAAAATATGTAACTAAAGGTATTCAAATCGCAATTGAGGGAAAATTAACTCACAGAAGTTACGACGATAAAAATGGAGAAAAACGCTATATAACTGAGGTAGTTGCTAATGAAGTGTTGCTTTTGGGAAAATAAACATTTATTATTTATAGCATACAAAAAAAATGCCCTCTCAATCGGAGGGCATTTGTATTTTTAATTAGAACACTTTTTTCTTTAAATCAAACATTGGGCAATTATCACAACGCTTCTTTTCGCCTTTTTTGTATTTGTCACAACATCTAGACTTGCATTTTTCGGCGTTCTTGATTTTGTCAAGAGTGTCTATTTTCTTTTTCTTTTTTTTGTCTTTTTCCTTCTCTTTATTGCTCATTTTGTAAATGAATTAAAACCAATACAAAGATATATTATTTTTATTTATTCTAAATAATTTTAACTGCGTTATAAAATTAATGCCTCAATGAAATTTGAATTCTTTGAGGCATTAATCATTCTTGTAAAAGTTAGAATTATTTTGGAGCAGCACCGGCAGCTACTGCAATTAATTGAATATCGCGGTCAAATAAATAAAGTCCACCTTTGTCATCGCCAATCAAATTGATTTTGTCTAAAATGGTTTTGGCAGTTGCTTCTTCTTCAATTTGTTCGGCAACGTACCATTGCAAGAAGTTGTGTGTGGCATAATCTTTTTCCTCAAAAGTAATATGTACCAATTCATTAATAGAATTCGAAACAAAAATTTCGTGTTTGTACAATTCTTCAAACATTCCTTTAAAGGTTTCGTACGTGGTTTTTGGCGCTTTCAAATCGGTAATTTGTGCGTGACCTCCGCGTTCGTTCACATATTTTATTAATTTGAGCATATGCAAGCGTTCTTCGTCAGATTGGGCATACATAAACTTGGAGATTCCTTCTAATCCACTAACTTCTGCCCAGCAAGCCATAGACAAATAGATTTGCGAAGACTCGGCCTCAATGCGAATTTGTTTGATTAAAGCGATTTCTATATTTTTTGATAACATATTTATAGGGTTTTAAGCAAATTTAAATAAAATAATTCAAAACAGATTCAGGATAAAAGAAAATTTAAATTATTGTTTTTTTTCATATTATGGGTTTCATTTCTATTTGCAGAAGTTTTCATTACTGATATGTTTGTTCTGCTGCTATTCAATTTTTCTACTACAAAACTGAATTCTAAAAAGGGATTACTGAACACTCCTTATCCGTTCATCAATTCCTGAAAGCAATCTACAAATTGTCCCACATGATAACCATCCATCAGACCGTGATGCGCATGAATAGACATTGACATAGTTCTTTTCCCATCACCGTCAATAGTCATTTTTCCAAAAGATATTTTCGGGCAACTATCAGGAAAAGTAGAACTTCTGGCGTGAGAGAGTGAAGTGAAATTAACCCAAGGAACAGCCGAAAAATGAATTACGTTTATTTCTTTAAATTCTCTTGTGAAAAGTCCGAGTGTGTTTTGTATTCTTTCCATTTCTTGGAATGTATTGGTCTCAAAAACTTCAAAATCATTGGAGTATTCAATTAACGAAAACCCAAAAGTCTTGTCTTCACGCATTATGGTTGCCGAAACATCAATGGTATCGTATATGTAAATAGCGTCGTCAATTATTCGATACCGAAAGGATTCAATACTATTTACAGCCAGGATGGTTTTGTGTAAATAATACACAAAAAAAGAGGTTCTCAATTGTTTGGCACTGGCATAAGCTTTTGTGCAATCTATTTCGACCGTTAACCCAAAAAAGGGTTCGTCCATTTGTTTGAAAAACAAAAAATGTTCTTTTCGGTTCCAATTTTCTAGATCTAAAAGCGTTTTCATTATTGTAAAATATTTTTTCCAAAAGTACTGTAATTCTGTTAATTTTTTTAATCAATATTTTTAGAATTGGGCAAAAAAAAACCCTAAAAGAAATTTCTTAGAGGGCTTTTGTGTTATAAAAAAAGTGGTTTATTTTACTCTAAAAGTAACTCTTCGAACTAATTTTCTAGCATTTTCTGAATCTACATCTACCGAAGTGTCTTCGCCAGAAGCAATTACATTCAATCTTGAGGCGTCGACATTAGCTTTCACTAATGTATTTTTCACATTGGCAGCTCTTGCATTAGACAATTTGTCGTTGTATGCAGATCTTCCTATTTCATCTGCGTGGCCAACAATATCAATTGAAGCTGTTGGATTGTTTCTTAAGTAAGTCAACATAAAATCTATCCCTTCAGTTGAAACATTCGTTGGTTTAGATTTATCAAAGTCAAAATAAACCGCAACATAACCTCCGTTGATTAAGCTTGTAATCAATTCGTTATTAGATAAAAGTGGAGAATTGCCAGTATTAGTATTAGCGGCATAATTTTTCAAGACATACGCTTCGGTTTCGTCTGCAACGCCGTTATTATTTTTATCAAGAGAACGTCCTTTGGTGTCAACCATTGAACCGGCAGAAGTGTCTGCTTCCTCATCTAAATAATCAGCAACACCATCTTTATCGGTATCCTGCAATTTGCTTTCAATAGCCATAAATCGTGCGTCAATCGCATCAAATCTATCTTCATTGTCTAAAGTCCAGTCAGCATGTTTGACGTTGCTGCCCAAGTACACTGTTATACCAGCCGTTCCAGTAAAAAGGCTTCCGTTGAATCCTAAGATGTTATCAGGACTTGCGCCATCAAAAGCTACATTTTGTTTTGTATTGGTGATTGTTGTGAAATCTCCCGTTAAAGCAATTCTATCAGTCAGTTTGATTTGACCAGTTACACCTAAGATAAAATTTCCCATTCTATCTTTTAAATAAGTAGGATCTTTTCTTTCTAACATTGATAAACCAAAACCAGTATGGCCTAACAAACCAAATGTTTTTGTCCAAGTTTCAAAACTCATAATTCTCCCTAAATTGACTACACCTTGTAAATCTGCTCTGTAGTATTTAGTATTAAAAGGCATAGACCCGTCTTCATCTGTAAAACTGTTGTAACCAAAATCTCCCTTTAAGCCAAATTTATTGTTGAACATGTACCGAATACCTAAATCGACAGTGTAAGGACTAACTATTGCTGTGTAATAACCACTAGTCATTGGTCGTTGAGGTTTATTAAAACCACCAGATATTTCAACCGACCATTGATTAAATCCAACAGGCTTGGTTTCAATCTTTTCATTTTGCGCGCTTAATGTACTTAAAGCTAATGCAAAACCTAACGTAAGTAAGGCTTTTTTCATAATTTCATAATTTAAATTCTTGGCAAAACTACATCGTGTTGTTTCATTAAAAATTTTAATCAGTTAATTATGAAAGTATTAGCTTTAATTCTATAAGGTATGTGGTAAATTTAGTTGCAACTAAATGTAAATCAGTTTTTTGAAGGTTTTATATAATCAATTATTGTAATTTTTTCAATACATCGGTCATTTTTTCGAAAGTGTGAAAGTTTTTGTGTTCCACTTTATAGTCAATTCTTTCGTGAGCCCAAGTGGTGTGAAACGGAATGTGTACTGCATAACCGCCGATGGCTAAAACTGGTAAAACATCCGATTTTAAGGAATTGCCAATCATAAAAAATTCTTCGGGTTGAATATCCAATCGTTTTATTAAATCCGAATAATCTTTTTCCTGTTTGTCGGCCATCACTTCGATGTGGTGAAAATAATGTCCCAACCCTGAATTATGAAGTTTTCTGCGTTGGTCTAATAAATCGCCTTTAGTGGCAACAACTAGTTTGTATTTTCCGTGCAAAGCTTCTAAGGTTTCTTCAACGCCATCTAATAACACAATGGGTTTTTCGAGTAATTCTTTCCCATATTCGATGATTTTTTCAATGACTTCAACAGGGATGGTATTATTCGAAATTTTCATTGCGGCTTCAATCATCGAAAGGATATACGCCTTTATTCCGTAACCGTAGATTTTCAAATTGTCGATTTCAACTTTGAAAAGTTCCTGCGAAATGCCTTGATGCGATAAATAATCGCTCATCAAACCACAGAATTTTTGCTCCGTTTCTTGAAAATAGGGTTCATTAACAAATAAGGTGTCGTCGGCATCGAAGGCAATTACTTTTAGGTTCATAAGGTTTGTTTATTTTCGTGAATAAATTAATTGTAAAACTTATCATCTTTCCAATTCGCCACATTTTTTTCTATGTAATGTTGAATTCTTTCAAACGATTCCGAATCGCGAATAATATGATCGTGAAAACGTTCTTGCCATTCAAAATCGGCATGAATATAATGAGCGTGTTTGGTTAACATCGATTTGTAGGAACGTATTATGGTAGAAATTGTACCCGGTTTTGGTGAAATTTTTGCCATTTGTTCGTTTTTTATGCCGTTTTTTTCATCCGTAGAGACGTTGCATTGCAACGTCTCTACCCGCAACGTCTCTACAACAACGTCATCAACAACATTTTTTTTATCAATAATCAATATTCCGTGAACGTGATTGGGCATAATCTGATAATTTCCTAATTCAACAAACGGAAAATGTTTAGGGATTTCCGTCCAAAATTCATTCGCTAACAGTCCAATTTCGTTAAACTGCATTTCGTTTTCATCATTTGCAAACACGATTTCACCAAAATAATGTTCTCTTTTCCCAGCACAAATTGTTATGAAATATGCACCATTTTTTCCATAATCCCAATTTTTCAAACGGCTAGAGGAAATACGGTATTTATTTTGGAATTTTCCCTTCATATTTTTTGAATAGATAGTCAACGAATATAATAATTTGTAATGTCTTTACAAATTACAACATAAAATAAAAAAGGGTGTCGATTAAAACGGGTAGAGACGTTGCACTGCAACGTCTCTACCCGTTTTACATTTACAAAATATTAATTTATTGATTCGCCATTCGCAACACCATCCGCATCCGGATTTACAAAAACTAATTTCCCTTCAGCGTTGTTGGTCATTAAAATCATTCCTTGACTTTCTATGCCACGAAGGTTTCTTGGAGCCAAATTCACTAAAACAGTTACGCGTTTTCCAACGATTTCTTCAGGTGAAAAACTCTCAGCAATTCCTGAAACAATCGTGCGAACGTCAATTCCGGTATCTATTTTTAGAATCAGCAATTTGTTGGCTTTTGGCATTTTTTCGGCTTCGATGATTGTGCCTACACGGATATCCATTTTGGAAAAATCATCATATTGAATAGTTTCTTTCTGTGGTTCAACCACTTTGTTTTCGGCTAAATTAGCGGTCTTAGTTGCTTCCAATTTGTCTATTTGTTTTTGGATTTCTTCATCTTCAATTTTAGCGAAAAGCAATTCGGCTTCGCCAATTTGGTGTCCAGTAGGTAATAAATTCCAATCTTCAAAATCCAAATTCCAATTGTTGATGTTGATATTTAACATTTTCAACAATTTTTTAGAAGTAAATGGCAAGAAAGGCTCACAAAGTGAACTCAAAGCTGCAGCAATTTGCAAAGCCACATACATTTGGGTTTGTACACGAGCTGGATTGGTTTTTATCATTTTCCAAGGCTCTTCGTCGGCAAGATACTTATTTCCCAAACGGGCAACATTCATCAATTCGCCCAAAGCTTCCCGGAATCGATACCGTTCTAGCGAACTCGAAATTACAGATGGATAGGCTTTCAATTCAGTTAAAGTAGCTTCATCCACTTCCGAAAGTTCGTTTGGACTTGGTACAATTCCTTCATAATATTTATTGGTCAAAACCACCACACGATTGATGAAATTTCCAAAAATCGCTACTAATTCATTATTATTTCTTGCCTGAAAATCTTTCCAAGTGAAATCATTATCCTTAGTTTCTGGAGCATTCGACGTTAAAGCATAACGCAAAACATCTTGCTGATTCGGGAATTCTTCCAAATATTCGTGCAACCAAACCGCCCAGTTTTTAGAAGTCGATAATTTATTTCCTTCCAAATTCAAGAACTCGTTCGCTGGAACATTATCTGGCAAAATATAACTTCCTTCGGCTTTCAACATTGCAGGAAAAATGATACAGTGAAAAACAATATTGTCTTTCCCTATAAAGTGAACCAATTTTGTGTCTTGATCTTTCCAATACGGTTCCCAATCTTTTCCTTCTCTAGCAGCCCATTCTTTCGAAGAAGAAATGTAGCCAATCGGTGCGTCAAACCAAACATATAATTTTTTTCCTTCGGCACCTTCAACGGGAACATCAATTCCCCAATCGAGGTCACGAGTTACGGCGCGAGGTTCCAATCCACCGTCAATCCAAGATTTTACCTGTCCGTAAACATTCGGTTTCCAGTCATTTTTATGTCCCACGAGAATCCATTCTTTCAAGAAATCTTCATAACGATCCAAAGGCAAAAACCAGTGTTTTGTCGATTTCAAAATAGGCGTTTCTCCTGTAATGGTCGATTTTGGATTAATTAAATCCGTCGCGTTCAGTGTCGAACCACATTTTTCACATTGGTCGCCATACGCTTCTTCGTTGCCACAACGTGGACAAGTTCCCACAACAAAGCGGTCTGCCAAGAATTGGTCTGCTTTGGCATCGTACAATTGTTCGGCCACTTCTTCGATAAAATCACCCTTATCATATAATGTTCTGAAAAATTCCGAAGCTGTATCGTGATGAATTTTGGCCGAAGTTCTAGAATAATTGTCAAACGAAATTCCAAAATCCAAGAATGATTTTCGGATAATTCCATCGTATTTATCGATTACTTCTTGAGGTGTAACTCCTTCTTTTTTGGCTTTCATCGAAATCGCCACGCCGTGTTCGTCGCTTCCGCACACAAACAAAACGTCTCTACCTTGCAATCTTAAATATCTGGAATATATATCCGAAGGCACGTAAACACCCGCCAAATGCCCAATATGAATGGGTCCGTTTGTATAAGGTAATGCCGCCGTAATGGTAAATCGTTTTGGATTCTGTAGCATAATGAAGTTTAATTTGTTGCAAAAATAAGATTTTTTATGGTAGGGACAAGTCGTGACTTGTTTGTACTAGCGTAAAGATTTTATAAGAAGCTCATTTGATAATCCAAGCCATCATAATAATATTGTAAATATTATCAATAATTATGTAACATTATTTGCCACCTACAATGCTAATTTTGTCCTTATTAATTAAACAAAATAGTATTATGAAATCGCCATTAACAATGAGTTTGTTGCAATCAAACACCAATAAATAAAAGGCGATAACATATATGACCTCTAAAAAATTAAATTTTACATATATGAAACTTATCGTAATAATTCTCGTGTTTCTTTTAATTATGTATTTAGTATATATTAATATAAAAATAGTATGAAAACAAAAAGCACATTAGCTGCCTTAGTATTAAGTATCGGATTACTTACAGTTTCTTGTAGTAGCACTGAAAATGCTGGGGACACAGTAGCTCCTATAATTGGTAAATGGGATATTGTCAAAGTCGGAATAAATAGTAATGGTGTAGAAACATTAACTGACGCACCACAAAATCAAAGCGGCTGCGACCACGACTTTATCAATCTAAAAATTGACAACACTTTAACTTCAGGAGATTATAGTTCCACGGTAAGCCCTTGTGCATTGTCGACTATTTCAGGAACTTATTCCAAATCGGGAAGTAAATTAACAACTGAAATAAACGGTTCAACTACAACTTATGATATAGTTAATCTTACGCTTTCTGAATTAAAATTGAAACAAGCCAATGGTGTTGTTTCAGTATATATTAGATAATTCATTTGGTATAGCGATAGATTATAAATCATAGTAAGATGTAGTATATAACGGAAATAACTTTTACAGTTGTTTCCGTTTTTTTGTGGAGCTATTCCCGCTATCCGTTGCAATCTTTTGCTTTTTAAAGAAAAAAGCAAAAGAATTTCCACTTTTATCGGGGCTAGAGAATTTGTGATTCTAATCAATTCTTCATTTTATAATTTGGCTTTGTTTATCTTTGCGGACATAATTCTTAAAGACTTGCAACGATGCCTAAAGGACCTGAAAAAAATACTAAAAACAAGGCTTTGCATACCAAATTACTCAATAGGAAAAAGTCTAAATTACAAGAAGAAAAAAAGAAAAAGCATTACGATTGAAAGGGTTGGTGGCAAAAATGAATCAACAAAAGAATAGTAACGAGGAAATATAGTCTTAGGCTCGGCATATTATGTAAGGAATGTTTTTTAATCGATTTAGAATTAGATAATTTATAGAAAAAGTGACTTGGAACGGATAATTTTTGCAATCTTTGACCTCTAAACAAAAAACAATATGAGTAAGACTAAACTAATAATCAATAAAAACGGATCGATAAAAATCGAAGGTGATTTTGAAATAATGGATCAAGATGGAGTAATTTATGGGCTAGAAGGAAGAACAGCACTAGGTCTGTGTCGTTGTGGATTGTCATCCAACAAACCTTTTTGCGATGGTTCACACCGTAATAATTTTGAAAGTGATTCAAAAGCATTTGATTTGCCGCCAATGAAAACCAAATAAAGAATGGATTTTCAAGATACAATTTTCAAGCTGCATTTTCAAAGATGTAGCTTTTTTGTTTCCCAAAACGGATGTCAAGTTTCAAATTTTGACAAAGTCTAAACTTCAGCTCGATTAATATTGAAAAGTTTAAACCACATAGATAAAATATTAGCTTTTAATAGAAAGACGCTTTGCTTATCATAGTTTTC
>CAMBHH010000096.1 GCA_945866505.1 Flavobacterium psychrophilum
ATTTTCGTCAATAAGACTATAATGGCCGTTAGTAATCTTTACTTTGGTGGCGGTTAATAAAAAATGTTTTGTAGAAGGTGGCGTTTTAGAATCAAATGCCGCTACGAATCGATCAAGATTGGATTCTTTTTCTTTTTTATAGGTTTTCACATTAAAATACAAACCGTCCGCAGCAATATCACCAAAAATTAAATCGCCATCTACTATTTTACTCCAGTCTAAAATATTAGTTTTTATTCGATTAGCAGAAATCAAAGCGTCTTTATGATGATCTAGAATCAAAACATTTTTCAATTTCATTCCACCGAAGACCGTCAAAGAAACTTCTTCAACATTGATGCTTATCTTGTATTTTTCATTGAGTGTATTCGTTACGTAACTCCCAATCTTTGTTTGAACAAATGGCAGTGTCAAAGCAATACCAAGTATTAAAACTAGCAAAATCAGTGCAAGAATCGTACGCAATACTATTTTTATAATTTTTTTGATACCGATTTGCCGTTTTAATTTATTCTGAATTTACATTTTGCACAACGAAAGAAAGCCGATTTAGATAAAAATTCTTTAATTTTGGCTCGTCCGTAAAGTATATTTTACGGAATGTCAAATATAATTCAAAAATAGTGCCTTTTTATGCAAAATTCCGAGGTTTTTATTCTTGCTATCGAAAGTTCTTGCGATGACACTGCCGCAGCGGTTTTACATAATGATAAAGTTTTGTCAAATATTGTCGCTAACCAATTGATACACAATCAATACGGAGGAGTTGTTCCGGAATTGGCCTCTCGGGCACACCAACAAAACATTGTCCCAGTTATTGATGCAGCTTTGAGTAAAGCAAACATAAAAAAAGACCAACTTTCTGCCATTGCATTTACGCAAGGTCCAGGATTAATGGGTTCATTGTTAGTAGGAAGTTCCTTTGCCAAATCATTGTCATTGGCATTAGATATTCCTTTAATCGCTGTCAATCATATGCAAGCCCATATTTTGGCACATTTCATTGACGAAGAAGGTTTTAACAAACCTACATTTCCCTTTTTGGCTTTGACCATTTCTGGTGGACATACTCAAATTGTACAAGTAACCGACTTTTTTGATATGGAAATTATTGGTGAAACCACTGATGATGCTGTAGGAGAAGCTTTCGATAAAAGTGCTAAAATATTAGGACTTCCCTATCCTGGTGGTCCGCTAGTTGATAAATATGCCCAACTTGGAAATCCAAAATCATTTGCATTTACCAAACCAAAAGTTCCCGGATTAGACTTCAGCTTTTCAGGATTGAAAACAGCCATTTTGTATTTTATCCAAAAGAAGAAGTTAGAAAATCCAAATTTTATCGATGAAAACCTCAATGATATTTGTGCTTCGATCCAATATACGATCATCGAAATTCTGATGGAAAAATTGAAATTGGCTGTCGCAGCAACTGGAATCAAACAAATCGCCATAGGCGGAGGCGTCTCTGCTAATTCTGGTATCAGAGCCACAATAAAAGAAGCCGAAACCAAATACGGTTGGAAAACCTATATTCCAAAATTTGAATACACTACCGATAATGCTGCAATGATTGGAATCGTAGGTTATCAAAAGTTCTTGTCCCAAAATTTCGAAACTTCGTCGGTGGTTTCAAAAGCACGAATTCAATTCTAAACTATGCAATTATTTTATAATCCAACTATTGATGAAACCACTGAAAGCTTTTCTTTTGATAAGGAAGAAAGCAAACATATAATCAAGGTACTTCGCAAAAAAGACACTGATATTTTATTTGTTACCAATGGCTTAGGTTTATTATTTGAAACCGAAATTACATTAGCTTCAGACAATAAATGTACGGTAAAAATTCTTGAGATTGAAAAGGCTGAACCTTCAAAATTTCAATTGCATTTGGCTGTTGCGCCAACTAAAATGAATGACCGTTACGAATGGTTTTTAGAAAAAGCAACCGAAATTGGCATTCACGAAATCACTCCAATCATGTGTGACCGTTCGGAACGAAAGGCTGTAAATAAAGAACGTTTTGAAAAAATAATATTGACAGCTATGAAACAATCGAATGTTTTATTCCTTCCAAAACTGAACGAAGCCATAGCTTTTAAAGAATTTATCAAACGTAAAAACGCAGGTTTACAACTCATTGCACATTGTGAAGAAACAGATAAAAAAACACTTAAATCAGTTATAAAAACAAACGAAAATGTTACATTGCTCATCGGTCCAGAAGGCGATTTCTCAGAAAAAGAAATAGCACTCGCATTAGAAAATAATTATGTTGCAGTATCGTTAGGAAATACCAGATTACGAACTGAAACGGCAGCTATTGTGGCTTGTCATAGTGTGGTTTTTGCGAATGAAAGCCCCCTAACCCCCGAAGGGGGAATTTCAGAATAATTTATAATTTTATGAAAAAAATATTATTTCTATTACTGTTAATTTCTTTCGCTTCTTTTTCCCAAGAAATTGCCTTGGTAAAATACAGTGGTGGAGGGGATTGGTATGCCAATCCTACTTCATTACCGAATTTGATAAAATATTGCAACACTAATATTAACACTAAGATAAAACTCAAACCTGCAACTGTAGAGCCCAGCAGTCCCGATTTGTTTTCCTATCCTTTTGTGCATATGACAGGTCACGGAAATGTGGTTTTTAGCGAAGCCGATCTCAGTAATCTGAGAAATTATCTGACTTCAGGAGGTTTTATACATATTGATGATAATTACGGAATGAATGAATACGTCGGGAAAGAAATAAAGAAAATTTTTCCAAATACTGAATTAGTGGAAATTCCAGCGAATCATCTCATTTTTCAAAAACCCAATTTATTTGCCAGTGGTTTACCAAAAATTCACGAACACGACAGAAAACGTCCACAAGCATTTGGCATTTTTTTCGAAAACAGATTAGTGTTGCTTTATACTTATGAATGTGATTTAGGAGACGGATGGGAAGATGCCGAAGTTAACAATGATCCTTTAGAAGTTCGCGAAAAAGCTTTAAAAATGGGAGCCAATATTCTGCATTACATTTTTAATAATTGATCGCAATTAGTTGATTAAATTTTATCTTAATCCTTAACATAAACAAAAATGATTACATCAAAAATTATTGCACACGGAATTTTAAGAGCACTTGGCTTTATCGTTTTAACACTAGTATCGCTTTATTTTTTATACCTTATCCAATCGGTCTTAATCTATCTTGTAGTGGCTTTAATACTAACTTTAATAGGAAATCCTATTCTTGATTTCTTGAACAAAAGATTGAAATTCAAGCATACTTTAGCAACAATTGTAACTTTAGCTATTTTTGTACTATTTATTGCTGGTTTTGTATTAATGTTTATTCCTTTGATTTCTTCGCAAGGAGAGAATTTATCACTATTAAAAACCACCGAAATTGAAAAAAATGTAACACGGCTATCCGACCAAGCCGTTGCATTTTTAGAGAGTCATAACGTCGATTCAGATCAAATGTTCAAAGAAGCCAATATCACTTCTAAACTAAATTTCAATTTTATTCCTAATTTTTTAAATAGCGTATTAGGTACCATCGGAAGTTTTGGAATGGGATTAGCATCCGTTTTATTTATAACTTTTTTCTTTCTCAAAGACCGATTGCTTTTCATTAATGGAGCTAAAAAATTGATTCCAGACACACACGAAGAACAAATTTTGAATTCAGTACATAAAATAAATCATTTACTTTCTCGCTATTTTATTGGTTTATTACTCCAATTATTTATTGTTTTCATTTTATATGTAATTGTGCTATTGATCTTTGGCATTCCCAATTTTTTAATCATTGCTTTTTTATGTGCAGTTTTGAATATTGTACCTTACATTGGCCCGCTAATCGCATCCATTTTGGCTGCCGTTTTAACAATGTTAAGCAATTTAGGTTCTGATTTTCAAACCGTAATTTTACCTACTACAATCTATGTTTTAATTGGTTTTTGGATTGTACAAGTAATCGACAATAACTTGTCACAACCCATCATTTTTTCCAAAAGCGTGAGTTCGCATCCTCTAGAAATCTTCCTCGTTATCCTGATTGCAGGATTTCTATCTGGTATTTTAGGAATGATTGTCGCTGTTCCGTTATACACTATTTTGAAAGTAATTGGGAAAGAATTTTTTCCAGAAAACAAAGTAATTAAGCTATTTACTAAAGACATTTAATTTTGGATTTAAAACTATTAGATCCTACAATTCAAGCATTTATTAATTCTAAAATTGATGCCAATATCGCAAAATTAGCTTTGCAAAAAAATCCATTTCCGGAAGTTGATTGGATTTCTATAATAAATCAAATTGAAGCTAAAACCAAATCTAAAGACAAATTACCCCAATGGTTTGCTTCAAAAAATATCCTTTTTCCAAGCAAAATTTCAGTTGAACAATCCTCTTCTGAAAAAACAGCTTCCTATAAATCTGAAATTGTTTCTGGTGACAATCTTATCGATTTGACAGGAGGTTTTGGCGTCGACGATTTTTATTTTGCAAAAAAGATAAAAAATATCACCCACTGCGAAATAAACGCTGAACTTTCTCAAATCGTAAAACACAATTTTGAGCAACTCAATGTAAAAAATATAAGTTGTTATTCGGGAAATAGTTTAGATATTTTAACTCAATTAAACGCCACGTGCGATTGGATTTACATCGATCCTTCTAGAAGAAATAATGCCAAAGGCAAAGTTTTTATGCTCAAAGATTGTTTGCCTAATGTTCCTGAAAATCTGAATTTTCTATTCAATTATTCAGCTAAAATTCTAATAAAAACAGCGCCACTACTTGATATTTCAGCTGGATTGTCAGAACTTACAAATGTAAAATCAATACATATCGTGGCTTTAGAAAATGAGGTCAAGGAATTATTATGGGAATTACATAAAGATTATTTGGGAAAAACAAGCCTTAAAACCATCAATATTATCAAAGAAAATCGAGATGTTTTCGATTTTGTTTTGGACGAAAATGCAGAAATTCCTGAATATGGTTTGCCAGAAAAATATATATACGAACCTAACAGTGCCATAATGAAATCTGGTGCTTTTGATGAAGTAGGTACTTTTTTTAAACTCAAAAAACTGCACAAACATTCACATTTATATACCAATTCTGAAATTATTGCCTTTCCAGGAAGAATTTTTGAAATCGAAAATACTATTGCATATCACAAAACAGAAATGAAGAATTTACTTGAAGGAAAACAATGCAACATCACCACCCGAAATTTTCCTGAAACGGTTGAAAACATCCGCAAAAAATGGAAATTAAAAGAAGGTGGAAATCGATATTGTTTTTTTACAACTGATGAAAATTACAATAAAATAGTTTTAATTTGCAAAAAAATATAATTTACGATGAAACGCCAACTACAATGTTCATTACTTCTCAGGAATAGGATTGCAGGCGTTCCATCTTCCATTAAAAAACAAACAATATAACCAGATGAAACATTTAGTTCCAGCCTTTTTCCTGTTGATTAGCATCCAGATATTTGCCCAAAAAACCTGTGAATATAGCGCGAATGTAAAAGACTCGATTGGAACGTACAAATCGACCAAAGGATACATGATTTACGAGAAAAATTTCGCTGGAAACAAAAATTATATCTTTTTTTCTCTTGTTTTGACCGACGGAACTCCAACCTTAAATGTACAGTTCATTCAAAAAAGTAAGGACTTTATGAAAGCGAATTGTTTTGACAAAAATTCAAAACTATTTTTTCAGCTAAATAATGGTAAGATAGTAACTTTACTTCACATTGACAATGAAAATTGTGGTACAATGGTTAGAGATAATGAAGGATTTGACAACAGACTTCTTGTTGGAAATTTTATGTTCATAAAAGGTTCTTTTGAAGATTTAAAAAGCTCTCCGGCCAATTTAATGCGGATTAAATATTTGACCGATTTAGAAGATTATGTTTTCCGAAAAGAATTTACAGCTGAGATGGACAATAAAATATATCAGCCTGAAAATTATTTCATCAACTATTTGCACTGCGTTGAATAATCAGTCGCATTTCCATTTGGCATTCGAAACTTTGTCGTTCAATGCCGATTTCAAATTGTAATGCCACCATTCTGAATCAAATGAGTTGAACCCATTTTCAAGCATTATGGTTTTCAACAATTGTCTATTGGATTTTACTTCCTGAGAGAGATTTTGATAATTATGGCTGGCTTCAATCCCAAAAAAATCGAAAGTGGTTCCCATATCGAGCTCTTTTCCATTAAAATCTACCAAAGTCATATCGACAGCACCACCTCTATTGTGAATGGATCCTTTGGCCGGATCAGCTACATAAAAAGGATTGGGAACGATTTTCCACATTCGTTTTTGAATATCCAAAGGGCGATAGCAATCGAATATCTTGATTTTATAGCCTTTTTTCATAAACTGAGAATTGGCTTCAATCATGGCTTTAACCGTTTTTAAACGCAAAAAGCATTCAGCACAATCATAAACTTTGGCTTTCAAAAAGTTATCAGTAGTTGCATATTTCATATCATAGACAAAATCTTTGCCGTAGTCTTTCAAGTTAACGAATACGGTGTCATTTAGGATTGGCTTAATTTTAACATCCGTCATTAAAGTTTGTGATTTACAGGAAAACAAACTTATAATTGAACAAAAAAGAAAAAAGGATCTTACCAAGACAGTCATAATTTTTATTTTGGTTAAAAATAGAAAATTATTCAAGCATTTCAATTTAAAAAAGCAATCAAAAAAGCGATTAAATCAAAATTATAATGGATTATATATAATAAAAAAATAAACCACTGATTTACAGTGAGTTATTACTTGAACCCTACAGACTTATTCTCGAATCAAGTACTAGCTTTTTTAGAAAATTTAGTTGAAAAAATACCGTGAAAAAGAAGGGTACCTCCCTTCCTCTGCATAATTAAATCCATAAAATCAATTTTACAACGATATAAATTCATTTCTCACCAGATAAGTAATCATCATAACGAGCAAAAGCTTTTTGAATAATTTTTTCATTCGCTCTCTAAAAATTTCGGGGCGAATAACATCACGCACACTTCCAAAACCTAGCAATGTATATTCTAAATCATACGCTGAATTACAAATATATGAAGAATAAAACTATCGTACTCATTTTGTTTGAATGCTGTACTAAAAAGTAGGTAAAGAAATTTCTGTGTTTCAAAATTACGAACAATTAAAATTTGTAATTATCGACCTGATACAGTTTTTTACACAGGATCAATAAAGGTCAAAATCTCGATGAATTTGTATAAGATGCAGCGCAACAGCAGCATTTTATTGAGCATTTTAGTGGATGGAATATTTATAAAACTGGTATTTTCCTTATTTCAGATAGTAGTTGTCCATCGGCTGTGAAACCTTCTATTTGAACTTTTATTTCTTTTTGATTTCCTTTTGGAAACTTCACTTCAAAATTTGGATTGTCTTTTATTGTAATAGTTGGAGTCCAATTTAAAGTCCCAAAGTAATAAAACTCTTTTTGGGTTTCGAAATAAGAGTTCTTAAATTCAATATTAGGAGAAAAGCCATTTGTTACAATCAGCGAGCTGTATTTGATCTTGAAAAATTTGTTTTTAACACCTTTCTTTAGGAAAATTTTTATTGTGCCAGTACTTCTACTAGAAGTATCTGAAAGTCCAGATTTGTCGATATAAATTTCATCTACATCACTGATTTCGAGATCAAATAAAAAATTAAAATCAGTTTGTTGAATATCGTCAATGTAAACGGCTGGAGCATTATTTGAACTACTGGAATTGGAGTTCCGAATGTAGGCTTCGTTATCTTCTACATCAATACCAGTTCTGTAGCCATTTCTACCTATGAAGTCTAAAACGCTTCCGTGCTGTCCCTCCTGAATTTTAAATCCTTGTGCATTCATACTCATTTCGGTTTCATGTATTAGAGTCGCTTTTTTGAAATTATTTTGAACTACAATTTCATTTAATTTAGTCACGGAGTCTTCAAGTTTTGGTGGGCTAAAAGTAAAATTAGTATCTTTTTTTTTTAAGGGAGGACAAATGGATTTTTCAAATGGTATCGATAAATTTAATGGAGTGATCTCTGAAGCAACTTTTGTTGTCATTTTAGTAGTTATGGCTAGGCTTTTTTCGTCCATCATTTGCAGGATGAAAACAGTGGAATCCTTGGCATAAAAGTTTTCGAACTTAAAATTACTTTTTTCATCAATAGTTGTTTCTTCAAAAACGTTGTCTTTTAAAGAAAAGAGAGACATCTTAAATTTTGACTTTGGTTTTATTACTTTTTCCACAGTACCGCTAATGGTTACTCCTTTATCAAAAGTATAACTCATTTTTGGGGGATTCGATTTAATGTTATTCCACAGATATTTACTTCTATTTTGATTCAACATCAACAACTCCATTTCTGCTATTCTATTTTTGTTTTCAGGATCATAGTAAGAATAGTTATTTATTTCAGGGATTTCTAAGTAGGCATTGAGATAAAAAGTACCCATAATTGCTCTTTTTTGTTCAGCACACTTATTATCTGCAGGAAGTACGCTCACGCTTAGATTCGCTTGAATCACTCCAGTTTTTCCAGACAATACTATGCTATCATTTGCAACAGCTTTCGCTTCGAGAGAAGTGACTGGATTTATTGTGCCATAATTATATAGTAACCGTTCGGTGATTTCATTTAGGTTTTCATCGATTATTCGAATACTATTGACACCATTGGAAACGTATTTTTTATCGAAATAGACTATTTGATCCGTTTGTTTATTATTGAACGTTATTTCTTTTAGAAGTGCATTTTTATTTTGTTGGACCAAGAGGTTATACGTTTTGTTTTGGTATAATGCGACGCCTTTGTCATTCGTTTTGACATTAACTAATAGATTTTGTCCACTTAGATTATTATTATAACTAACTACAATACCCGTTTCTTGAATAGTGGGTAATGATTTTGAGATAGTTAATTTTTCAGATATTATCTTTAGCGTATAAGTTTCATTTAGATCAGGATTTAAATAAAAAACACCATTTCCCGACTGGTTAGTGTGAAAATGTGAAATTTCATTTGCTTTAGAATCCACGATAATACCATCACTTATTTGGATTCCTCTTTGATTGCAATCCGTAATCTTGACGCCAACAGTGTTGATAATATCACTTATTATAGATCCTCCTTCAGGAAATAATCTAATTTCGGCTGTTTTATAATTGGGTTCCTCTGAATCAAAATTATAGGATTCCTTTTTATCAATGATTTCGATGGTTTGCACGAAAGAATCATCTTCTATAAAATTGTGCATCCAATTGGTGAAAAAATGAAAATAGTATGTACCCGCTTTGAATTTGTCGTCCAGATGAATTCCTCCAGCAAAGGTTCCTTTACTTGCAAAAAGTAATTTTTTTTGAATGATTTGCCTTTGGGCATCATAAACTATAAATTGCACATTAGTGGTGTTTTCAGCTAATATCGTATTGTTTTTGCTGGTAATATATCCTTTAAAACCAATATCTTCACTGTTCACATACCTATTTTTATTGAACTGAACGTGTATATTTTCTCTATCGTACTGAAAATAATTCTCTAAGCAATTTTCTATTAATTTTTTATTATCAATAGTTTGAGAATTGGCTTGAAAAAACAATACACTGCAAATCATTATAAGGTTTATTCTCATTTGAAGAAATATTAAAGTTTGTTATTAAAACTACTTCGTAGTAGAAAAATGGTAAATAGTATAGCTTTCATATTTTTTACCAGGTTTGAGAATAAGTGTTGGAAAAGATTTTTGATTTGTTGAACTATAATCTTGGGTTTCTAGTGCAAACGATTCTCTAAAATTAAATGGTTTTCCCATTTTTCCGATATCGGTCCCTTTAAAAAAATTGGCACTAAAAAAATGCACCCCCAGATTATTGGTAAAAACTTCTAATTTGCGTCCGCTTTTGGGATCGACTACAGTGGCTGCTAAAACAATTTTAGCACTATGCTTCTTCTTTAATACATAACTTTGATCGTATCCGCCAGCTATTTTTAACTGTTCATTTGAATTTTCTAAAATGATATCTTTGCCAATAGTTTTTCCTTTTCTAAAATCAAATGGAGTTCCTTGAACATTTAGAATTTCACCTGTTTTAATTTTATCAGGATTTACAGCGCAAAAAGAATTAGACGGAATCGTTACAATGTGGTCTAAAATAGTTCCCTTCCCTTCTCCTGCAAGGTTAAAAAAAGCATGATTGGTCAAGTTTACAGGAGTTGCTTTATCTGTAGTACCAGTTAATTTCAAAGTCAAATCATTATTTGAAGTTAAGGTATAAGTGGCTTCCACTTTTAAATTCCCGGGATAACCCATTTCTCCATCAACAGAAATATAAGACAAAACTATTGAACTTTCTGTAACTGATTTTACATCCCAGACTTGATTATGAAATCCCAGTAAACCTCCATGTTGGTGATTAGCCCCATTATTAATAGGAAGTGAATATGTTTTTCCATCCATTTCAAAGATTCCTTTAGAAATTCTTCCTATCACCCTTCCTATAATGGCTCCGTGGTACACTCCCGTTGCTTTTAGGTAATCGTCAATACTCTTAAAGCCAAGCACTACGTCGGCCTTTTGACCGTTTTTATCCGGCGCGCATAGACTAATAATACGGCCACCATAATTAGTTATGGCAGCCGTTAGATTTCCGTTTTTAAGAAAAAACACCCCCGCTTGCTTTCCGTTTATTAACGTATTGAAATCTATTGGGTTCAGTTGAGCACAATCCCCGTTTTGCAAATCACTCTGACTAGTAGCTTTAAAAGAAACGAAAACTAAAAATAGAAAGGTTAAAAGGATTTGTTTTTTCATGGTTATTTCAACTCTATTTTTTCTACATTTTTATAATCGTTACCTCTGATTTTTTCGAAATCTTTCACCATTGCGGTTAACAGTTTTGGTTGTGATTTGGCAAGATTCTGTTTTTGACCAATGTCTTTTTTTAAATTATACAATTGAAAATCTTTGGAGTTACCTACTTCGATATTGACTTCCGCTAAAATTGGATCACCTGGATAAGGAGGAATCATCATCCAATCACCTTGGCGGAAGGCAGTTTTAGTATTGGCTTCAATAATGAGATTTTTTCTTCCTTTATTGCTTTTACCCAAAAATACATTTAGTAAATCTTGACTATCAGTACTTTTAACATCAACATTTACCAAACTTGCTAAAGATTCCAATAAATCGACTTGGCAAACCAATGCATCAGAAACTTGGGGTGTAATAGTACCTTTCCAATAGGTAAAAAAGGGAACTCGAGTACCCGCTTCTAACAAACTATATTTACCTCCTCGCAAAGGGCCGTTGGGTTTATGATTGCCTAGTTTTTCTACTGCGTCATCGTAATAACCATCGTTCAAAACTGGTCCGTTATCACTTGAAAACATAATCAAGGTGTTGTCTAAAACTCCTTCGTCTTTTAACGTTTTTACTATTTCACCTACGCAATAATCCGCTTCTAAAATAGCATCTCCACGAGGTCCCATTCCTGATTTACCTACAAATCTTGGATTGGGAGTACGAGGTACGTGCGGTTGATTTAAAGCATAATAGAGAAAAAATGGTTCCGCTTTGTGGCTTTTAACGTAGGTTTGTGCTTTGGCCAAGAAATGATCTGCTAAATCGACATCGCTCCAATTTGCACTAGCACCACCTGATACAAAACCAATACGAGGAATCCCGTTTACTATAGAACCGTTGTGACCATGGTGCCATTTCATCGTGAGTAATTCTGGATTTTCCTTCCCTGTGGGTTGTCCTGGGAAATTTTTATCATAATTTACGGATATAGGATCCTTACTATCCAAATTAACTACTTTTCCATTATCAATGTAAATAGTTGGTACTCTATCTTGAGTAGCCGCCATAATATAAGAATAATCAAAACCAACATCATTTGGACCTGCATCTAATTGTTTGTTCCAATCCACAATTCCAGTGCCTAAACCCAAATGCCACTTGCCCACAACAGCGGTTTGGTATCCCTTTTCTTTTAACATTTTTGGAATTGTCTGCTGATCTTTGCCTATTAATAAAGGCGCTGAACCCGGAAGAATTTTGGCGTCTTTATTTCGCCATGGATAAACACCTGTAAGAAGACCGTAACGGCTTGGTGTACAAGTTGCTGAAGTAGCATAACCGTTTGTAAATCGCACTCCTCCATTGGCCAAAGCGTCAATATTTGGTGTTTTTATAGAAGTTGTACCGTAACAGCTTAAATCTCCGTAGCCCAAATCATCCAAATAAATAAAAACAATATTGGGTTTTACATTTGAATTTTTGTTTTGACTAATAGCATTTAAACTTAAAGATAGAGCTAGGAAGCTTAAAAAAATAGATGTGAATTTCATTGATTAAAGGTTTATTTTTTTGGTTTTTTATTCTTTTTAATTAATGGGAAAATTTCAGATTCTACTCTGGCTGTTTGAGCTAATTTAACAAACTCCTCTTTAAGTTCTGGCATTGCATCAGCTAAATCCTTTTTCTCGTAAGGATCTTTGGCAAGATTGTAAATTTCAACTTTTTGTTTTTGGGTGGTCTTATCATAAGAAATAGCCGCTTTCATATCTCCTTTTCTGATAGCTTGAGACTGGTTGCGCTCCCAATACAAATATTCATGTGTTTGCTGTTTGCCCTTAATCCCTAAAAGAGTTGGTAAATAGGAAATACCGTCAATATCACTAGGGGTTTTTACATTTACAATTTCGGCACAAGTGGGCAAGAAATCCCAAAATGCAGAAATAAGTTCACTACTACTTCCCGGAATAATTTTCCCTTTCCAATAAGCAATCAACGGGGTTTTAATACCTCCTTCATACACTTCAGATTTTCGACCTCTTAAATCTCCAGCAGTATGTAAATAGCTATCTTCCTCTGGACGGAGAGCAGTACCGTTGTCACTCGCAAAAATAATGAGCGTATTATCTAAGAGGTTCATTTCTTTTAATTTAGCCACAATCTCGCCTACTTGCTGATCTAGTCTTGATGACAACGCAGCATATTTCGGAACGCTGAATTCTTCAGAATGGGCTTCTCCAACAGGAAATCCGGTTTTTTTGGCATAATACTCTAAAGTTTTATCATCTGGCTGGTGGTATGGTTCATGAGGTAATGTAGGACAAAAATACATGAAAAAGGGTTTGTTTTTATTGAGTTCAACAAACTCTAAGGC
>CAMBHH010000097.1 GCA_945866505.1 Flavobacterium psychrophilum
ACACGAACTCCGTCAGCTCCAAACTTTTCGATTAATTCTAATGGTTCAGGCGAATTTCCTAACGATTTCGACATTTTTCGTCTTTGTTTGTCGCGCACCAAACCAGTCAAATACACATTGGTAAATGGCTTTTTGCCTGTATATTCATAACCCGCAATAATCATTCTTGCTACCCAGAAAAATAAAATATCAGGACCGGTTACCAAATCATTGGTTGGATAATAATATTTAAAATCTTCATTTTCAGGATCCATAATCCCACCAAAAACCGACATTGGCCACAACCAAGACGAAAACCAAGTGTCTAAAGCGTCAACGTCTTGACGAAGGTCAGAGGTTAGAAGTGAGAAGTTAGAAGTTTTTTCTTTGGCCAAAGCCAACGCTTCGTTAATATTCTCGGCAACCACGAAATCTTCTTTTCCATCTCCGTAGAAATAGGCAGGAATTTGTTGACCCCACCACAATTGACGCGAAATATTCCAATCGCGAATATTATTAAGCCAATGGGCATAGGTATTATTAAAACGAGTTGGATGCAATTTAATCTCACCATCAACCAAAACAGATTGAATTGCTGGTTTTACCAAATCTTCCATTTTCAAAAACCATTGATCCGACAAACGAGGTTCGATTACGGCTTTGGTTCTTTCTGATGTTCCAACTTTATTTAAGTGAATTTCGGTTTTTGCCAAAGCTCCAATTTCTTCTAATTCAATGGCAATTTCATCACGAACCACAAAACGATCTTTGCCTTGATAATGCAACCCAAAACTATTCAATGTACCATCATCGTTAAAAACATCAATAATTTCAAGATTGAATTTTTCTCCAATATTTTTGTCGTTGATGTCGTGAGCAGGAGTTACTTTCAGACTTCCTGTTCCAAACTCCATATCTATATAATCGTCAAAAACAATTGGAATTTCACGATTACAAATAGGCACAATGGCTTTTTTTCCTTTCAAATGTTGGTATCGTTCGTCATCAGGATGAAAACACAAACCTGTATCGCCAAAAATAGTTTCAGGTCTAGTGGTTGCTACGATTACAAATTCTGTTGAATCTACAATATTATATTTCAAAAAATATAATTTTCCTTGACGTTCTTCATAAATAACTTCTTCGTCAGACAAGGTTGTTTTGGCTTCTGGATCCCAATTTACCATTCGATAGCCACGATAAATCAAACCTTTGTTGTATAAATCGACAAAAGATTTAATTACGGAAGCCGACATATCAGGATCCATTGTGAACTTGGTTCTGTCCCAATCGCAAGAGCAACCCAATTGTTTCAATTGTTCCAAAATAGTTCCTCCGTATTTGTCCGTCCAATCGTAAGCGTGTTTTAAAAATTCCTCTCGACTCAAATCGGATTTATTGATTCCTTCCGATTTTAATTTAGCAACTACCTTGGCTTCAGTCGCAATAGAAGCGTGATCCGTGCCAGGAACCCAACAAGCGTTAAAGCCTTTTAAACGTGCTCTTCTAATCAAAACATCCTGAATGGTATTATTTAACATATGTCCCATATGCAAAACTCCAGTCACATTTGGTGGAGGAATTACAATCGTATATGGCGTTCTGTGGTCGGGTTCTGAATGGAAATAATTGTTCTTCATCCAGTAGTCATACCATTTATTCTCAATAGTCTTTGCGTCAAATTGTGCAGGAATTGTCATAAAAAAGCAACTGTTAAAACCAAAATTATGCTTTGGTCTGATATTTGTAATTAAAAGTGGGAACAAAAGTAAATAATTAAGTACAGTATAAAAAACGAAATAAATAATTGTCCGCTTAATTAAAAAAGGTAATTTTACTGAACAGAATTTAAAAAAAATCAAAATGAAAAATAGAGCCACTTTAATAGCAATCGTATTGATAAGTAGTTTTGGTTTTGCCCAAAATGGACCTAAAATTGAATTTAAGGCAAAAGAGAATACTATAGATTATGGTTCTACATCTAAAAAAAATGATAATGGTGTTCGGTCTTTTGAATTTACAAACACTGGAGATGCTCCTTTAATTATTAGCAATGTGCTTTCGACTCCAGGTTTTACCATACCTTCAAAACCTAACGACCCTATAATGCCAGGAAAAACTGGGAAAATTGAAGTGAAATACAGCATGATACTTGGTCCAATACGAAAAACTATTACCGTAGAATCAAACGCGGTAAATTATGAAGGAGGAAGAATTCCTTTGAAAATAAAGGGAAATGTTGTTGCTGATTAAAACCTATTAAAATTTGTAAAAACGCTTATTGGCTAATTCAAGGAAGCGTTTTGTTTTATAACACATTAACCAATTGAAATTTAAACTTTAGAATTTGGCTTTCCCTTTCAACTTCAAAAGTTATCCAATTTTCTTCTTCAGATTTCAATACTGAATTTATTTTTTCTAAAGTGAATGCATAGCCAGGTTTTTGATTAATGCTAACAATTACATCTCCTTTTTGGAGTCCACTGATGGCCGCAGGTGAATTTTTTCGAACGTTTGCAACTACGAAAATTGGCTTTAAAACAAATTTATACTTAAAGTTATTGTAGACAGTATTTGTTTTTAAAGTATTTCCCCTCAATGCAAACGGAACAGTTTCAAGACTAACCGTCTCTTGAACCCATTGCAAACCATCATGTTGCACTTCGATGCCGCTTTTATTATAATTAAAAGGTGCTTTGTAATGGCTGTTTTTCTTTAAAAATAATTGTTGGTTTGGGTAGTCAAATACTAAATTGAACCTTTTTAAAATTTCGGCACCTATTGAACCCGCACGATCTTTTACCATTCTCACATTTTTTATAGAGGTCGAATCCGGAAAAGCAACAATTGGATTATTAAATTCAAATTTTGAAAAAGCAAATTTTTTAATTTGAGCCCTTCTTCCCTCAACATCTCCACTAAACCCTTTTCCTAAATAATCTTCAAAATTTTTAGCCGGAATTTTTATTGACTTATCCTTATTTTCAAAAAGCCAAATGGCATCACTATTGCCAATATCAATTAATAATTTTGTCGAAATCTCGGAAGAATCTATACGAGCAGTACCTATTACATATGGTTTTGATTTTTCGATAGTTATGGGAACCATCTGATATTTGTTTACTATTCGTTTTCTATTCTTTTCATTATCTTTATATACAGTAATTCGTTTTCTGTCATAGTTAATTTCAACTAGATTTGATTTTAAAAAATTATAACCAATAATACCATTTACAGGAATTCCAATGTGTGATGACAAGTTAAAACTTTGATCTAAAACAATATATAACAAGTGGTTTTCAGATTTTAGATCCTTGATTTCTAAAGTATTATTTTTAGATTTCAAACCTTCTATTGATGTTTCACTTCCCAAACCTCTCAAAGATATCTTTTCAACATTGAAAAAACTTACCTCTTTCTTATCTTCCATGCTAAAAAGAATGGTTTCCTCAACACCAGAATCTAAGAGAAAGTACAATTCAACATTATTAACTTTTATTGGAATAAATACTAAGTTATTGATAATTTTAAAAGGGATGATTACTTTATCGACTCCATTTGCAAACTGAAATTCATCCTGTCCAAAAACCGATAAAGTAGAAATAATAAAAAAACAAAAAATGAATATTAGTCTCATCCTAATTTATTTTGATAAAAATAGTAAAATATTGAATATTAAAGGCCTTTTATTAACAAATAAACAGAATCGAAGCGATTTATTTCGAAAAAAAAGTCGCAAATTTGCACCAAATTTTTACAAACATGCCTAGCATTTCTATTAGAGGTCGAAAAATGCCCGAATCGCCAATTCGAAAGTTGGCTCCATTTGCTGACTTGGCCAAACTAAAAGGTCATAAAGTATATCATTTAAACATTGGTCAACCCGATATTAAAAGTCCGGAAAAAGCCATTGAAGCTATAAAAAATATTGATTTAGATATTATTGAATATGGTCCTTCAGCAGGTTATGAAAGTTATCGAAAAAAACTAGCTTCATTTTACACCAGTCAAAATGTAAGAGTTTCATTTGAAGACATAATGATTACTACAGGTGGTTCAGAAGCACTCTTATTTGCGCTTGGCAGCATTATGGATCCGGAGGACGAAGTCATTATTCCAGAACCTTTTTATGCCAATTACAGTGCCTTTTCAGCCGAATCAAGCGCAAGAGTTGTACCTGTGATTTCTAATATTGAAAGCGGTTTTACCTTGCCAACGATTGCAGAATTTGAAAAAACGATTACACCAAAAACCAAAGCGATTTTAATCTGTAATCCGAATAATCCAACTGGTTATTTGTATTCCGAATCCGAAATTAATCAATTGGGGGATTTGGTTAAAAAACACGACTTATTTCTAATTGCAGACGAAGTGTATCGCGAATTCATTTACGACGACAGAGACAAACACTTTTCGGTGATGAACCTTAAAGGAATTGAGCAAAACGTAATTATGATTGATTCTGTTTCCAAAAGATACAGCATGTGTGGCGCTCGAATTGGCTGTATGGTTACTAAAAATAAAGAAGTGATTTCAGCATCAATGAAATTTGCTCAGGCTCGTTTATGCCCTCCCACAATTGAACAAATCGCGTGCGAAGCCGCAATTGATACTCCTCAAAGTTATTTTGACGAAGTAATTTCTGAATACAAAGAGCGAAGAGACGCCTTAATTACGGAGTTAAATAAAATTGAAGGTGTTATGGTGACCACTCCAAAAGCGGCTTTTTATTGCATTGCCCAACTGCCCGTAGATAATACCGATGATTTCGCACAATGGCTGCTTGAAAGCTATAATTTAGATGGTGAAACTGTAATGGTAGCTCCAGCCGCAGGATTTTATTCGACTCCTGGAGTTGGTTTGAATCAAGTTCGAATTGCCTATGTGCTGAAAAAAGAAGATTTAATTCGTGCTGTCCAAATCTTAAAAGAAGCCATTCAAGTCTATAATTCGAAACAGAAAATTAGCTAAAATGTTCTCGTAAATCGATTGTACTTAATCCAATTTAATTATTAAAAGCTTTAGAAATTCATTAGCTTTAATTAATTATCTTTACCCCTAATTTATTTTACACAATAATTGTAACTTTTAATGATAAACAACGAAGAATTTCAGGACGAAATAGGAAACAATCATATTAGTTCATCAGCAAAAAACCCAGTAAGAGAAGACGCTTTTGACATTTCTGATGATGAAAAAATCAGCAGCATAAAAAAAGATGTCGAAAATATACTCCTTACTCTGGGCATGGATTTGACCGACGATAGCTTGAAAGGTACTCCAAATCGAGTAGCAAAAATGTTTGTGAAAGAAATTTTCGGAGGTCTTAATCCTGCGAAAAAACCAAACGCTTCCACCTTCGAAAACAATTATAAGTACGGTGAAATGTTGGTTGAAAAAAACATTACTGTTTATTCTACTTGCGAACACCATTTGCTGCCCATTATAGGACGAGCACACGTTGCTTATATTTCAAATGGTAGAGTTGTTGGACTATCAAAAATAAACAGAATAGTTGAGTTTTATTCGAAAAGGCCTCAGGTTCAAGAACGCCTAACTATGCAAATTGTGCAAGAACTTCAAATTGCGTTAGGCACGGAAGACGTGGCTTGTATTATCGATGCCAAACACCTTTGCGTGAATTCAAGAGGAATAAAAGACATCGAAAGCAGCACGGTAACATCTGAATTTGGGGGTAAATTCAAAAACGAGCAAACTCGCAGAGAACTTTTGGAATATATAAAGCTAGAAACGAAGTTTTAAAAGGTTTATAGTTTTGGGTTTAGAGTTTATTGTTATGGGGAAAATACTAAAATTCGAGGATTTAGAAATATGGAGATTGGCTCGAGAAATCTGTCAATATGTTGAGTTTCTAATTCAAAATACAAATCTAAAGACCAACTATTCCCTAAAAGACCAAATTGACAGAAGTTCAGGATCTATTATGGACAATATTGCTGAAGGTTTTGAACGGAATGAAATAGAGAATTTATTCAATTTTTGAGCATAGCAAAAGGCTCGTCTAGTGAAGTAAAATCTCATTCGTATAGAGCATTTGATAAAAAATTGATTTCTGAAGAACAACATTTGAAATTAAACGAAATGGTTGAATTAGAGAAAAATAAAATTGGATCAATGATGAACTATTTCAATAATTGCCAATTTAAAGGTCTCAAATTTAAATAATGGTGTTTGAACTGAACAACAAACAACAAACAATAAACCACAAACAATAAACAAGAATGCCTCTATACAAATCCCAAAATTTAAAAATATACAATACGCTTTCGGGAGAAAAAGAAAATTTTGTGCCCATTCACGAAGGAAATGTTGGAATGTATGTTTGTGGACCTACGGTTTACAGCAATGTCCATCTTGGAAATGTGAGAACTTTTATGTCTTTTGATGTAATTTTCAGGTATTTTTTGCATTTGGGTTACAAAACACGTTATGTGAGGAATATTACCGATGCTGGACATTTGACCGATGACGGAAATGTTGATAACGACCGTTTTGTAAAACAATCTCGATTGGAAAAATTAGAACCCATGGAAGTGGTGCAAAAATACACAGTCGATTTTCATCAGGTTTTAGAAAAATTTAATTTTTTAGCTCCAACAATTGAGCCTACAGCAACAGGCCATATTATTGAACAAATAGAATTGATTCAAAAACTGATTACCGATGGTTTTGCATACGAAACTCAGGGTTCTGTTTATTTTGATGTTTATGAATACAACAAAAAAGGCTTGAATTACGGTGAACTAAGCAATAGAAATATTGATGAATTGTTTGCCAATACTAGAGATTTGGACGGTCAAAACGAAAAGAAAAATCCTCAAGATTTTGCTTTATGGAAAAATGCTTCACCTGCACACATAATGCGTTGGAATTCCCCTTGGGGCGAAGGTTTTCCGGGCTGGCACTTAGAATGTACTGCAATGAGCACCAAATATTTAGGAGAACATTTTGACATTCACGGCGGTGGAATGGATTTAAAATTCCCTCATCACGAATGCGAAGTGGCCCAAGGCAAAGCTTGTAATGGAGTAACACCTGTGAATATTTGGATGCACACCAATATGCTTACGATGAATGGTTTGCGAATGAGTAAATCGACTGGAAACTATATTTTACCAATGGAATTGCTTTCGGGTGAAAATACTTTTTTCGAAAAGAAATTTCAACCCAACGTCGTTCGTTTTTGCTTTTTGCAAGCACATTATCGAAGTGTTTTGGATATTTCGAACGAAGCCATGCTAGCCAGTGAAAAAGGATTAAATAGATTACTTGAAGGTGTGAAATTGATTGCCTCAATTCAACCCAAAACCACTTCATCCTTCTCAGTAACCGATTGGATTCAAAGTTGTTATGACGCAATGAATGACGATTTTAATACTCCAATTCTAATTGCTAATTTATTTGAAGGAATTCGGTATATCAATTTATTAAATGATAATTCTGCGAGCTTGACTGCCGAAGATTTACAATTATTTAAGTATTCGATAAGTACATTTATCTTTGATGTTTTGGGACTTAAGGATGAAAAGGGTGTTGAAAACAATAACGAAAAACTAGAAGGCGTCGTAAATATGTTAATAGATATGCGAAATGAGGCTAGAGCCAACAAAGATTTTGCAATGTCGGATCAAATAAGAAATCAATTGATTGCTTTAGGAATTCAGTTGAAAGACGGAAAAGAAGGAACTACTTTTAGTATTCAATAATTTAGTTATCAGTCTGAATTACAAATAGTTATCGGAATCAGATTTAAAATAAATTACTAAAAAATTTTATGTTAATGATATCTAAACACTTATTAACTGAACACTTCTATAAGGTATGTTAAAGAAAATCCTCATATTTCCTTTTGTTTTTTTGGTTCGGTTCTATCAAACTGCGATTTCTCCATATACGCCCTCTGCTTGCAGATTTGAACCTACTTGTTCGAGTTATATGATAGAAGCGCTGCAAAAACACGGTTTGTTTTACGGTGGATATTTAGGAATAAAAAGAATTTTGAGTTGCCATCCTTGGGGAAAAACGGGCTATGATCCTGTACCTTCCTCTCCACAAACAGGTCAAAATGTGGAGCCAAAAAACAAATGCTCGCATAAACATTAACTTTTTATAAAGACATACTCTTCTTTAAATATTTATTTTTACAATCTATAAAAAATAGTATATGACACCAGCATTAAATATAATTTGGAATCCTTCAGAAGGAATTGATTTAGGTTTTTTTGTAATTCGCTTTTATAGTTTGATGTTCGTAATTGCATTTGGATTAGGTTGGTTTATAATGAAAAAAATGTTCGAACGTGACTACGAATCGTTAGAAAAATTAGACTCATTATTTATTTGGACCGTTTTGGCTACGTTAGCTGGTGCTCGTTTGGGTCACGTATTCTTTTACGATTGGGAATATTATCGCAATCATTTAGTTGAAATTCTTTTACCCATTAGAGAAAATCCAGAAGGAACACTTTTTCATATTATAAATGGCTGGGAATTTACAGGATATCAAGGTTTGGCGAGTCATGGTGCAGCTATTTCGATAATAATCACAATGTACTTTTTTAGTAAAAACATTTTGAGAAGACCTCAAATGTGGATTTTAGATAGAATTGTTATTGCGGTGGCAAGTGGAGCAATTTTCGTCCGTTTAGGTAATTTTTTCAATTCAGAAATTGTTGGAAAAGTAACTAATTCGCCTTTTGGAATTCGATTTGTACGGGATCAATTTAGTGCCAGAGAAGCTGTAAATGCAACACAATTAGCGTCGCCAAATGATGCTTACAATGCAATAGCGACCAACCCACAGTATGCTGATTTATTGCTGCAAGTTCCGGCCAAACATCCAGCACAATTGTATGAAGCATTTTGTTATATTTTTGTTTTCGCTATACTATTTTTCTTGTATTGGAAAACCGATGCAAGAGAAAAATCAGGATTTTTATTTGGTCTTTTTCTGGTGCTTTTGTGGTCGGTTCGTTTTGTTGTGGAATATGTAAAAGAAAGTCAAGGCGGCTTCGAAAGTGCTTTGGGTTTATTTTCAACAGGACAATGGCTCAGTATTCCTTTTATTTTAATCGGATTGTATTTTGTTTTTACTGCCGAAAAATCTCTTCACATCTAAATAATAAAAAATTATAACAACGAATTCCTTATATATAAAATACCCCAAAAATGTTAAACACACATTTTGGGGTATTTTTTTAGGGTAATATAAACTTTCTGGGGATTACGCAAAAAGTTTTTCCATTCTAAAGAGAAAGAATTTTACATCTACTACGCCTTTTTGGTTTGCTCTAAAGAGTTTTATTTTGGAATCAAACGATTCTACATTTGCATTTGTATGATTAATGAAAAAATTAAAATTGTTTTTTTCACCAAATAACCAAATTATTCATTCAATCTTAATTGAAAAGAGATAAAGCAGCATCTAAACTTTCTTCAACTCACTAATTTCCAAACGCAATTGTTGAAACATCTCTTTTACATTCATAACACCTAAATCGTCAGGTTGAAATTCTTGAGTGCAGAAACTACAAACGTGTTCCCAAATCTCAAGAATTTCATTAGCTTTTACCTCATAAGGTTTATATCCAATGTTATCAGAATGAAATACAAAAATAGTCTCTCTTTTGGGTTTTCTATAAATTCGCTTGTATACAATTCCGTCGTTTCTACTCAACACAACATAAGTTTTCCCATCTTTTATATCTGCCAACTTTTCAATGTACTTGCCAACAATGAATGATTTGTCATTGTGTGGTGGCATCGAATTTCCTTCAATAGGAAAAGCTCTAAATTTCCCTTTGGTTAAAAAAGGCAAATGCATCTGTTGCAATTTTTCTATAAATTCGGGATCACTATAGCCGCTTAAATAACCTGCTTTCGCTTTATAGGGCAATATTTCAATATAATCTCGACCGGATTTGTCTATTACAATTGGCAGTAAAAGTCTGTTATCTTCCATTTTCAACAAACTATCCAATGGTATTTTTTGTAAATCTACATTAATTAAAATATCAATACTTACGTGAAAATATTTCGAAATCCTTTTCAAAATTTCAAACGGTGGTTCGCTTTTGCCCTCTTCATATTTTGCAAATCGAACTCTTGTGATTATTAAATCATCGGCCAATTTTTGTTGCGAAATTCCTGCTTGATTTCGCAATAATCGGATGTTATCTGAGAATATAGACATTGATACAATTTATACCAACAAATGTAATGCTATTTGATACAAAATGAAATAATTTTGTAAAAAATAAAATCACATTCTTGAAAAGGGATATTTTCTACACCAATGAGCAGAGCAATAGTACATATGGATTTAGACACATTTTTTGTTTCCTGCGAACGATTAATCAACCCAAAACTGATTGGTTTGCCCATTATTGTTGGCGGTAGTTCTGATCGTGGCGTGGTAGCATCCTGTTCTTACGAAGCTCGAAAATTTGGTGTTCGTTCTGCAATGCCTATTAAATACGCTCTCAGACTTTGCCCGCAAGCATCTGTAGTTAGAGGCGATATGGAATTTTATTCTAAGAAATCGCACGAAGTAACTGCTATTTTAAAGGAAGTAGCACCAATAGTCGAGAAAGCCAGTATCGATGAATTTTATTTAGACCTAAGCGGAATGGATAAATTTTTTGGTTGCTACAGATGGACATCTGAATTATCCTCAAAAATCATAAAAGAAAGTGGTTTGCCCATCAGTTTTGCGCTTTCTGTAAATAAAACGGTTTCTAAAATTGGCACTGGAGAAGCCAAACCTTTGGGGAAATTAGAGATAACAGCAACCAACGTAAAACCGTTTCTCAACCCATTACCAATCCAAAAAATACCAATGTTGGGCGATGTTACTTTTCAATTATTATCTAGAATTGGAATTAGAAATATCCAAACATTATCCCAAATGCCTGTCGAAGTTTTACAACAAATGATTGGAAAAAATGGTATTGAAATTTGGAAAAAAGCCAACGGAATAGACAATAATCCTGTAGAACCTTATACCGAGAGAAAATCGATTTCAACCGAGCATACCTTTGAAACCGACACTATTGATATCTACAATATCAAATCTTTAATTACGGGTATGGTCGAAAAATTATCCCATCAATTGCGCTCCGAAGGTTTTTTGGCTTCTACCGTTGTGATTAAAATTCGATATAATAATTTTGATACCGAAACCAAGCAAATCAAAATTCCTTACACTGCTTTCGACCATATTTTAACGAAAACAGCCATAGAACTTTTTGAGAAAGTGTACACCCGGAGAATGCGTTTGCGATTAGTCGGTATACGTTTTACAGGACTAGTTCGTGGGACTTATCAAATCAATATGTTTGAAGACACGACAGAAATGTTGTCATTATATCAAGCCATTGATAAAATTAAAAACAGGTTTGGTTTCGATGCTGTTTCCCGGTGTTCGGGTACCATTATGAAACAAAAAGTAAAGTAAAATCTAAATATTTTACTTCGTCAGTTCGCCTTTCAGGCTCGGGTGGGCGTTACCACAAGGGTCGGGCTATCATTCCAATCTTTTTGACAAACCTATAAGGTTTTCAAAACCTTATAGGTTTGTCAAAAAGGATTTTCCCTTTTATCCCTAACGCAAACCATAGCAACCAACAACAAAATCAATTAATGACAGATCAAAAACCAACAGCAGTTTTGGCTCCCTCCCCTTCGGGGAGGGTCGGGGTGGGGCCTCTCAACTGCCATTCCTATCACAGCCTTCGTTACGGCACAATTCCGCTCGATGCACTTATCGAACAAGCCAAAATTTGTGGTCTTAATTCATTAGCATTAACAGATATTAATACCGTAACTGGCATTTATGATTTCACCAAACAATGCAAAGAAGCCAATATAAAACCAATTGTAGGTGTTGAATTCAGACAAGACAACCAACTACTTTTTATTGGCTTAGCCAAAAACCAAAAAGGGATTGGCGAAATGTGTCGTTTGCTAACCCATCACAATCTATCTAAAACCCATTTACCAATTGTTGCACCAGCATTCGAAAACGTGTTTGTTATTTATCCAACCAACAATATCCCAAACGACTTACGAAATTTTGAATACATTGGCATTCGCCCAGAAGAAGTTATCAAATTATTCAAAACCGAATGGAAACCTAAAATTCAGAAATCTGTCGTATTGCAACCAGTAACTTTCAGAACCAAAAAGGAATTTAACCTCCATCGTATTCTTCGTGCCATTGACAACAACACTTTATTGTCAAAATTGACTGAAGACGATATTTGCAAAACTTCTGAAAAAATGACAAGCTCAGAAGAGGTAATAAAAAATTACATTGAATATCCTGAGATTATAAAAAACACCGAATTACTTATTGAAGAATGTAATTTTGAATTTGAGTTTAAAACCCCAAGAAACAAGAAATTCTACACCAAAAGTAAAGAAGGAGACCGACTATTGTTAGAAAATTTAGCAAAAAGCGGATTAAAAAAACGGTACGGAAATGATAATAAAGAAGCCCAAGCGAGAGTAATCAAAGAACTAAAAGTAATCAACGATTTGAACTTTGGTGGTTATTTTCTAATTACTTGGGACATTATTCAATACAGCAAGAGTCAAGGTTTTATGCACGTTGGTCGTGGCAGTGGAGCCAATAGTATTGTAAGTTATTGCCTCGGAATCACAGATATTTGTCCTATTGAATTGGATTTGTATTTTGAACGATTTCTAAACGAAAACCGAAAAAGCCCCCCCGATTTTGATATCGATTGGTCTTGGCGCGAACGCGATTTTATTTTAGAGTATATTTTTAAACGATTTGATCCCAATCACGTAGCGTTTTGTGGTACCAATGTCGAATTCAAATACCGATCTATTTTTAGAGAAGTGGGTAAAGTTTTCGGATTATCAAAAGACGAATTGGATGGATTATCTAAAGCTAAAGGACGACAAAGAGAAAGTAATTCGGTGGTAAAATATGTCGAAGAATACGGAATGATGCTCGAGAAATACCCCAATCAACGCAGTATGCACTCTTGCGGCATCATCATTTCTGAAGAACCCATTACTAATTTCACCGCTTTAGAAAT
>CAMBHH010000098.1 GCA_945866505.1 Flavobacterium psychrophilum
GCCATTTCTAGTTCAGATTCGTCATTCAAAATCGAAATTCCTTTGATGTCACTGTCTGTTTTTGCAGCTTCAATAGCATTGATAATGTCCGAAAGGCCAACTTTTTCGCCATCGGATAAAATGGTCATCCACGGATCTTCGTATTTTCCCGCATAGTCATTTTTGATGTTTTCTAATTTCAATTCGATAACCGAATCGTTTTTTACCGATATTTCGTCAGAATCACCACCAAAAATGGCAGCAATAAGGATTATTCCAAAAAAGAATAGCATCAAAAAAACAAACAACCCAACTATGGTTGCCAATACATTTCCTAAAAATTTCATAATTATATTTTTCTAATAAGTAGTAATAATTGTCGGTTTGTTACAATTTTAGGTTTAAAAACCGTAAAAATAGTTATCAACACGGGCACAAATATAGGGTATTTCTAAAATTGTTTTAGTTAATTTGTGGTCAATATGGAATCTCAACATCAGGTCGTTTTATCGCTAGGAACCAATCAAGGCAATCGTCCTCGAAATATTGAAAATTGCATCCAATTGATTCATCAAGAAGTGGGAACGGTTATCAAAATTTCAAAGATTTACGAAACGCCGTCTTGGGGTTTTGACAGCGATGCGTTTTATAATTGTGCTTTGGTTTTGCATACATTTAAGTCGGCGACTGCGATTTTGACCAAAATTTTGACCATTGAAAAGCAGTTAGGACGTGTTCGTGCTTCGACTTTAGAATATCAATCCCGTATTATTGACATCGATTTAATTGCATTCAATGAAGAGATTATTGATACTTCAACTCTTCAAGTTCCACATCCTTTAATGCAAAATAGAAATTTTGTTTTGTTGCCAATGCGAGATTTGAATCTGAATTGGATTCATCCTGTTTTCCATAAAAAAGTTCCTGAATTACTTGAAATTTCTCCTGACGAAAGTGTTTGCAATGAGGTGCAGAAAATCCAAAATCTTTTAGATTTAATTCCTTTAGAACAATTCAATTATATCGCTTTTGAAGGGAATATTGGCGCAGGAAAAACAACATTGGCTACAAAAATTGCCGAAGATTTTAATGCAAAAACGGTTTTAGAACGTTTTGCCGATAATCCTTTTTTACCCAAATTTTACGAAGATCAAAACCGGTATGCTTTTCCGCTCGAAATGTCATTTCTTGCCGATAGATACAAACAATTGTCTGATGATTTGGCACAATTCGACCTTTTTAAGGATTTTATTGTAGCCGATTATCATATTTTTAAATCCTTGATTTTTGCCAAAGTAACGCTTCAAGAAGACGAGTTTAGATTGTATAAAACGCTTTTTGATATCGTTTACAGGGAAATGCCAAAACCGGATTTGTATATTTATTTGTATCAAAATACGGAGCGTTTATTAGCCAATATCAAAAAAAGAGGCAGAAGTTACGAACAAAATATTCCAGCCGATTATTTGGATAAAATCAATAGTGGTTATCTCGACTACATCAAATCACAAACCGATTTAAATGTTTTAATCATTGATGTTTCGGATCGTGATTTCGTAAAAAACCAAGAAGATTATCTTTTTATTTTGGAAGAAATTAGACAAAAAATAGTTAAATAATGTACTTTTGGCGATTATCTTTTAAGCGAAAAATGCCCTCTTTTTTCGGGTGAGTTTTCGTCAATTCGTAGTACATACCAATAATCATCTGAAGGCAAAGGATTTTTATTTAACATTCCATCCCAATTTGCTTTTGTTCCGTTTAAAACGGAAATTAATTTTCCATATCTGTCAAAAATGCTTACTTCTGCTTTAGGATAATTATTCAATCCTTTGACTTCCCAATAGTCATTGTAGGTATCGCCGTTTGGGGTGAAATATTTTGGAATGATAAGAACACTAAATGTTTGGCTATCAATGCTACATAAATTTGTTTCTCTAACATAAGCAGTTTGCAAGCCGCCTTGCACATTAAAAAACACGTTCGAATTTTGATAATTTATTCCATCTACTGAATATTCAAAATATGGCTCGTCTTTTTTCAAATAAATAACAACAGTCGTTTCGTTAACGTCAATGCGATCTATTTCAGGGACGTCATATTCAAAAACAGTAATTTTCTTGGTACTAGAACAATTTTCTGGAGCTGGACTAGTAACAACCACAGAATAAATTCCGGATGTTAAAACAGTAATTTTTTGTGTTTTCTCACCCGTTGACCAAGAATAAAACATTCCAGGAACTCCAGCATCAAGTTCGATATCTGAAGACTTGCATTTGGTCACCTCTTGATCTACAACTACTGGTTTCGTATAAACAAGGACATCGACTTGTAACCGATTTCCGTCGCTGCATCCGTTATTAAATGCTTCTGCATAATAAGTTGTATTCGCAGTTATATTCGGGATTGGAAAACTACTTCCTGTTGCGACAACTGTGGATCCCGTTTTAGATGCATACCAATTTATCGTTCCGCTTGTAGACGTAGCTTGAAGTGTGACTGGGCCTGAACCGCATAGTGAGATGGGAGTATTAGTACTTGTAATAATTGGAATTGTATTTACAGTTACGGTAATTGGAAATCGGGTTGGGCATCCATTATCTACATAATAAGTGGTATCAGTGGTAAGTGCGGGTGTTGTAAAATTAGTGCCAGTTTTTAACAATACTCCTCCGATGTCATACCAATTTATTGTTCCTGATCCAGCACTTGCTTGGAGAGTTGCTTTTTCACCAAAACAAATTGGACTCGGAGTTGTGACGGTTAGTTGAGACATTTTCATTGTTGTACTAGCCGAAATCTTGAGGACTGGATCGCCAGCCATTCCTCCAAATTCTACAATAAAACCTTTGGGTTGGTAATCGCCACTTGAACTTCCTGTGTTACTTAGGTCATTCCAACTTCCAGGAATTCCAGAGACATTATTTGATTTAATGTGAGCGTAATCTTCATCTCCAAGATTGTTAGGTTCGCCGTTTGAGGAGTTCCAATAAGCGAAATTTGGTGTTGATCCATTGCCTGTTCCATTCCAGAATACAATGCCATTTCCTCCATTAGCCAAACCTTCGGGTCCTGTTACCCATCTCCATTCTCCCTCTGTCACCGAGTCGCTTCCGCCAATCCATCCTGCTCCTTGGGCTTGTTCGCCAGATATTTTTGCTTCTTCTAATGATAATAAAGTTGCCAGATACCCTTTTAAACCATAATAATTAAGTGCTTCTGCGGCTGTTTTTGCACTAGTCCAAGTGATTCCTAAGTTTGAAACATATTGATAATAATGACCAGTCGATGGAAGGTAATTGGCCTGACCAATTGTAATAGAAAAATTTCGTGTTCCTGATGGTGTTGTAGATGAATTGCTAAACTCAACATCGTAAATTGCGGATACAAAGTCTGAATAAGGAATTTTATTCCCTGTAGGACTGAATAACTTTAGTTTTCCTGTGGCTGCATCCCAATTTCTCGTTATTGTAGGATGCGCTGGCAGATTAGCAAGTTCTAATTTATCTTCACCATTTACATAACCCGCAGCTATTTGAATATAAATAGCATCTGTATCGGGTTCAAGAGGATCGGTCGTAATATTGATGCTTTCAACAATTTTTAATGAAGTTCCAGGACAGTAGGTTTGATTTCCTATTGCGGTGATTTCAGGTGGTTGGATGGCATTGGTTGTTTTGCTACAGTCTTCTGAATAACTGGCTGTGGCGTCTTTTTTGGATGACCAGTTGGCATCAGAATAGGCTTTGTTATCTACTTGTATGCAGGTGAGGTTGGGGTTGTTTGTAAAGTCAACGCTCGTAAGTTTTGTGTTATTGCCGTTTTTTAGATTTAAATTTGTTAATAGGTTAATATTACAACCAACTGACTCCAAACTTTTATTGTTCGATAAATCTAAATCGGTAATCGGGTTATTAACACAAGAAAAAACCCTTAACTTAGTGTTTTTTGACAAATCCAATGTTGCTAATTGATTTGATGTACAATACAACAAAAGTAACTCAATGTTTTTAGTAACATCGAGAATCTTTAATTGGTTTGAATAACAGTATAAATTAGTTAATGCTGTATTTTTAGAAAGGTCTAAATTAGTTAACAGATTACTTCCACAATCTACAAATTGTAAATCCTTGTTATTAGATAAGTCTAATGTCGTTAGTTTATTATCATCACAACTTAAACTTTGTAATACAATGTTTTTGGAAATATCTAATTTGGTTAATTGATTATTTATACAAGTCAAAGTTAATAGATTTACAAAATCTTGAATACCGGTTAAATCTTTAATTGCTGCACCATTAGCTTTAAATACAGTTAGATTTTTTACACTTGAAGTCAGTACCTTTCCATCAGGCACGCCACTATCAATTCCATCATTAATCAAAGCCTTCTCAAAATTAGCATCAGGAATTAAAGTATACTGAGCATAGCCAAAAAAAGTAGAGAGTAGTAAAACGAGAAAGAGTAATTTTTTCATAAATAATGGAGAAAAAGAATTGAGAAGTTCAATTTTTAACAAAGCTACAAATTCCATTTCATTTTTTGGAATAAATAGCTAATTACAATCCCTGTGCTTATGAAAATATTTAAAGACTATTTTGTCCCCAACCGCGGAATTTCGATCCAAGCATTACAAATAGCAACTGCTTCTTGCGATACTCCAAATACTTCGTTGCCAATAACCAGGCATACCTTTAGACCAATTCAATTATATTGCTTTCGAAGGAAATATTGGAGCGAAAATATACAAACTTAATTACAAAAATAGCTGAAGATTTAAATGCAAAAACAGTCTTGGAATGCTCAGATTACTTAGATAAAATCAATAATGGCTAATTGAATTACTTTAAATCTCAAACGAATTTGAACGTTTTGATTATCGATATTTCAAATCGAGATTTTGTAGAAAACCAGAAAGATTACATTTATATTTTGGACGACAGTCAACGGAAAATGTACAGTTAACGGTTTAAAAACACTATCTTTTCAAGGAAAAATGCCCTTTTACTTCGGGTATGGTGTTGTCCAATTTTAAAAGATACCAATAATCATCTGCCGGCAAAGGATTGGTATTGAACTTCCCGTCCCAACTATATTTTGAGGAGTTTAGATTTATTATTAATTTTCCGTATCGGTCATAAATCGAAGCACTCCAATTAGGAAAATTTTTCATTCCATTTATTTCCCAAAGGTCATTAAATCCATCATTGTTGGGTGTAAAGAATTTTGGAAGGGGCAAATGAAAATAGGCCAACGATATTATGCTTGTGCAATTTTGCTGTTTTACAAATATATTGTAAAGGCCAGCATCAACATTTGAAAATATATTACTAGATTGATAAATGTTTTCATCTAAAGAATACATAAAATCTCCAGCATTTGAAGTGGTTATAATGATGTCATTACCATAAGAAATTACATTTTCAATTATTGGTTTTTCTAAAAGGGTTACATTAAAGATTCTTGTTTCAAAAGAACAAACACCAGCGGTAATATCAACGGTAAAAGTTCCCGCACTTTCAATAGTTATATCCTTTGTAATTGCTCCAGTGCTCCAAGAATAACTTGGATTAGTTATATTTGTTTGCGCTTGTAACGTTAATGTTGAGCCTTCACATAATTCTAGATTCTCCGAAGTTATATTCCCTGGTGGAATCCCTGTGTTATCCCATGCACAAGTGGTTGTATTAAAAACCCAGGTATCCCAACAGTTTACTATTGCTGGCGGCGTAGGTTTGCTTCCTGTAACATCCCAAGAACATGTCGCGTCATTAAAAGTGACTGTTTCCCAACAAAGTAAAGTGGGTTGTATTGGTTGGTTTCCTGAAACATCCCAAGAACATGTTGAATCATTAAAAGTAGCTGTTTCCCAACATTGCAAAGTAGGCTGTGTTGGTTTGGTTCCTGAAATATCCCAAGAACAAGTTCCCGTGTTAAATATCGATGTTTCATAACATTTAGTTGTAGGTTGAGCGGGTTGTGTTCCGTTTTTATCCCAAACGCAAGTTGTCGTATTGAATACATATTTATCCCAGCAGTTCACTGATGTTGGTTTGATTGGTTGGTTGCCTGTATTATCCCAAACGCAAGTTGTCGTATTGAATACATAATTATCCCAGCAGTTCGCTTTTGTTGGTTGGATAGGTTTATTTCCAGTGTTTTCCCAAAGGCAGCTTGTGGTGTTGAAAATATAATTATCCCAGCAGTTCACTTTTGTTGGTTGGGCAGGTTGCTTTCCAGTGTTTTCCCACAGGCAGGTTGTGGCGTTGAATACATATTTATCCCAGCAGTTCACTTTTGTTGGTTGGATAGGTTTATTTCCAGTGTTTTCCCAAAGACAGCTTGTGGTGTTGAACACATAATTATCCCAGCAGTTCACTTTTGTTGGTTGGGCGGGTTGGTTGCCTGTATTATCCCAAACGCAGGTTGTCGTATTGAATATATAATTATCCCAGCAGTTCACTTTTGTTGGTTGGGCGGGTTGGTTGCCTGTATTATCCCAAACGCAGGTTGTCGTATTGAACACATAGTTATCCCAGCATTTCACTTTTGTTGGTTGGGTAGGTTGGCTTCCTGTATTATCCCAAAGGCAGGTTGTGGTGTTGAACACATAATTATCCCAGCAGTTCACTTTCGTTGGTTGGGTGGGTTGCTTTCCAGTGTTTTCCCATAGACAAGTTGTGGTGTTGAACACATAATTATCCCAGCAGTTCACTTTCGTTGGTTGGGTGGGTTGCTTTCCAGTGTTTTCCCACAGGCAGGTTGTGGTGTTGAACACATAATTATCCCAGCAGTTCACTTTTGTTGGTTGGGTAGGTTGCTTTCCAGTATTTTCCCAAACGCAGGTTGTCGTATTGAACACATAGTTCTCCCAGCAGTTCACTTTAGTTGGTTGGGCAGGTTGGCTTCCTGTATTATTCCAAAGGCAGCTTGTTGTGTTGAACACATATTTATCCCAGCAGTTCACTTTCGTTGGTTGGGTGGGTTGCTTTCCAGTGTTTTCCCAAAGACAGGTTGTCGTATTGAACACATATTTATCCCAGCAGTTCACTTTTGTTGGTTGGGTAGGTTGCTTTCCAGTATTATCCCAAACGCAGGTTGTGGTGTTGAATACATAATTATCCCAGCAGTTTACTTTTGTTGGTTTGACATGTTGGCTTCCTGTATTATTCCACATACAACTAGTAGGATTCAAAACATAGTTATCCCAACAATTTACTATTGTTGGTTTAATAGGTGTTATGTCTGCAACCGTAACTGTGACTTTTATAGTATATTGATAACTTAAATAACCCTTAATCACAGGATTGCAACCTGGTGTACCGACAGGTATTATATCTATACTAAAATTATCTCCAAAATCTGGAATAATAGTAGAATTGCGAGGGCTGTTTAATGGACTTCCGAAATTAAATGGCGGAGGGCTTATTTTGGGAGGGTAATTAGGTTCTGCAACCAAATTAGTCGCAGGCAAACACGTAGCTCCGCCAGCGTATGTAGTACAACCATAAAATAAATTGTAATAGGTTGTAAAATGGGGACAAACATTGTTATTTGAGTAACTTAGAAGACTGATCTCTACCTTTATACCTGTAATTTTTTGACAAGAAGTTGTCCTTGCTGGTAATGTGAAATCATGGGCATAACCATCGCTATTTGAAGAGGTATTACCTAAACCATTCCAAGCTTTTCTGTCAATGCCTATTTTAGCATCACTTTGGGTCTGAATCATAACTATCTGGCCAAAGGAGAAATCCGTTTCTAAGATTAAAAATAATACTAAAAGGTACTTAAACATTTGATTTATTTTTCAAAAGGAAGGTGATTTTTAAAACTAAGGTGATCCAATTTGAGTTTAGAAAACTAGAATTTATTGAACAAAAAACTTAATTGTGGCTTGCATCTTTAAAAACAAAAAAAATGAATAGAAAATTATTTTCAGAATTATTTAAATTTTTATAACCCTTAGCTTATTTTTCAAAATAATTTAATACTATTTTTAAATTTTTCCAAATTAAGTCAATTAAGATTAGTCATTCTAAAAAATCACCTATATAAAAACTATACATAGTGAAAGACTGCCGTGCAAAAGACTTATTTAAATGCAAAGATGTAAAGTTATGCTAATTGTTGCTACAATATTCGCATAAGTAATGGGGTAGTACGGATATGGATTTGAGGTAAATACAAAAGCGTCGAAGGCATAAGTGGTGTTAGAAATAAAAAATAAAATAATCAACACTGTCTGGAAAAATCAGTGTATCACATTTGGTGAATGTATTATTTTTTTTTTTGAATTTTTAAAAAATATCATTTTTGCCATTTCATTTTTTTGAATAGATCCCAAACGACTATTCCTGCACTAACCGAAATATTTAAAGAATGTTTGGTACCCAATTGCGGAATTTCGATACAGCCATCGCTCAATGCAACTGCTTCTTGAGAAACTCCAAATACTTCATTGCCAAAAACCAAAGCATATTTCGCGTCCTTTTCAATCTGGAAATCTTGAAGAAAAACAGCGCTCTCCACTTGTTCGATGGCCAATACGGTGACTTTTTTATCTTTTAAATTTTGTATCACTTCAAGAACGTCTTTACAATGTTCCCAAGTCACAGTTTCGGTTGCACCAAGAGCCGTTTTGTGAATCTCCTTGTTGGGTGGAGTGGCGGTTATGCCGCACAAATATATCTTTTCAATCAAGAAAGCATCGGCAGTTCTAAATACGGACCCAATATTATGCAAACTCCGAATGTCATCTAGAACAATGATGAGGGGCGTTTTTTCAGAATGTTTAAAATCTTCAATAGATTTTCGGTCGAGTTCACTGTTTTCAAGCTTTCGCATAGCATCAATTATAAATTATAAAAAAGGCTTCCTAAAATTAGGAAGCCTTTCAGTTATTTCTAAAAAAAAATTAGCTTTTCGTGTCTGGAGTTGGATCTGGTAAAACAGTTCCTTTAATGGTAAGTGTTTTTGTTGGCATTCCTTCTGCATTTGAAGTTACTGTCACTGTTTTTGTGAAAGGGCCAACTCTGTCTGTAGCATATTTTACACCAATAACACCTTTTGCTCCAGGAGCGATTGGTTCTTTCGGTGTAGTAGGAACAGTACATCCGCAAGATCCTGCGGTGTTTGTAATAATTAACGGTTTGTTCCCGTTGTTTGTGAATTCAAATTTACGATTACCATCAGAATTGTGAGCAATGGTTCCATAGTCGATAGTCTCTGAATTGAAAACCATTCCAGCTCCATCTACTTTAGGTAAAGCTGTTGTTTTGGCGTTTATTTTTTTTGACGTTTTTGAAACTTTTGACGTTTCTTGCGCATTTGAAAAAGTAAATGCTAAAAGAGCTATTGAAAGTGCAATAATTTTTTTCATTGTTAGTAATTTTAAAATTGAACTACAAATTTATAGAAAATATCGAAACTCCATACTAAATTTTTCTTAAAAATATTTTAAAGTTCCCGAGCGTTCATTTTTCGCCATAAAATTTATTAAATTCGCTTTCTATTAAATTTTAAAGAATACATTTTGTCATCAAAAGAGAAATTGGTCAAGGAAACACCTTTAATGAAGCAATACAACGAAATTAAAAGGAAGTATCCTGATGCCTGTTTGTTGTTTAGAGTGGGAGATTTTTATGAAACTTTCGGAGAAGATGCAGTTCGTGCTTCCAAAATTCTTGGTATCACATTGACCAAACGTGGCGCAGGATCTGAGACCGAAACGGCTCTCGCTGGATTTCCACATCATTCTATAAATACCTATTTACCGAAATTGGTCAAAGCGGGGCTTCGGGTGGCGATTTGCGACCAACTTGAAGATCCAAAAATGACCAAAACCATCGTGAAACGCGGCGTTACAGAACTAGTAACTCCAGGTGTTTCTATGAATGATGAGGTGTTACAATCGAAGACAAATAATTTTTTGGCAGCTATTTATTTTGCCAATAAATCCATTGGTATTTCATTTTTGGACGTTTCTACAGGCGAATTTCTTACTGCGCAAGGTAATGCAGAATATATTGATAAACTATTGCAGAACTTCAATCCAAGCGAAGTTTTAATTCCAAAAAATAAAAAAACCGATTTCCGAGAAACTTTCGGCGAGGATTATCATAGCTTTTATTTGGAAGACTGGATTTACAAAGAAGATTATGCTTTTGAAATCTTGACCAAGCATTTTCAAACGATATCACTCAAAGGTTTTGGAATCGAAGAATTGCCAGAAGGAATTATTGCTTCTGGAGCGATTTTGTATTATTTATCAGAAACGCAACACAATAAAGTACAACATATCACGGCTATTCAACGCATTGCAGAAGACGCTTATGTTTGGATGGACAGATTTACGATTCGAAACCTTGAATTGTATCACAGTTATAATCCCAATGCGGTAACGCTTTTAGATGTTATTGACAAAACGCTTTCGCCTATGGGTGGTCGTTTATTAAAACGTTGGTTGGCATTGCCATTGAAAGATGCGAATAAGATAAGAAACCGCCATCAAGTAGTTTCTTATTTGAAAGAAAATCAGGAAGTTTTACAACACATTCAAAAGCAAATAAAACAAATATCTGATTTAGAACGCCTGATTTCAAAAATTGCAGCGGGAAAAGTTTCGCCGCGGGAAATTGTTTATCTAAAAGAATCCTTGGATGCTATTATTCCAATAAAAACCTTGTCGTTGGCAAGCCCGCAAGAAGCTGTAAAAATCATCGGCGACAGCCTGCACAGTTGTGATTTACTGCGCGAAAAAATTAAAACGGTTTTAAACCAAGATGCTCCGGTGGCTATTGCCAAAGGGAATGCCATTGCCAAAGGAATTAACGAAGAATTAGACGATTTACGGGCAATTTCAACATCTGGAAAAGAATTTCTCGAAGGAATTGAAAAACGGGAATCCGATAGAACAGGTATTTCATCCCTGAAAATTTCTTTCAACAATGTTTTTGGATATTATATTGAAGTTCGAAACACGCATAAAGATAAAGTTCCAACGGAATGGATTCGAAAACAAACCTTGGTCAATGCTGAACGTTATATCACCGAAGAATTAAAAGAATACGAAACCAAAATCCTTGGTGCCGAAGAAAAAATTCATAAAATAGAAGTTGAGTTATTCGAGCAATTGGTTAGTTGGATTGCCACTTATATCAAGCCAGTTCAAATGAATGCCAACTTGGTGGCGCAGTTGGATTGTTTATGCTCGTTTACACAATTGGCTATAGAAAATAAATACGTTTGTCCAGAACTAGATGATACTTTCGATTTAGATATAAAGAACGGAAGACATCCCGTTATCGAAAAACAATTGCCTGTTGGAATCCCTTACATTGCTAATGATGTTTTTTTAGACAGAGAAACACAACAGCTGATTATGATTACCGGACCCAATATGTCTGGAAAGTCAGCGATTTTGCGTCAAACGGCCTTAATAGTGCTCTTGGCTCAAATGGGAAGTTTTGTTCCGGCTGAGAGCGTGAGAATGGGAATTATTGATAAAATATTCACGAGGGTAGGTGCGAGCGATAATATTTCGATGGGAGAATCCACTTTTATGGTCGAAATGAATGAAACGGCTTCTATTTTGAATAATATTTCAGATAGAAGTTTGGTGCTATTAGACGAAATCGGAAGAGGAACGAGCACGTACGACGGTATTTCTATTGCTTGGGCGATTGCCGAGTTTTTACACGAACATCCATCGAAACCTAAAACGCTTTTCGCGACGCATTATCACGAGTTGAATGAAATGAGTGAATCCTTGCCGAGAATCCAGAATTACAATGTTTCAGTAAAAGAATTGAAAGACACGGTGCTTTTTATTCGAAAATTGGTAAAAGGAGGAAGCGCCCACAGTTTTGGAATTCACGTGGCGAAAATGGCCGGAATGCCACAAATCGTAATCTTGAAAGCACAAAAATTGTTGAAGAAATTGGAGAAAGATCATTCTAGTGAAGCCTTGAGCGGTATTAAATCATCTAAAGACGATATGCAAATGAGTTTCTTCAATTTAGACGATCCTTTGTTAGAAGAAATCAAAGATGAGATTCTTAGTCTCGATATCAACACGATTACACCCATTGAAGCTCTAATGAAACTCAATGAAATAAAGAGAATGTTAGTTAAAAAATAGTTCTATTGCCTTTAAAGTTGCAGTTATCAGAAGCTTAGCTTTTGACTATATTTTTTTTACAAAAAACGCTTGCGTAATTGAATTAATGTATTAAATTTGCATCCGCAATACGATTAAGTATTACGTTCTTTTTATGAATGCGAAAATAGCTCAGTTGGTAGAGCGCGACCTTGCCAAGGTCGAGGTCGCGGGTTCGAGCCCCGTTTTTCGCTCAAAAGCATACGCTTAGGAGTTGTGAGATCTAATTGATTTTTCAATTGGATTTAATATCAATAAGTAAAATGCTCGGATGATGTTGTATTTAATTATTTTTTTTCAAAAAATTAGATATAACATAAAAATAGCAAATTAAAAATGCTCGGATGGTGCTTTATTTAATTAATTTTTTCAAAAAATAAGATATAACATCAAAATAGCAAATTGAAAATGCGCGGATGGTGCTTTATTTAATTAATTTTTTCAAAAAATTAGATATAATATCAAAATAGCATATTAAAAATGCTTGTGTGGTGGGTATTTAATTTATTTTTCTAAGAATTAGATATAACATCAAAATAGCAAACTGAAAATGCTCGGATGGTGCTTTATTTAATTAATTTTTTCAAAAAATTAGATAAAACATTTAAAAGCAAAATGCTCGGATGGTGAAATTGGTAGACACGCTGGACTTAAAATCCAGTGAACAGCAATGTTCGTGCGGGTTCAAGTCCCGCTCTGAGTACTCTTGAAAACCGTAAAGACTTAATTGTTAATTCTTTGCGGTTTTTTTATGCCTTGTTGCCAAACTGTTAAGAAGCATATTTTAACTGACAAAA
>CAMBHH010000099.1 GCA_945866505.1 Flavobacterium psychrophilum
CGGCTTCTTTTGAGAAAATGCTGATCGATAATCACGTTTTTAATTAAACCTAAACCTTCGGCAGTTTCTAGATTATCGTAGCGAATGTTATCAAAGGTGGCTGTGTATTTAGACTCTAATTTTTGGTTTCCAGTTATCATATGTTCGCACATTACGGCAGCTCCAGCACTTGTTCCTGAAATCGTGCTTCCGTTTTTATAGGCTTGATGAATCGCTTTGAAAACAGGAGTATTGCTCACAACTCCCATAAAACGGGATTGGTCACCACCACTTATGAAAATAAGTTTTGCTTTTTGTAAGGAATCAACCAAAATTTTATTTGAGGCCGTTTCTTTGTTGAAATTCAACATTACAATTGGGTTCGGTGTTAATTTCTCCACTTGTTTTTTAACATAAATGTAAGCACTATCAGGCTCTTCGCTTGACATCGGTAAAACTACAATGAAATCTTTTTTCTGAAGACTTGAAACTGTCAAGAGCTGACTCATTAACTTATCGGAACGATTTCCTCCTCCTATAATAAAAAGTTTTCCTTTTGGGGTTTGAGCGTAGCTTGTGTTGCAAAGGTGCAGTAGTGAGAATACTGAAAATAATCTGTAAACAGTATTTGCGGAAAATAGGGGAGTGTTCATAAATTCTTAAAGGAATTGATTTGAAGGTATTTTTGTTTTTAAAAGGTTATATTCCGCTTAAAAGCACACCCTAATTCGATTATGGATTCCGTTTTAGCTATGCCGGCAATAGTATCTATTTTTTCATAAAGCAATTTTCTCATGTGATCGTGATCTTTGGCTATCAATTTGATATATAGTGTAAAAGATCCAGTAATAAAATAACATTCAGTTACTTCTGGTATATTTTTTAAAGCATCTATGACTTTATTTGAATCATGATCTTTTGTTAAAGTAATTCCGGTAAAAGCACCCCAATCATAACCTATTTTTTTTTCGTTTAATACAGGTTTTATTCCTGTAATGATATTTTGTTCGATTAATCTACTAAAGCGTTGATGCACCATAGTATTAGATATTTTTAGATTAGTTGCAATTGCCGAAAAGGCCATTCTTCCATCTTTTTCTAATTCTTTAATAATGCTAATATCAAATTCATCTAATAGTTCCATATTGATTTATTTAAGTTAAAATAACTTTTTTTTTGAATTATAAAAGTAATTATTTTTTTATCATATCCCAATGCGAACTTTAAAATCAATTGTTAATAAAAAAAATGACTTAATTAAAACCTATAATTATAATATTTTTTCTAATTTTAACAAATTTAAAGTCAAAATTATCATTATTTTTGTAAAATAAAAAATATTAATTATATTTGTGTAGAAAAATTTAAATAAAAGAATAAAAATGATTCACGCAACCCAAGAACTTTCATTAAAATCTGAAGTTTTAATAGAAAAAGAGAATAAATACGGAGCACATAATTACCATCCACTTCCCGTTGTTTTAGAAAAAGGGGAAGGTGTTTTTGTATGGGATGTTGATGGAAAAAAATACTATGATTTTCTATCTTCATATTCAGCAGTAAATCAAGGGCATTGTCACCCCAAAATTATTGGAGCAATGATCAAACAAGCGCAAACTCTGACTTTGACCTCACGAGCGTTTTATAATGACCAATTGGGTGTTTTTGAAGAATATGTTACCAACTATTTTGGGTTTGATAAAGTATTACCAATGAATACTGGAGCCGAAGCGGTAGAAACCGCTTTAAAGTTATGCAGAAAATGGGGGTATGAAGTAAAAGGTATTGCTGAAAATCAAGCGCAGATTATTGTATGTGAAAACAATTTTCACGGAAGAACAACAACCATTATTTCCTTTTCTAATGATGAGGGCGCTCGTAAAAGTTTTGGTCCTTTTACAGAAGGGTTTATTAAAATACCTTATGATAATATTGAAGCTTTAGAAAAAGTTTTACTATCATCAAAAAATATCGCAGGATTTTTGGTTGAACCTATTCAAGGGGAAGCAGGGGTTTATGTCCCAACCGAAGGTTATTTGGCAAAAGCCAAAGCACTTTGTGAAGCGCACAATGTTTTATTCATTGCAGATGAAGTTCAAACAGGCATTGCTCGTACGGGAAGATTGTTAGCCACTTGCGGAAATTGTTCTTGCCAAAATGGATGCGAAAATAATCCTGAAGTAAAACCCGATATTTTAATTTTAGGGAAAGCAATTTCGGGCGGTGCTTATCCTGTCTCGGCAGTTTTGGCTAATAACGAAATTATGAACGTGATCAAACCGGGTCAACACGGTTCTACTTTTGGTGGAAATCCTGTGGCTGCTGCGGTTGCAATAGCTGCACTTGAAGTGGTTCGCGATGAAAACTTATCTAAAAATGCAGAAAGATTGGGAATTATTATGAGAAAAGGATTGAATGAAATTGCTGAAAGAAATTATTTAATTGAATTGGTTCGTGGCAAAGGATTGTTGAACGCCATTGTTATCAATTGTGGCGAGGATTCCGATTTGGCTTGGAATATTTGTCTTCGTTTTAGAGATTATGGATTATTGGCGAAACCTACTCACGGCAACAAAATACGTTTTGCACCGCCATTAGTAATAACAGAAGAACAAATTAAAGAGTGTTTGGTAATAATTGAAAAAGCCTTGAATGATTTTATTTAGATTTTTTGAATTTAAAAAACGTGTCAAATATTTTATAATCAAACCATTAGCTGAATTAACGGATAAATTAGAGTAATATATTTTTTAAATAATTGATAAAGGCCTGAAAACATTTTTTGTTTTTGGGCTTTTTTATTATTGGGCTTTTGATTGGTATTTATACCGAATTCACCGGGATAAAATTACAAATAGAAAAGACTATTATTTAATTACAAATCAATTTAGTAAAGTAAAGACCTTTGGCGACTCTTCGCGTAATTTTACATAGTAATGAGACAGCTTAATTATTAAAAATTGTATCTAAAAGCCTATAATAGTTGAGTTCTCGATACATTTTATTAAAAAAACCTATTGCATTTTTTAATAAAAAACTCGAACAGACGATGACGTATCGTTAACTAAAAGAAATTGAATTACAATTGGTATTACGCATATAGTTCAAAAATTAATACTTTAAAAACAAACCCTATTAATATCAAAAAAAAACCATCCGAATTAACGGATGGTTTAATAAAGCTAGAATATAAATTTCTTAATATCCAGGATTTTGCGTTATTTTCTTGTTGTAATCCGTTTCTCTTAATGGAATAGGGAATACTAATTTATCAGAGTTCCAAGGATACGCAGTACCAATAGAACCTTTAGTTCTTTTGATATCGTGAATAGCAAATCCTTCCATTGCCAGTTCTAAAACTCTTTCTCTTAATATTTGGGTCAAAGTTACTGAAGCAAAAGTAGTTGCTTTTGCACGAGTTCTCAATAAATTAATATCGTCAAGTGGAGTGGCACCAGTCGTAGAACCAAGTCTAGAATTACATTCGGCACGAATTAAATACATTTCAGCTAAACGGATAATATTCACATCACCAAATTGACTGATATATTTACTTGTTAATCTTCTGCCGTTATCTGGGTTGATGTAGTTGAAATTACGTCTTTCGTCATTAGGGTCATCAAATTTATTCAAATATGTAGTTCTAATTTCTACGTCTCCACCGCGACCTCCAACATCTTCAGAACCATAGTGATTCACTAATTGATTGTCACCAGTTTGTTTGGTGATTTGTATCGCAAAGATATCTTCTATTTGGTTTACGTCGTGATTAAAAGCATCTTTAAAAGTAGGAGACAATTCTGCGCCACTGTCAGTGATTACTTCGTTTGCAGCACTTAAAGCTGCTGTGTAATTTTGTTGTTGTAAATATACACGCGCTAATAATGCTTTAGCAGCATATTTGTTAGCATAAAAATCATTGTCAGTAGGTAAATCAGTATAGGCTTGATTTAAACCTGAGATTATTACATTGTATACTTGGTCAACAGTACTTCGCTCTAAGGATAAATCGGCATTAAAGTCATAGATAGCTTTTGGACGAATTACAACTCCTAATTGGCTATTAGTAACCGTTGCATCATAAGGTTTTGCAAATAAGCGAACTAGGTCAAAATAAACAAGTGACTGAATAAATTTAGCTTCAGCAATCATTGTTTTTGCTTTAGTAGGATCTTCAACTAGTCCGATGTTATCAATTACAATATTTGCTGAATTTATTGCTTCGTAACTATTAGCCCAAATAGTTTGAACTAATCCATTATTCACCAACATTGTTTTACCGTACATCTGTCTGAATTCAGCAAATGTTCCTCTCCATCTAAAATCAGTAGTTGCAGTTACTCCCGTTTGTGCTAATAATTCAGCAGATACTTGTGTTCTTCCTCCGTAAATTCCTCCGGTTGCAAGAATAGCATAGGTTCCCGTTAATACATCAGTAACGCCTTTTTCAGTACTTAATGCTAATGCGGCATCCTGTCTTTGTCTTGGGTCTATTTCAAGTTTACTTTCACAACTTGCGAAAATCGCTGCTACTAGTGTGAATAAGAATAATTTATTTGTTTTCATTTTTTTCATTTTTTAGAAATTAAGATTTACACCTAATGCGAACGTTTTTGCTGGTGGAGCAGAATAAAACTCTTCTCCAATACCAGTATCATCTCTTCTAGCTTCTGGATCATATCCACTATAATCAGTAAATGTGAGTACATTTACGCCAGTTAAATATACACGAACATTGCTCATTCCCATTTTATTAAGTGTAGTTTTTGGTAAAGAATATCCTATTGTTAAATTTCTTAAACGAATAAAATCTGCTTTGTCCAAGAAACGAGTTGAAGCTCCGGTTCCATTACCTGCATACAATCTTGCTTGAGGTACATTAGTAATATCGCCAGGATTTTGCCAACGATCTAATTGATCTGCAGTTTGGTTATCAAAATAATCAGCATTTACAGATTGATAAATACCTGCTGAATTATAGATGCTTGCTCCCCATTCTCCTTGGAAAGTGAAAGAGAAGTCAAATCCACTAAAGTTCATTGTGTTTGTTAAACCAGCCATCAATTCAGGGAAAGGATTTCCAGCTACAACTCTTTGTGCAGCTCCATAGTCATTAGTAGTGGTTTTGTTTAAGGAACCGTCAGCATTTATAGTGTTCAAATAATATAATGCATCTCCATTAGCAGGATCAACACCAGCATATTCTTTTAAGTAAAATGAAGATGCGTTTTCTCCCACTCTGTTAATAGTGAAAGTAGTAATAAGATCGGTGTTGTTATTAGGCAACTCCTTTACCACTGTTTGGTTCGTTGTAATATTGAAACTCGTAGACCATTTGAAATTGTTCGTGTCAATGTTTTTAGTATTAACTGTAAATTCTAAACCACTACTTTCGATAAGACCCACATTTTTATTAATTGAAGCTGCGCCAGAACTTAATGGCAATGGCACGCTAAAAAGTAATCCGTCAGTTTGTTTGTTGTAATAATCAAAATCTAAACTTAATTTGTCTAAGAATCCTACTTCAAATCCTAAATCGGTTTGAGAAGATTTCTCCCAAGTAAGATCTGGGTTTCCTGCTTGTGTAAATGATAAACCGGTTCTTAAATTATAAGAGTTAGGACCATATAGCTGACGAGAAGCAAAATTTCCGAGTTCAGCATTTCCTAATTGGCCCCAGCTTCCTTTAAGTTTTAAGAAGGTTAGTACCGTATTCTCTTTCAAAAATGATTCTTCTGACACTATCCATCCCGCTGAAAATGCTGGGAAAATACCAAATCTGTTGTTAGCTCCAAAACGAGAAGAACCATCACGGCGAATACTTGCTTTTAAAAGATATTTGTTATCAAAAGAGTACGATAGTCTTCCGAAAAGCGAAGAAAATGTATAATCAGTTTCGTTACCAGAGCCTGCATTTACTTCAGCACCACCATCTACAGTTTGAAAGCTATCATTAGGGAAGTATATACTAGTTACACTTTGAAATCTTCTATTAAAGTCATTAAACTCCATACCTGCGACGGCGTTGATGGTGTGTTTCTCTCCAAAAGTCTTGTCGAAAGAAAAATAGTTAGAAAATATATACGTTTCATTATTTACGGAAGAAGCAAAAACTTCACCATCAGTTGCCATAAATGGTACGTTTTTACCATTCCAGTTGTCTTCGGTTTGCGATAATAAATCGTATGCAAAATCAGAATTGAATTTGAATGAAGGAATAATTTTATATTCTCCAAAAACTTTTCCTGTTACTCTTCTCATTATTGTTTTCCAATACGAATTATCGATGGCTAATAAAAAGTTAGCATACAACGTATTCGGATTTGCAGTTCCATCGGCTAATCTGATAGGAGAAAGTGGTGATTGCGCTACTGCTTGCAAAGGAGTTGTAAAAGCATTATCATCTTGTACACGTTGAATCTCAGATCTTGAGAAGCCCAAATTCATACCTACGGTCAATTTATCAGAAACTTGATGTGATAAATTGGTTCTAGCTGTCACTCTTTGTAATTCATTACTAGTTATAATACCAATTGTTTTATTATAAGCACCAGAAAAAAAGTATTTTGTTTTTTCGTCAGCTCCTGAAACTGAAAAATCAGCATCTGTAGTAAAACCATTTTGAAAAGCTGTGTCTTGCCAGTCTGAATCTACTTCTCCAGTTCTCCAATCTGTTCCTTGAGCTAAGAAATCAAAAGTACCTTCAGCTTCCGCCGTGCCATCGACAACTCCAAACTCATTCACAGCAGCTTCTGTGAAAAGTTCTACATATTGAGCAGCATTTAACCATTTTCTTTTATTTGTAGCTTGACTTACCCCTTGTGAAAAGTTAATAGCTAATGATCCTTTGCCCGATTTTCCTTTTTTAGTTGTAATTATTACAACACCATTGGCACCACGAGCACCATAAATAGCAGCAGAGGAAGCATCTTTTAATACGTCAATAGATTCAATTTCATTTGGACTTAACGTCAACAAAGGGTTTGTAGGAGCTCCATTACTTGACTCATTTGTTGTAACTAACGGAATGCCGTCTAAAACGTATAAAGGTTCTTTACCTGCACTAATACTAGCCGCTCCACGAACTCTTACTTGCATACCACCTTCCACTTTACCGTTGGTTTGTGTAATTTGCACACCAGCTAATTTTCCAACTAAAGCATTCTGAACTGTCGCAACTGGAATTTGCTCGATGTCCTTAGAAGTTACTTTTGCTACAGCATCAGTAGATTTTCTTTTACTAGTTGTTCCATAACCAATAACAAGAACTGTTTCTAGTTCGTTAGTATTGTCTACCATTTTCACATTGACGTTGCTAGTTGCTAGCACTTCAACTGTTTTCATTCCTATAAATGATACAACTAAAATCGAACCTTTTGGGGCGTTAATTACAAAATCACCATCCAAACTGGTTAGAGTTATCGTTTTTGTTCCTTTTATAAGAACATTGGCGCCCGGAATAGGCAAGCCCGTTTTGTCTGTAACTTTACCAGTTACTTTAATTTCTTGAGCATTTGCCATTTGTACAAAAAGTACCAACAGAAACCCCAACAAAACCTTAAAATTAATTTTCATATTATTAGTATTTATGATTAGTTGATGCCAAATGTCATAATTTAATGTTAATTTTAAAAATTTTTTAAAATAAATATTACGATTAGGTTATGTTTTTGTGAAGATTACATTTTAAAAGTACGATTTATTGATATTATGCTTTAAATGGGTAATTTTTTTAAAACATTCTTATTTTTTTATTTTAGTTAATGATTGGTAAAAAGTTAGATATGACTGAATTTTGATTAAAAAAAGTGAAATTGAATATAAAAAACCTAAAATTAAGTTGTTTTATTTTTTCAGCGTTTTGTAAAACATTATCATAACTGATGTTTAACTAAAATTTTTGTTGCTATTTGATTGTTTTTGTATGTCAAATTCAAAAGTTTTGTAATATAATTAGCTTCCTTTGTTCTACATTGGTCCTTTATTATTACAATAAATAAGAATAAAGTGGTACCAACTAGTGAAAAGATTTATCTCTTTATAATTGCTTATTCATTGGCAAATTCTTTATATTTATAAGTATAAAATTGAATTGAAATCTTCGTTTTTTATAATAAAATATCGTTAAATACTAATTACAAATTAGTTAAAATTAAAGTTCTACTAGTATTATTATACAAATAAAAACTGTTTAACTATCGTGCATTTATTGTTTAATAGATGGTATTTATTCGTAAATAGGGCATATTTGTTTATCTAGATCGCATATTTATTATTAATTATCGTAAAAGGTTCTATTTAGTTCGTAATGCTACTGTGTAATCTCGATTAAAAGTGTTTGTTATTTGGAATGTTTAAGTGAAAATTTTTAGCGAAATTTACGTCGAAATAAAATCTAAAACCCATAATGAAAGAATTACTGAAACAAACTTACGGATATCAATTTGAGGATAAATTAATTGAAGAAATTGTAGAAACCTCTTTGCTCAGAGATTTCAAGGAAGGTGATATTCTAATTGATTTTGGCGATTCTATTCGAAAAATGCCTTTGCTAATTTCAGGAGCCATAAAAATTTTACGAGAAGATTTTGATGAAGGAGAATTGTTGTTGTATTTTATCGAAAAAGGCGATACTTGTGCCATGACGATGGCTTGCTGTTTAGGTGAAACCAAAAGCGAAATTCGAGCCGTTGCCGAAACCAAAGGTCAACTAATTATGATTCCTGTTAGCAAAATGGAGGAGTGGTTAGGCAAATATAAAAGTTGGAGAAACTACGTATTTAATAGCTATAATAATCGTTTAAAAGAAATGCTTTCAGCTATAGACAATCTGGCGTTTATGAATATGGACGAAAGATTATTAAATTATCTAAATGACAAATCGAAAGTACTTAAATCCAATGAAATTAATTCGACACATCAAGAAATTGCTTATGACTTGCATACTTCCAGAGTAGTTGTTTCACGCTTGCTCAAGGCATTGGAAAACAAAGGCAAAATTAGTTTGAAAAGATCTTCGATTGTTCTTCTGAAATGAGGTAACATTTGTTACAAAACAGGTGTTTTAAATCCCCTATTTTTGCGATTATAAATTTTTATAAATGGAAATATCTCAAATAATAGGATACATTTTGGCTGTTTTTGTTGGCATGACTCTCGGATTGCTAGGCAGTGGTGGCTCGATACTTTCAGTTCCTATTTTGGTTTATGTAATGGGAATTGAACCAACCTTGGCAACAGCTTATTCTTTATTTGTAATTGGTACAACCTCATTAGTGGGTGGAATTCATAAAGCCAAACAAAAATTAGTAGATTTCAATAAAGTAATTTTATTTGGAATTCCTGCAGTTATTTCTGTTTTTATTACTCGGAAAATTATAGTTCCAAGAATTCCTGATGTTATTTTTTCGACGGAGTATTTCACTCTGACAAAATCAGTCTTGATAATGATAGTTTTTGCCATTGTTATGATTTTTGCATCAGTTAGAATGATAAAACCATTGAAAGAAAAAAACTATACTGATGCTGACAAACTCAATTACAATACAATTGCATTACTAGGAATTTGCATTGGACTTATTTCTGGATTTGTGGGCGCTGGAGGTGGATTTTTGATTGTTCCAACTTTACTATTTTTTGCCAAAACACCAATGAAAATGGCAGTTGGAACCTCACTTTTTATTGTTACAGCACAATCATTAATTGGGTTTACAGGTGATATCATGAGTGCCCAAATTATCGATTGGAAATTACTAGAATACTTTACTTTAGCGTCAATTATTGGCATATTTATAGGAAATTTTATTTCTAAAAAAGTAGCGGATGAAAAACTCAAAACAGGTTTTGGTTGGTTTGTATTAGCAATGGGAATTTACATCGTCATTCGAGAGCTTTTCTTATCATAATAATTTGCTAAAATGTGGATTTAGGAAAAGAATTCGACTAAAAAATAGATAAATTTACATTATAAAAACACTTTGAAAGATGAAAATTAAACAAATTTACACAGGTTGTTTAGCACAAGGTGCCTATTATATCGAGAGTAAAGGCGAGGTAGCCATTATTGATCCGTTGCGTGAAGTGCAACCTTATATTAATAAGACCAATAAAAATAACTCAAAAATTAAGTACATTTTTGAAACCCATTTCCACGCCGATTTTGTAAGTGGTCATGTCACTTTATCGGAGAAAACTGGTGCTCCAATCATTTTTGGACCAACTGCCAATCCAAGTTTTAAGGCGCATATTGCAACTGATGGCGAAGTTTTTCCTCTGGGAGAAATTACAATAACTGTTCTACATACGCCAGGACATACTTTAGAAAGTGTTTGCTACCTTTTGAAAGAGAAAAATGGAAAAGATTATGCCCTTTTTAGTGGAGACACTCTGTTTTTGGGAGATGTTGGTCGTCCGGATTTAGCTCAAAAAGCAGCGGATATGACTCAAGATCAATTGGCAGGAATTTTATTTGATAGTTTGCGAAATAAGGTAATGACTTTAGCAGATGATGTCATTGTTTATCCAGCTCACGGTGCCGGAAGTGCTTGTGGTAAAAATTTAAGCAATGAGACCATTGGTTCTATTGGTGACCAAAAGAAAACCAATTATGCGCTTCGTGCCGATATGACTAAGGAAGAATTTATCAAGGAAGTTACCGATGGTTTATTACCACCACCTTCTTATTTTCCGATGAACGTGAAGCTTAATAAGGAAGGATACGAAAATGTAGAAGACATTATTAGCGATGCCGTTGCTTATGATGCTGAAACTTTCGAATTAGTGGCTAATAAAATTGATACCGTAATACTTGATGTTCGTCATCAGGATGATTATTCTAAAGGACATATTCCCCAGTCCATTTTCATTGGAATTGACGGCGATTTTGCTCCTTGGGTTGGTGCTTTAATTTCTGACATCAAACAGCCTATTCTTTTAGTAACGCCAGTGGGAAGAGAGGAAGAAAGTATTACACGTTTGGCTAGAGTAGGGTACGACCATACTTTGGGATATTTGAAAGGCGGGTTTGAAACTTGGAAAAATGCTGGAAAAGAATATGACACTGTAAATTGGATTACAGCCAATGGTTTAGAAGAAATAATGGAAGAAAATGTTCCGATTTTCGATGTTAGAAAAGACGGTGAATTTACTGCTATGCATATCGAAGGGGCTCATTCCACTCCTTTGGATTTTATCAATGATCATTTTGCTGAGTTTCCGAAAGAAGAAGAATTTTATGTGCATTGCGCAGGAGGCTATCGCTCCGTGATTGCGGCTTCCATACTAAAAGCGAGAGGGTATCATAATATTGTCAATATTTTAGGGGGATTTGCCTCTATTAAAAAAACAGCAATAAAAACCACGAATTATGTATGTCCATCAATATTAAAATAATACCGATTATGTATTCAATACAGTTCAATAAAAATTGAACTATTTTCATACTATATCGGCATTATATTAGAAATTTTTGATTATTTTAAATTCATGAAAAGTATAAAATGAAAAATCTACTATTTACAAATTGGCTTACCATGCGATGGGTGAGATTGGCTTTTTCACTGTTTTTGTTTCTTCAAGCCGTAACCACTAAAGAATGGTTTTTTATCGCATTTGGATTATTTTTCTTGTTTCAGGTTGTATTCAATCTAGGCTGTGGGCCAAATGGTTGTACTATTCCTAACCCTAAATATTCTAAAAAATGAGCACTAATTTTGATACCATTATAAAATCTGAAAAACCCGTATTAATTGATTTTTTCGCTACTTGGTGTGGTCCGTGCAAAACATTGGCGCCTATTTTAAAGCAAGTAAAAGACAATCTTGGAGAAGGAGTTACTGTACTAAAAATTGATGTTGATAAAAACCAACAATTGGCTTCCAAATATCAAGTTCGTGGAGTACCTACTATGATTTTATTCCAAAACGGAAAGCAATTGTGGCGACAATCAGGCGTTTTGTCTAAGGAAGAAATTGTAAAAACCATCATTCAAAAAAGTAATTAATGACAAAAAAAGCTATACTAATTATAGGAATTGGAGTCGTTGTAGGAGCCATTGCGGGTTACCTATATTATTTTTACATAGGGTGTGCTTCTGGAAGTTGCGCTATAACATCAAAACCCTTCAATAGCACTTTATACGGTGCCGCAATGGGCGGATTAGTTTTTAATATGTTTATAAAATCACCAAAAAAATCATAATTTCTTAATCAATTTAAATTTAATAATCATGAAAAAAAACATGGGTTCTACAGACAAAATCATTAGAATTCTAATTGCTCTGGTAATATGCGTTTTGTATTACACAGGAACAATTAGTGGTACAACTGCTTTAGTTTTAGGAGTTTTTGCCATCATCTTTGCACTAACAAGTCTTATCAGTTTTTGCCCTCTTTACCTTCCACTTGGCATTTCTACTTGTAAAAATAAATTATAAATGATTGAAAAACAAATAAATAAAGACTTAATTCTAAGAGAACGATTGGCTTTGCAAAGGACAATTTTAGCCAATCAATCTACTTTATTGGCATTTTTGCGAACCTCAATGTATTTTTTTGTGGCAGGTTTAAGTTTGGA
>CAMBHH010000100.1 GCA_945866505.1 Flavobacterium psychrophilum
TTGCAATTGGAGCCTATTTTGAAAAGCAAAATGACAAACTCGTGCTCAAAATAGCGCTCAATAAAAAACGAAGAAATTGGTTCTCTGGTTTATGGAATTATCAAATGAATTATCCTTTTGAAATCTCTAATGCGTAATATGGGTTAAATTTCGTTATAAGAAGCGTCAAAAAAGTATTTGATTTTGTGTATTAAATGTTCTAGAACAACCCATTCAACTCCGCGTCAATTTTATTAATTATCATTCCTAAGTCTTCAGGATTGTCCACAAAATTAATGTTGTCAACATCTATAATTAATAATTTTCCTTTGGTGTAGGTTTGAATCCAAGCTTCGTAACGCTCGTTTAATCTATTGAGGTAATCGATAGAAATGGTGTTTTCGTATTCGCGACCTCGTTTGTGTATTTGTCCCACTAAATTAGGGATAGAACTTCTTAAATAGATGAGCATATCGGGAGCTTCGACCATAGATTCCATCAATTCAAACAACGAAGAATAGTTTTGAAAATCACGATTGGTCATTAATCCCATAGCATGAAGATTGGGAGCAAAAATGTGCGCATCTTCATAAATCGTTCTATCTTGAATGATCTTTTTGCCACTTTCGCGAATTTGCAACACCTGACGAAAACGACTGTTCAGGAAATAAATCTGTAAATTAAAAGACCAACGTTCCATTTGGTGATAAAAATCGTCTAAGTAAGGATTGTCGACAACGTCCTCGTAATGCGGTTCCCATTTAAAATGTTTTGCCAATAAACGGGTCAATGTTGTTTTTCCAGCTCCTATGTTTCCTGCTACTGCTATGTGCATTATGGTATAGTGATTTTATAATTTGTAATTTCTTGGTTGGTAAAAATAGACAAAATTTGGTCTTTGTAATAGAAATTATTAAATGATTTATCCACATTTTCAATGTTGTAAATGCTATTCTTTTTTAAATCTTTTAGAAACAATTTTCCGTTTTTCGAAAAAATAACCTCTTGGTTTGAAATAATTTGGATTTGGTCATAATCAGCCAATTTTCCTATAGTCGTAATTTTCCCGAAAACATCACATGAATACCAATTCAGTTTGTCATCAATCCATCGAAAGGTATTAAAATCGGATTCATACTGTTTTAAATTTCCTTGAAACGAAGGTGTTATCGATTGAAAGGTATTTTTTAGATAATCGAAAAGACCTATTTGTTGGGTCAGACTATTACAAATCCAAAGTCTATTTTGTGAAGCAATTCCAGCAGCATCTGCTACTATCGGAGTTTCATTTTCCGAAAAATTAATCTTTTGTGTTTCATTCAGTTGATTGTCCAAAAGAATTATGGTATTGAAATTTTCATAAAACAATAGGATTTTCAATTGATTTTGGAAGTCAACTTTTGTGATTTTCCCAAGCGAAACATTTTTATATTGCAACAATTCTTTCTTATTTTTTTTGTAAAAAATATTGTTCTTGATGAAATACAGGTTTCCCATACCATCATAACCCACAAAAATATCCAAAGCCGTTTTTTCTATTGAGTTCTTTTGAGCCTCAATACAGATCTCCTGCGCAAAAACAGTCGCAATGTGAAGAATAAAAAAAAGAAGAATTAAGTTTTTATACATACAGAAGATTTTTATCGCCAAACAGAATTTTAAAAAGCGAATCTCAAATTAAAGCTAAAATACAGTAAACCATTTTAAATACAACTTGTATTATTATAATATTCTTAACAATTTTTATGTAACGATATTACTTTTAATTAGTCATATTTGTTTTTATTAAATTAAAATCAAAATATATGTCTAAATTTATTTTTTCTCTCGTGTTTTTGGCAATCTCGTTTTTAGGTCTGCAAGCGCAGGAATTTCAGGGAATGGCCGTTTATGAATCAAAAACGAGCACTTCCGATTTTAAAGCTCGTATCGAAGGGAATAAAAATATTACGCCAGAAATGCAGAAAAGTATCGAAGAGCGAATGAAAAAAATGTTCGAAAAAACATTTATTCTAAATTTTAATAAAACTGCCTCCATTTACAAAGAAGAAGAAAAATTGGATGCTCCAACTCAGGGTAATGCAGGCGGTGGAATGCGGATGATGACCTCAATTACAGGAGGTGGAGGAACTTTTTACAAAAATGTAAAAGAAAAATCATATACAGTCGATAAAGAATTTATGGGCAAAGAATTCCTGATTCAAGATTCCTTACCCAATTTAAAATGGAAAATGGAAGCTGAAACTCGCCTAATTGGTGGTTACAATTGTTTCAAAGCTACTGCTGTTCGTCCGGTTAGCAAGACTGATTTTCGAAATTATAGACCAAAACCAGAAGGTAAAGAGCCTACTAAAGCAACGGATGCAGCCGCAAAACCTGCCGATGCCACGAAGAAAACCAACTTTATGGATGAGATGAATATTCCAAAGGAAGTAGTAATTACGGCTTGGTACACTCCAGAAGTTCCTGTGAATCAAGGCCCTGAAAATTATTGGGGATTACCAGGACTAATTTTAGAAGTTAACGATGGCAAAACTGTTATTTTATGTTCTAAGGTAGTTTTGAACACAAAAGAAAAAGCAGATATTAAAGCATCGACAAAAGGGAAAGTAGTAACCCAAGCCGAGTATGATGATATTGTGGTTAAAAAAATGGAAGAATTTCGTGAAATGAATCAGGGTCGTGGAGGCAATGGAACGATGCAAATTCGGATGGGAGGTCCTAATTAATATAATATCATTTCAATATCTACACTAAATTCTAGCAATACCTCTCATGAATTATAAGCTTCTTGTCGCACTATTTTTTATATGTTCACTTTCTTTTTCTCAATCGGTTAAGTTAGAAGGCATTGTTTCTGATGGCAAAAATGGCAGTCTTGAAATGGTCAATGTGATGGCGGTGAACAAAGCTACAAAGACAATGGATGCCTATGCCATTACCAATGACAAAGGAAAATTTTCTCTGAATTTGAAGCCAAATACCGCCTACAGTCTCAAAATTAGTTTTCTTGGCATGCAAAGCAAGGAGATTGAAATCGAAACTACTACCGTTGGCATCAATAAAAATATAACGTTGGACGAAAGCACCACCGAACTCGACGGAGTCGAAATTATTCGCGAAATGCCAGTCTCTATCAAAGGCGACACTATTGTTTACAATGCCGATTCTTTCAAATCGGGAACGGAACGAAAACTAGAAGATGTACTTAAAAAATTACCCGGTGTCGAAGTTAATGCCGATGGTGAAATTGAAGTGGAAGGTAAAAAAGTAACCAAATTGATGGTCGAAGGCAAAGATTTTTTTGATGGGGACACCAAATTAGGCGTTAAAAATATTCCTGCAGATGCCATAGACAAGATTCAAGTATTACGAAATTTCAACGAAAATTCAATTTTGAAAGGCGTCGAAAATAACGACGACAACGTGGCGATGAACATCAAACTGAAATCCGGGAAAAAGAATTTCTGGTTTGGAGACATCACTGGAGGAATTGGCGTTGGACACACCGATTTCCGATATGTTTTGAACCCAAAATTATTTTATTACAGTCCAATGTACAGCCTGAATGTGATTACCAATTTCAATAATATTGGCGAGTTACCTTTGACAGTGCAAGATTATTTCAAATTAACTGGTGGTTTTAGAGGAATGATGAGAAAGGGAGGCTCTAGTTTTGATGTTTCATCCAATGATGCAGGAATTTCACTCTTAAGAAACAATAGAGCTAAAGAAATTGAAACACAATTTGGCGCTGCCAATTTTTCTTACAATGTCAATAAAGCTTGGAATTTAAGTGGTTTTGGAATACTGTCATCTTCTGTTACAGATGTCGAAACCATTTCGCAGACTAATTTTTTGAAACCCAATTCCTCCGAAATTCAATCAACAGAAAATCGCAAAGAGGAGGCTCACCAAAAAAGCAATTTGGGAATGTTTAAATTGAGTTCGCTTTACAAACCATCAACTAATTTTCAATTGGATTATGATATCTTGACGAAGATTTCAAAACAAGAGGAAGATTCTCCGTTACTAAGGGAAACGATTGTAAATACTATTTCGACAACTGAACTTATCAATACCACTAAAAATCAAGATCCTGTTTCGGTCAATCAAAACCTAAGTTTATTTTATACCTTGAGCGAAAAAAACATTTTCGCAGTCGAAATGCAACATTTATATCAAGAAGAAGATCCTTTTTATAATGCGAATTTAAGGTCGCAACCTTTTAATTTATTGGGTTATACTACTGGGCAGAATCGAAATGACATTAGTCAAAATCGTTTTGTAAAAACCAGTAAAATAGATGCAAAAATTGATTATTATTATATGCTTACAGCCAAAAGCAATATCAATGTTACACTAGGAAATACTAATTCCGACCAAGGTTTCAATTCGAGTATGTATCAAATTCTAGACGATAAAACCGTCAATGAATTGGACAATCCCATTAATGTAAATGATGTATATTACAAATTCAATGATGCCTTTTTAGGATTGCATTACAAGTTATTAGCGGGTAAGTTTACCTTTACACCTGGAGTTAGTTTTCATAGTTACAATATGACTAACACGCAACTAGGAACCGATTTTAGTCAAAATTTTACTCGATTTTTACCCGATTTGTTAGCTATTTATCAAATCAAAAAAGCCGAATCCTTGACTTATAATTTTTCGTACACCAATAATTTTACCGACATCAATCAGTTGTCTGAAGGTTTTGTGTTTTCCAACTACAACAGCTTACGAAAAGGCAGTAGAACTCTCGAAAACGCAACTGCACGCCAGCATTCGCTACGCTATTTTAAATACAATATGTTCAATTTAGAAAACATTACCGCCTTTTTGAATTATTCGAAACGGATTGATGCGATAAAAACAGCAGCAATTTTCGATGGTGTAAACCAGACTTCGAAGCCATTCAATTCCGATTTTGCAGACGAAACCTTTTCCGGAAGTGGTTCGTACGGCCGTTCATTTTTAAGAAATTACAAGGCTTCTGTGTCTGCAAATATCAATTGGTCCTTATTCAACAACATTCAAAACACCGTTAATACAACCAACGAAAGTTTTACTCAGAGTTACACTATGCGAGCTTCGACGAATTATAAAAATATGCCTAATTTAGAATTAGGGTACAATGTTGTTATAAACAATTATGCCGATAATGTGTTTTATACCGACAAACCCTTTGTCAAATTGGATTACTACTTTTTGAATGCTTTTTCATTCGTAACGGAATATGAATTTTACCATTATTACAACACCGAAAAAACAGTCAACAACCAATATGATTTTCTAAGTGCAAGCCTCATTTACCAAAAGAAAGACAGCAAATTAGAATATAAACTTAGCGGAACCAATCTCTTGAATACCAAGTCTATCAACGATGATAGTTTTTCGCAATTTTCCACCAGAACCTCGCAATACACCGTTCAACCACGCTATTTAATTTTCTCTTTGAAGTATAATATATAATGGAATTAATGGTTAGATTCAAATTTGATATTTCCAGTAAGTCCTAATATGGTTTTTAAAACCCCATACGTTGGTTATAAAAATCAATAGGGTATAGATTCAACCCTTACTGTGGATATCCTATTTACAAGTTAATTTTTTGAAATATAAAGGCAACAAAAAACCTCGACAAATTTATTTTGTCAAGGTTTTCTTTGCGAGCTTCGCGTATAACTTTTCGTCTTTGCGGTTAAACTTTATAGTCCAAAAGCAGCTCTTACTTGATCAACAAAATCTAATTTCTCCCAAGTAAATAAATCCACAGTAACCGTTTTTGTTAATCCACCTGGAGCAGAAAAAGTTTTGGTCACCGTTTCTGGTTTACGACCCATATGCCCGTAAGCTGCGGTTTCACTATAAATAGGATTTCTTAATTTCAAACGTTGCTCGATAAAATAAGGACGCATATCAAAAATAGCTTCCACTTTTTTAGCAATTTCACCATTGGTTAAATTTACTTTCGAAGTTCCGTAAGTGTCAACAAAAATTCCCATAGGTTGTGCAACACCAATAGCATAAGAAACTTGCACTAAAATCTCATCAGCAACACCAGCTGCAACAAGGTTTTTAGCGATATGACGCGTAGCATAAGCAGCACTTCTGTCAACTTTACTCGGATCTTTTCCAGAGAAAGCGCCACCACCGTGAGCTCCTTTTCCGCCGTAAGTGTCCACAATAATTTTTCTTCCTGTTAATCCTGTATCACCGTGTGGTCCACCAATTACAAATTTCCCTGTTGGGTTGATGTGATAGGTAATTTGTTCATTAAATAAATGTGCATAATGAGGATATTTGGCTTTAATTCTAGGTATCAATATAGAAACCAAATCAGATTTAATTTTTGCTAACATTTCTGCTTCGGGACCGAAATCATCGTGTTGAGTCGAAATCACAATTGCATCAATTCTTTGTGGTTTGTTATCATCAGAATATTCTAAAGTTACCTGCGATTTTGCATCAGGACGCAAATAGGTAATTTCAGCATTTTCTCTTCTAATATTTGCCAATTCAATCAATAATGCGTGCGCAATATCCAAAGCGAGTGGCATATAGTTTTCTGTTTCATTGGTAGCGTAACCAAACATCATTCCTTGGTCACCAGCGCCTTGCTCTTCTTTGCTTGCTCTGTCAACACCTTGATTGATATCGGCAGATTGCTCATGAATAGCAGAAAGAACGCCACAAGAATTAGCTTCAAACATATATTCGCTTTTGGTATATCCGATTTTTTTGATGACATCTCTTGCAATATTTTGAACGTCTAAATAAGTGTTCGATTTTACTTCGCCAGCAAGAATAACTTGTCCCGTTGTAACTAAAGTTTCGCAAGCTACTTTTGACTCAGGGTCAAATGCCAAGAAATTATCAATTAATGCGTCCGAAATTTGATCAGCTACTTTGTCTGGATGTCCTTCACTCACTGATTCTGACGTAAATAAATAAGCCATAATAATATTATTTTAAAGTTAAGCGAGGAAGAAAAAACAATTGCAGGGAATACTAAAGGAGAGTTTCTGCTTTAGCATTTTTTTAACGAGGTTGCAATCAGTTCAAATTTTTCCTCTAAGATTTCGATTGCAAATGTATGAAACCAAATTGAATTCCAAATTAATCTTCACTTTTTTTTGGCGTTAAATTAAATTTACAAATGGGTTGGATTTAATTCAATCTTTAAGGATTTGTTAACTTTTAAATCTTTTTTTAAAATTTATTTGGATTTCCAAATAAAAGTTTAGACATTTGTCAAAGAAAACGAAAGAAAATGAATTTTAATGTTTGCAATATTTCAAAGTCGATGCAAGAAAAATCTTGTGGGTCGTTTATTGCTTAAACTTTAAAACTAAAATATATAGCAAAAGCCTCCCACAAAACGGGAGGCTTTTTTTTGAATTATATTAAAACTAAAATGATAATTATTATGAATAATTTACAACATGAACAAATGAACAAATGCAATGTCAAATCGATGATTTGTGCAAAATCCATGATGTTTTTTTGCGTCTGTTGATTCCGAAAGTATAAGTTATAACAAAACTTAAAACCCTTTTGGATATTTTTCTAAAAGGGTTTTTTGCTTTTTAAGTCTAAAAAGTGCAAAAAAATCTAAAATCTAAAATAAAAACTATGAGTACTCCAAAATTCGCAACAAACGCATTACACGCAGGGCACGACGTTACCAAAACAGCAGGAACCAGAGCGGTGCCTATTTATCAAACCAGTTCTTATGTATTTAATAATTCGGACCACGCAGCCAATTTATTCGGTCTTGCCGAAGCGGGATTTATATATACGAGATTAAATAATCCAACAAACGATATTTTAGAACAGCGTTTAGCCGCTCTCGAAGGCGGAATTGCCGCTGTTGTTACTGCATCAGGAACGGCAGCCATTGCTACTTCATTATTAGTTTTGTTAAAAACCGGTGATCATATTGTAGCTTCCAATAGTTTATATGGTGGAACCTATAATTTGTTAAAAGCGACTTTGCCAAGGTTGGAATCACAACCACCTTTGTAGATCCATCGGATGCTATCAATTTCACCAAAGCCGCTAATGAAAACACCAAAGTGTTCTTTGCAGAAAGTTTAGGAAATCCAAAATTAGACGTCTTGGATTTGAAAGCTATTGCTGCGGAAGCCAAAGCATTTAAGGTTCCCTTTATAGTTGACAATACGGTTGCATCTCCTTATTTGCTAAACCCGATTGAGCACGGTGCGAATATTGTGATTCATTCCTTGACCAAATATATCGCTGGAAACGGAACCTCACTTGGAGGTGCTGTTATCGATGCTGGAACTTTCGATTGGAGTAGTGGAAAATTTCCTGAATTTACAGAACCCTCTGCAAGCTATCACGGATTAATTTATCACGAAGCTTTGGGTAATGCCGCTTTTATTGCAAAAGTCAGAATAGAAGGTTTACGGGATTACGGAGCAGCTTTGAGTCCGTTCAATGCTTTCCAAATCATACAGGGATTAGAAACTTTGCAAGTTCGCGTCCAGAAGCATAGCCAAAACGGATTGGAATTGGCACAATGGTTAGAAAGTCAAAATGAAGTAGCTTGGGTCAATTATCCGGGTTTAAAGTCTAGTAAATATTACGATTTGGCAACACAGTATTTACCTAAAGGACAAAACGGATTGCTAACTTTCGGACTTAAAGGAGGATTCGAAGCAGCCAAGAAAGTAGCCGACGAAACAAAGCTATTTTCGCTTTTGGCCAATATTGGAGATACCAAATCATTGATTATTCATCCAGCAAGTACAACCCATCAGCAGTTGTCAGATGCAGAACAAGTCGCAACAGGAGTCACCAAGGATTTAATAAGACTCTCGGTCGGATTAGAAGACATAGAAGACTTGAAAGCCGATTTGAAAGCTGTTTTCGAAAATTTAAACGTATAAAAATCAACATATTTGAACTTAGAAAAACTGAATTCAATATGTTATAAAAAATAAAAAGTATAACATCAAAAAATATGACATTATGGAAACTCTAAAATATAGTTTAACCGCAATAATTCAGTTTTTCAAAAGTTTAAATAGTAAAACAAATGAAAATACTGCCTATTTAGATCACTTTGAATTCACATACACCAAATTTGGAGTGAATTTAAAACAAACTTCTGAAAAAGGAAAAGTTCAAAATTCTTTGTTTCATCAAATGTATTCTGAGGAAAATGAAACACTTTTTATCTGATTAAAATTAGAATAAAAACGGGAATAAAACTGGTATGGGAAAGAGTTTTCTAATAGGCTCTTTCCACTGCAGTTTTTAATTTTAATAAAAACCAAGCAGACTAAAATTTGGTTGTTTAAAAAATTAGTAGTTAATTTGTGCCTTTAAGTTCACAAACGTATTGAAATGTTATAAAGAAAGCTCGAGGGAATAGACCCGACGAAAGCTTAGCAACCCTTTGCCAACGAAGAAGGTGCTACATTCTATCTCGATTAGTCGGGAAAAGATAACAACAAGAATTCTGCTAGTTTACTTCTAGCTTTCTTTCTAATATTTCCAGACACAAATCAAAAAAATCTTTAAAGATTTGAAAATTGGAAAAAAAACCAACATCAATTAAATTACAAAATTTCACCACCGAAAGTGGCGTGCTTATTCCTGCTATAAACTTAAGTTATCAAGTTTTTGGCCCAATTTTGAATACAGCTCCCATAGTTCTGGTAAATCACGCCTTAACCGGAAATTCCCAAGTGGTTGGCGAAAACGGTTGGTGGAATAATCTCATTGGCGACAATAAAACTATTGACACAAATAAATATACCATATTGGCTTTTAACGTTCCAGGAAATGGATTCGATAAAACCTACATCGAAAATTATTTGGATTTTACCGCTCGCGACATCGCTAGACTTTTCATAGAAGGCATTCGATTTTTGAAAGTAAAGGAATTATTTGCACTTATTGGTGGTTCTGTAGGTGGCGGAATTGCTTGGGAAATGATAGCTTTGGAACCAAAATTGACCCATAATTTTTTCCCGATTGCTTCCGATTGGAAATCGACCGATTGGTTGATTGCCAATTGTTATTTGCAAGAAAAAATTCTTTGCAATTCGTCCAAACCAATCGAAGATGCTCGAATTCACGCGATGTTGTGTTACAGAACGCCAGAATCTTTCAAGGAGAAATTCCAAAGGACTTCTACTGATTCTACTGATTCTTTTCAGGTGGAAAGTTGGCTGAATTATCACGGCAACAAATTGCAAAAACGGTTTGAACTTTCGGCTTATAAAATGATGAATCAGTTGCTGAAAACCATCGATATCACGCGCGGAAGAACCTCTTTCGAAAGTATAATTTCAGAAGTGGATGCCAACATTTATATCATTGGAATCAATTCGGATTTGTTTTTTACAGCAAATGAAAACAGGGAAACCTACTACGAAATAAAAAAAATCAAGCACAATGTTTTTTATAGCGAAATCGAATCGCAACACGGGCACGATGCTTTTTTAATGGAATACGAACAATTGAACAATTTACTGGATGTTGTTTTTGCAACTAAAAAAAATAGGATGAAAATATTAAAATTTGGTGGAAAATCATTGGCCAACGGAGAAGGAATCAACAAAGTTTTAGATATTATTAAAGATAAAAAAAGCAAAGGCGAAAACATTGCCGTTGTCGTTTCGGCAAGAGGAAATGCTACCGATGAACTAGAAGATATTTTGACCATTGCCGCCAAAAACGGCAATTACAAACCTTTGTTGGAAAGTTTTAAAAACTATCAGCAAGACGGTTATACCGTAGATTTATCTGAGGAATTTGCCTTATTGGATAAACTTTTTGAAGGTGTAAGTTTGATTGGTGATTACAGCGAAAAAATTAAAGACCAAGTATTGGCGCAAGGCGAATTGCTTGCAGCAAAATTGATAACTGCGATTTTGAATGAAAAGGGTATAAAAGCTCGTTTTACAGACTCCAGAGAATTGATAAAAACGGATTCTAATTTTGGCGATGCGCAACCATTGGAACAAATTTCTAAGAAAAATGTAGTTAATTATTTCAAAGAAAATAAGGGTACGGTAAATATTATCACTGGTTTTATTGGTTCCAACAACAATGGCGATACAACGACTTTAGGAAGGAACGGTAGCAATTATACGGCTTCGTTAATTGCCAATTATATCGATGCTGAAGAATTGCAAAATTACACCCACGTTGACGGAATTTACACCGCCAATCCAGATTTAGTGCCTGACGCCAAAAAAATTGACCGTTTGTCGTTTAATGAAGCGAACGAAATTGCGAATTTTGGAGCTACTATTTTACACGCCAAAACCATAATTCCTTTATTGGAAAAAAATATTCCACTTCGAATTCTTAATACTTTCAACCACGAAAATCAAGGAACTTTAATTACTTCAAAATCAAATAAGGAAGGAATTAAAACACTTTCGGTTCTTGAAAATGTAGCTTTAGTAAACCTTGAAGGAAGAGGATTATTAGGGAAAACTGGAGTCGATGCTCGAATTTTTAAAGTGATGGGCGACAATGATATTAGCGTAAGTATCATTTCGCAAGGTTCTTCGGAAAGAGGAATCGGACTTGTTGTAAATTCCAATCAAGCCACAAAAGCGATGATTCAATTGGAGAAAGAATTCGAAAATGATTTTTATTCAAAAGACGTAAACAAAATCTCGATTACCGATGATGTTTCGGTGATTTCAATCATTGGTCAAGATTTGAGCACTTTCCATAAACCATATACATCATTAATCAAAAATAAGGTTGTGCCTATTCTTTTCAACAATACGGTAACAGGTAAAAATGTGAGTTTGGTGGTGAAGAAATCGCAATTGAACAAGGCTTTGAACGTAATTCACGGGGAGATTTTTGGAGTTTCTAAGAAAATTAATATTGCCATTTTTGGTCACGGATTAGTAGGGGGAACCTTGATTAACCAAATTTTGGAATCATCTGCTGCTATCGAAAAAAGAAAAGACATCAAATTGAATGTTTTTGCGATTGCCAATTCTAAAAACTTGCTTTTAAACAAAAACGGAGTTTCTCCAAATTGGAAAAACGAAATTCAAACCAACGGTTTCTCCTATACTATTGATGATGTTATTGCTTATGCCAATACCAATAATTTGGAGAATTTGATTGCCATCGACAACACGGGAAGTGCTGCTTTTGTAGAAAATTATTTGACATTAGCCGAAAACAGTTTCGATTTGATTTCTTCGAATAAAGTGGCAAACACTTTAAGTTATAAGTTTTACAAAGATTTGAGAAAAGTTTTGGCAGAAAATCAAAAGAATTATTTGTATGAAACTAATGTTGGAGCAGGTTTACCATTGATTGACACCATCAAATTATTACATCTTTCAGGTGAAAATATTACCAAAATAAAAGGTGTTTTCTCGGGAACGTTGAGTTATTTATTCAATAATTTCTCAGCAAAAGACGTTCCGTTTAGCGAAAT
>CAMBHH010000101.1 GCA_945866505.1 Flavobacterium psychrophilum
CGACTTTGAAACCTTTGGAAAGTACATTACCGACAATGATTACGTAATGACGTATAAACCTTTTACAGACAAACAACCGTATTTGGAAGCATATCAACTTTGGAAAAACGAATTAGAATTAATAACCAATAAATAATAACAAAATGGCAACTTTAGGCAATAAAGAATACTTTAAAGGTATTAGCGAAATTAAATTTGAAGGCAAAGAATCAGACAATCCACTAGCATTCAAATATTACAATCCAGACCAAGTTGTGGCTGGAAAAACGATGCGCGAGCATTTTAAATTTGCAATCGCCTACTGGCATACTTTCTGCGGGCAAGGTTCAGATCCATTTGGACCAGGGACACAAAGTTTTGCTTGGGATCAATCCTCAGATGCAGTGCAAGCAGCAAAAGACAAAGCAGACGCCGCTTTCGAATTTATTACCAAAATGGGATTTGGATACTACTGTTTCCACGATTTCGATTTAATTAGAGAAGGAGCTTCTTTTGGAGAATCTGAAAAAAGAATCTTAACCATTACCGAGTATTTGAAAGAAAAACAAGCAGCTTCTGGCGTAAAATTACTTTGGGGAACTGCCAATGCTTTTTCGAATCCTCGTTATATGAACGGTGCAGCTACCAATCCTGATTTTAATGTCGTAGCAAGAACGGGTGGTCAAGTAAAATTAGCCTTGGATGCAACGATTGCTTTAGGTGGTGAAAATTATGTTTTTTGGGGCGGACGCGAAGGTTATATGTCTTTATTGAACACTGATATGGGAAGAGAATTGGATCATTTGGGTACGTTTTTGGCGAAAGCTAGAGATTATGCTAGAGCACAAGGTTTCAAAGGAAATTTCTTCATCGAACCAAAACCAATGGAACCAATGAAACACCAATATGATTTTGATTGCGCCACCGCCATTGGATTTTTAAATCAATACGGTTTAGAGAAAGATTTCAAAATGAATATTGAAGTAAATCACGCTACATTAGCGCAACACACTTTTCAACACGAAATGGAAGTGGCTGCCAAGGCTGGAATGTTAGGAAGTTTAGATGCTAACCGTGGCGATTATCAAAACGGATGGGATACGGATCAATTCCCGAACAATATTCAAGAAACGACCGAAGCGATGTTGGTTTTCTTAAAAGCAGGTGGACTTCAAGGTGGTGGAGTTAATTTTGATGCTAAAATTAGAAGAAATTCGACAGATATGGAAGACGTATTCTTAGCACACATTGGCGGAGCAGATACTTTTGCAAGAGCCCTGTTGACAGCGGATAAAATCATCACTTCATCAGCTTATGATAGATTGAGAACAGCAAGATATAGCTCATTCGATGCTGGAAAAGGAAAAGAATTTGAAGAAGGAAAACTTGATTTAAAAGCCTTATACGAAATTGCCAAAGAAAATGGTGAATTGACTTTACAAAGTGGCAAACAAGAATTGTTTGAAAATATTATCAATCAATATATTTAGAATTTTTTAAAATTTAAAAGTACAATTTAGTATTCTGACGCAAGGCAAATCGCAATTTGGTATTCAACTTGTTTGCGACCTCCCTTTCGTCAGATAACTATATGATACGTTTCTCTAAAATCTTCTTATTAATGGCCTTTACCAAAGCAGGACCTTCATAAATAAAACCAGTATAGAGTTGGATTAAACTCGCTCCAGCTTCCAATTTTTCTATGGCATCTTCGGCTGAATGAATTCCTCCCACTCCAATTATCGGGAATGCTTTGTTGCTTTTTTCAGAAAGAAAACGGATTACTTCTGTCGAACGATTTTTTAAGGGTTTTCCAGACATTCCACCTGTTTCTTTTTTATTTTCAGATTGCAAACCTTCACGAGACAAAGTAGTATTGGTAGCGATAACACCCGCAATTTTTGTTTCCTGTACAATTTCAATGATATCAAGCAATTGGGAATCTGTTAAATCTGGTGCAATTTTTAATAGAATAGGTTTTTGCATAGGTTTAGTCAAATTCTGGTTTTGCAAGGTTTGCAACAATTGTTTCAATGGCTCTTTTTCCTGAAGTTCACGAAGATTGGGCGTATTCGGTGAACTAACGTTGACCACAAAATAATTGACATAGTCATATAAAGCATCAAAACAAACTAGGTAATCATCAACTGCATTTTCGTTTGGTGTTAATTTGTTTTTACCAATATTTCCGCCGATTAGAACACCTTTATTTTTCTTTAGTTTTTCAATGGCTAACAGGACGCCTCCGTTATTAAATCCCATTCTGTTGATGATGGCGCTATCGTTTAACAATCTAAATAATCGCTTTTTTGTATTTCCCTCTTGAGCTTTTGGTGTCAGTGTTCCTATTTCGATAAATCCAAAGCCGAAATTAGACAACTCCTTGTATAAAGAGGCATCTTTATCGAAACCTGCAGCCAATCCAATAGGATTTTTGAACTTCAATCCAAAAACTTCCGTCTCTAACCTGGTGTCGTTAACATCATAAATCAATCTAAAAAGGGATGGAATTCCAGGGATTTTGGATACCATTCGAATCAGTGAAAAGGTGAAATAATGCACTTTTTCGGGATCAAATAAAAAAAGTATTGGACGAATAATTTGCTTGTACATAATGAAGTTTGTTGTAGTGCAAAAATAGAATTATCTAATCGATTTTATAAATATTTGTATTATTTAATTTCCCTTCACCTTATAAACACATTACCAAAACAACTAATTTAGTTACATTTGTAAAAAAATAACTTTTATGGCAAACATATATTTAGGCTATCATTTTACCGTTGAACCAAAAGAACTAGGTTCAGAAATTTTGGTCGCTGAACTGGGTGAACTGCCTTTCGAAAGTTTTATTGATAGTGATTTGGGCATTGTCGCTTATATTCAAAAAGACCTTTGGAATGAGCATATTCTTGATGATTTATTCATTCTAAATTCACCAGAGTTTACCATTTCGTACAAAATCGAAGAAATCGACCAAGTCAACTGGAACGAGGAATGGGAAAAGAATTTCGAACCCATTGATGTTGATGGGAATTGCCACGTTCGTGCTCCTTTTCATCCCAAAACAAATGCCGAATATGATATTGTTATTGAACCAAAAATGAGTTTCGGAACCGGTCATCACGAAACCACGCACATGATGATTCAGCATTTATTAGAAATGGATGTTAACGGAATGAAAACCTTAGATATGGGCTGCGGCACAGCGATTTTGGCGATTTTGGCTGAGATGAAAGGCGCTCAACCTATTGATGCGATCGACATTGACAATTGGTGCTATTTGAATTCAATCGAAAATGCCGAACGCAATAATTGCAAACAAATCGCCGTTTATGAAGGCGATGCTGCTTTATTGAAAGACAAAAAATACGATTTGATTATAGCCAACATCAACCGAAATATTTTATTGAACGATATGCAATCTTATGTAGATTGCTTGAACCCAAAAGCAACCTTATTATTGAGTGGTTTTTATACTGAAGACATTCCGTTTATTGATGCTTCCTGCACCGAAAAAGGATTGACGTATGTTAAAAAGTTCGAAAGAAACAATTGGGTTTCATTAAAATATGTAAATTAGTATTTGAAAAATGGAATTGGAAAGAAAAAATCATTGGGAAGCGGTTTATGAAACCAAAAAGCCAAGCGAAGTGAGTTGGACACAGGAAAATCCAAAAACTTCACTAGATTTTATTCACGAAACCCATTTAGACAAAACCGCAAAAATCATAGATATTGGTGGTGGTGACAGCAAACTTGTCGATTTTTTATTAGAAGAAGGCTATGAAAACATAACCGTTTTGGATATTTCTTTCAAAGCATTAGAAAGAGCGAAAAAAAGATTGGGGAAAAGTGCTGAAAAGGTAACTTGGATAGTTTCGGATATAACCGAATTTAAACCCGAAACCAAGTATGGTATTTGGCACGACCGAGCAACATTTCACTTTTTGACAACAGAAAGACAAATCAAAAAATATGCTGAAATTACTCAAAAATGGATTAATGGTTTTCTAATAATAGGCACTTTTTCAGAAAATGGACCGAAAAAATGTAGTGGTTTAGACATCAAACAATACTCCGAAAAAGAATTGGAAAATCAATTTTCAGACAATTTTAAAAAACTAAAATGTATTACGGAAGATCATACAACCCCTTTTGAAACCAAACAAAATTTTACATTTTGTGCTTTCGAAAAAAGAAATTAAAAGCAATAAAATTTTTATTTAAAATCTGCAAATTATCTAAAAATGAGTACAAAAGAAAAGGTAAGAGAACGAGTAAGTCTCAAAGAAGCAACTTCAATAAACAACGAAATCATTGTTTACAACGACGATGTAAACACTTTTGATCACGTTATTGAAACCTTGATTCGAGTTTGCAATCACACGCCAGAACAAGCAGAACAATGCTCGTTAATAATACATTATAACGGAAAATGCACCGTAAAAACAGGAATTTTAGAAAAGCTAAAACCACAATGCACTCAATTATTAGAAGCGGGATTGAGTGCTGAAATAGTGTAGAGTTTTAAAACTGGAAAATAAGTATTTTGTCATTTCGACGAAGGAGAAATCACATATCGAGAGCAACTAATGAGATTTCTCCTTCGTCGAAATGACAACTTTTTTAAGAAAATTTCGTCATATATTTAAAAAATTAATGCCGTAATTTATCCTTTATCAATCCGTATAAAAAAGTTCCGAAAAGCGCTCCAAAAAGCACCAAGATCATCGGTAAAAATCCAGCTCCCAACAATATAAATATCGGTCCAGGACAAGAACCTACTAAAGCCCAACCCAATCCAAAAAATACTCCGCCAACCCAAAACCGAGTAGAACCAGCTTCTTTAGGGATAATTTCTATGGGTAAACCTTTTATATCTTTGATGTTTCTTCTTTTTATAATTTGGATTCCAATAACTCCAGTAATAATAGCAACCATAATTATACCGTACATGTGAAACGATTGAAACATGAACATTTCATATATTCGATACCAAGAAACCGCTTCGGATTTTGTCAAAACAATCCCGAAAATAAATCCCACAATGATGTATTTTAATGCTTTCATTATTAAAAAATTAAGGGTAAAATAAAATGCGCCATAATCAGTCCTCCGATAAAAAATCCAATAACCGCTTTTAGAGAAGGGATTTGCAAACTACTCAAACCATAAATAGCGTGTCCTGAAGTACAACCGCTGGCATAACGCGTTCCAAAACCAATTAAAACTCCACCGAATATTAATATGAAAATCTTTTTAGGTGATTGAAAAATGTCGTTTGCAAATAAAGTATCTGGCAATAATTTTCCGTTGGGAGCATCAATACCAAGTTGCGTCAATTGCGCAATGGTTTTGGGATTAATAGTCACATTTGATGCATCGCTCATAAAATGAACGGCCACAAAACCACCCAACATTGCACCTAAAACAACTAGTAAATTCCATCGCTGTGCTTTCCAATCAAAGTCAAAAAAACCAACTTTTTTGCCCAATCCGGTCATTGCACACAAGGAACGTAAATTAGAGGACATTCCGAAAGTCTTTCCGAAAAAAATCAGGCTAAGCATTACCATTCCTATCAAAAATCCAGAAACATACCAAGGCCAAGTTTGAAACAAAATCTCCATAATAGTATTTTTATGAGGCGAAAATAATAATTCTAATTGTATAAGGGGAATTATTAAGGCATAATTGTTGTTTATAGCGGTAATACCTTCTAAATTTGTTGTTCTAATTCAATCGTTGTTTTTACAAAACTATAAATTCTCAAAAAACCGAATCCGCCTATTATGAAAAAAATAATTTCGTTTATCATTCTACTAACCAGTATTTCATCTTGCACCAGTACAAAATCCACTATTAAAAACATCGATGATAATGCCCCAAATCTTCAACTAGTTGATAACAATACCTTTTCCATTTCGGAATTCAGTAGCGATAGAAAATATGGATATGACAAAGATTATCCTATCAATATATTTTTCGAAAACACACGAAATGTATCTATAAATCAACAACGCTTTTTGAATGCATTGGCAGGACCAAAAGGAGAAAAAATTACTTATACCAAACTAGAAAGTTGCTGTCCGTTTCCAACAAAAAGAAGCGAAATGGGAGTTGGATTATTAGACGCCTATGAATTAAAATGGGAAGGACTAAAGTCGCCTGTAATTTTATATTTAAACATTTACGAAAAGGGAGTTTTAATGGTTCCGTTTGGATTAAGATTGAAAAAAAATTAATGCAAAACAACAAATCCTAACTATCTTTGCCACGAAAAATTATCCTATGAACATACACAATATTCCACAAATAAAATATACTGATAGCGGCAACTTCTTTCTTTTGGCTGGTCCATGCGCCATCGAAGGCGAAGAAATGGCGATGCGAATTGCCGAAAAATTAATTGGAATCACTGATAAATTAGAAATTCCTTGCGTTTTCAAAGGCTCTTTCAAAAAAGCTAATCGCTCTCGAATAGACAGTTTTTCTGGAATTGGAGATGAAAAAGCATTACGAATTCTACGAAAAGTTTCCGAAACTTTTGGAGTTCCTACCGTGACCGATATTCACACCAATGAAGACGCAGTTATGGCTGCCGAATATGTTGATGTCTTACAAATTCCCGCTTTCCTAGTGCGTCAAACCGATTTAGTCGTGGCTGCTGCCAATACTGGAAAAGTGGTCAACTTGAAAAAAGGACAATTTATGAGCCCCGAAAGTATGAAACATGCCGTTCAAAAAGTCTTGGATTGCCATAATCAAAACGTAATGGTGACCGATAGGGGAACTATGTTTGGCTACCAAGATATGATTGTCGATTTTCGTGGCATTCCAACAATGCAAAGTTACGCAACTACCGTTCTTGACGTAACACATTCCTTGCAACAACCCAACCAAACCGCTGGCGTTACTGGAGGAAGACCCGATATGATTGAAACCATTGCCAAAGCTGGAATCGCTGTGGGTGTGGACGGAATATTCATTGAAACTCATTTCGACCCAGCTAATGCCAAAAGCGATGGTGCCAATATGTTGCATTTAGACTATTTTGAAGCCTTAATGACGAAGTTAGTAGCCATCAGAAAAACTATAAATCAATTTTAAATATTTTATTTTGAAAACCAACTTATTCAAGTTCGTCTTATTAATTCTTTTCATTTCTTACGGCACATTTGCACAAAATGACACTATTGTAAAAGATAGATATACCGCTAACAACAAAGGAAAATTCACCATTTCTTGGGGTGGAAACAGAGATAAATATTCGCAATCCGACATTCATTTTATGGGTGACGATTACAATTTCGTAATTCAAAATGCCGAAGCGCACGATAAACCAAAAGGATGGCACATCGATTACATCACTCCAGGTCGAATGACCATACCGCAAACCAATTTTAAATTGGGCTATTTTATAACTGACAAATATAGTGTGTCTATTGGTGTGGATCATATGAAATATGTAATGACACAAAATCAAACGGCCAATATAACCGGAATCATTGACGGAAATCCTCCTTTCAATGGAGTCTATGCCAATACACCAACGGTATTGACAGAAGATTTTCTGAAGTTCGAACATACCGATGGTTTAAATTATGTTTATACCGAAATAGCCCGTCAAGATGATATTTCGCATTGGTTGGGCATAAAAAACACCGATAAATTTCAAGTAAACATTAACGAAGGATTTGGAATTGGATTTTTATATCCAAAAACCAATACTACTCTTTTGGGAAAAGAAAGATACGATGAGTTTCACGTTTCCGGATATGGAACTTCCGTTAAAGCGGGGATCAACCTGACTTTTTTCAAGTATTTCACGATAGAAGGAATTTTAAAAGGCGGTTATATCAACATGCCCGACATTCGCACAACAGCAAGCACCTCCGACAGTGCTTCTCAGGAATTTTTCTTTGCAGAAACCATCATCGCATTTGGTGGAATTTTTAGGATTTAATTTTCCTAATAGCTGTAAAAAGAAATTTATATGTACTTGCGATTACAAAAAGACAAACAGTATTGTACTTTAATCCATTGGTTGTTTATTAAGCTTCAAGCATCGCTAATATTTGTGAGAATCACATTCTCTAGATAGACAAATAGACTTTTTTTGGATTTATTTTAGAATCGTATTCATCACAAATTAAGAATTTTAATCTAATCTGGAAACACAAATTCATTCATCGTAAAATCCAAAACATCCGATTTTACAGCTGTTCGAATGATTTCGTCAATACCTTTATCGAGTAATAATGGCGTCGTGTATTTTCGGCTACTTGCGATTACCGTTTCGTCTAGCATCATTTTGAAAAAATATTTTCCGTTAGCAGCTCTAGCTTTCACGTAAGTGTATTTCTCAATGTTGGCCTGAATTGCCGAAATAATATCTTCACATTCCATTTTGAGTTCATAGGAAGTACTAGTGAAAATAGTTTTCCCTTTTCGGGAGGTAAATACAAATTTATAACGATCATCAAATCGTTTGCTGATAACGAAAGTTCCCATAGTGTAGTGCGAATTGTAAATTGAAGTTAAAACAGTAAAGAAGCTATTCGACTTTCGGAAATTGGAATGTATGCGGTCACAATTTCGCTTTTAAATTGTCTTTCACCTCATCGAACCATTCGTTGCGAAGAATACTCAAAATAATACTGTCTCGTCGCAATTCGCTGCCAAAAGTGGGCATATGATTTCGCAAAATACCTTCTACTTTACAACCTATACTTTTCATTGCCGCAATACTGCGCTGGTTGTTGTTGTCGGCTCGAAATTCAACTCGTTCCATTCCAAGGGTTTCGAAGGCAAATTGCAAGAGGAGAAATTTACAATGTTTGTTTAATCCTGTTCCCCGAAAATCTTTTCCGTACCAAGTGTAGCCCAATTGCAGCGTTTTAAAGGGTAAATTAATATCATAAAAACGTGTACTTCCGGCATACTTCCCTGATTTCTTGTCGAACACTATAAAGGGAAATTCCGTTTTGTTTGCTTTTGCTTTTAAAGCCAATTGAATATAATGAGTGAGATTTTCTTTTCCATTCGCACGAACTAAAGAATATTCCCAAGTTTCAGGTTCGTTGAGGGAGATTTCCAATAAATTTTCTATATCAGATTCCAATAGGGGACGAAGTAAAACCAAGTCGTCTTCTAGGATTGTATTTTGTGGAAATTCGAAAATTGCTGCCATTGTAATGGATTAGGTAAATTTTAAATGAGCTACAGAAAAAAAGAAACGAAGATAGAACGAATTATTTGATTTGGAAAGTTTAAAAAATCAGCTCATCCAATTAGAAATAATCTATTGTAAATTTTGGCTTCCAGAGCGAAAAATTATATTGCTCTTCAGTATTGGCAAGCAAATTCATTTTTTTTTGCATTCAGTTCCTAAGCAAGCGATAGAATTGGATTGCTTTTAAATTGTTAGAATACCATTTCGATTGTTAATTTAATTTTAAAAATAATTTAAAAAAATAGTGCACTATTGAAATAATATTATTTACTTTGCAATTCAAAGTACTTTAAAGATGGAAAACGAAAAATACCTTAACGACATTTCTGAAATAAAAAATTTAATGAATAGATCGTCTCGATTCATTTCTTTGAGCGGACTTTCGGGGATTTTGGCAGGACTATATTGCCTCATTGGAGCTGGACTTGCTTATAAAATAATTTATTTTGATGCGGTAACATTAAATAATTATAGCGATTTGATTATAACGCAAACAATGCTATTACAACTTTTTTCAACTGCGGCCAGCGTAATAGTGTTATCGCTTGTAACAGCTATCGTGTTAAGTAGCAGAAAAGCTAAAAAAAGTAATGATAACGTTTGGAATTCAGCTTCTAAACGATTGGTAATTAATTTTCTGATTCCATTATTGACCGGTGGTATTTTTATTTTATTTTTAATTGAAAAAGAAATATTGGGATTAGTAGCTCCATTAACACTTCTTTTTTACGGTTTGGCCTGTGTAAATGCTAGCAAATATACCCTTGGTGATATTCGATATTTAGGAATTACAATGATACTTTTGGGATTGCTTTCCACCTGGTTTTTAGGTTATGGATTGCTATTTTGGGCATTGGGTTTCGGTATTTGTCATATTCTTTACGGCTCGATTATGTATTACAAGTACGATAGAAAATAAAAGTAAATGATTTTTTATATTTATTTCTGGTGGTTTTTTGGAATATTAATTTTTATGATTTTTGGAATATTTTCAAAAAATAAGATAATTAAAAAAATTGCTACTGTTTCTTGGATTATGCTATTTTCGCTAATTGCATTTTTTTGTGTTTTGAAATTATTCACTACTAAAATGAAACTAAGTGAACATGAAATTTATGGGGAATATGTTATAGATAAAAAGAAATGTGCTGGTAAACAAGCTAATTGGCAGTACAATAATTACCGATTTGAAATAAAAAAAAATAACAAAATATATTTCTATATCACTAAAAAAGAAAGAATTGTAAAAACGATTATAAAAAATTTAAAACTTAATAATGGACATAGTAGCCCTTTTTTGGATATAGATTTAAGGGACAGTGATTTTCATATTTTAAAAGAAAATCCAACTTTATATCGAGAAATTTGGACTTTTTATTATGTATTTCATTCAGAAAAATTCGGAAATATGTTCTTTACAAAAGGAAAGTGGAAATCACTAGAATATTAATTTATGAAAAACATCATCCAAAATATCAATAAAGCGTTCGATCATCGGATACGACTAGGAATTATGTCGGTTTTGATGGTCAATGAATCTGCCGATTTCAGCACGCTGAAGGAACTTTTGGGCGTAACCGATGGAAATCTAGCGAGCCACACCAAAGCATTGGAACTCGAAAATTATATCGCAATTGAAAAACAATTCATAGGCAAAAAACCAAACACCAGTTACAGAGCCACAAAGGAAGGAAGAAGTGCCTTTCAAAATCATATTGCAGCCCTTGAAAAGTTAATACAAAAAAGATAAGACTATTTTTTTATATTTTAACTTTGAATTGCAAAGTACTTTAAAATTATTAAATATCAATAACAATTTCAATTTAAACAACAACTATTTATCTCAATCTTCTAAAAATCAAAACAAATGGAAACACCCGAAAAACAACCCGCAACAAGTTTCTTTCAATCCAACACTGCCAAAATGCTTATGGTAGGTTTACTAACACTCATTCTACTGATTCCACTCGAATTTGTAAAAAATTTAATCGCCGAAAGGTCGCAACGGCAAGAAGAAGTCGTCACTGAAATCAATGATAAATGGGGAGAAAATGTCTTCCTTTATGGTCCAATATTAAAAATTCCCTACACCGTTTATGAAGAAACCGTTTCAATCAACGAAAAAACAAAAGAAACAGTAAAGCAAAGAACGGCCTACACCAACTTTGCCTACTTTTTCCCGGAAGAACTCAAAGCCAAGACGAATGTAACCACCAAAGTTTTGAACAGAAACAATTATGAATCGGTGGTTTTCAGTTCAAAAATGAAATTTGAAGGCAATTATATTCATCCCGATTTTAGTAGCAAAGAAATTGCAACCGAAAACATTCAATGGAATAAAGCCACCATTCTACTCAAAACGACCAATTTAAAAAGCATCAAAGATGAGGTGAAAATTAATTTTGGAAACACCAATTTCACCTTTGAACCTGTTTACGATTCAACCTCAAAAGACAGCACAGAAGCTTTGGAGACAGGCTACATTGATTTAAGCAAAATCCTAACCGAAGGAAAAACTGCCTTCCGTTTCGACATCACCTATAACGGAAGCCAACAAATAAAAATGGTTCCAATCGGAAAAACTAATGAAGTAAAAATGGAATCCAATTGGGCTTCGCCAAGTTTTACTGGCAATTTCCTTCCAGACGACAAAACAAAACAAATCTCGGCTACTGGATTTGTGGCCAATTGGAAAATTTTGCACATCAACAGAGCTTTTTCGCAACAAACATTCGGCAATTTACCTGATTTGAGTCAATATGCTTTTGGCGTTGATTTTGTAATTCCGGTAAACCAATACCAGCAAAACGAACGTGCCTCGAAATACGGCTTTCTAGTGATTGGCTTGACGTTTTTGATTTTCTTTTTGATTCAATCCATAAGCAAAATCAAGATTCATATTTTTCAATATTCGATGATTGGGCTGTCGCTAATTATGTTCTACACCTTGCTGATATCGATTACCGAGCACAGTAGTTTTATGAAAGCATACATCATTGCAGGAATTGCTGTTATTGCGCTAATAACGTTGTACTCGGCTGCGATTTTAAAAAACCTGAAATTCCCGCTTTTTATTGCCGCTTCACTAAGCTCATTATACACTTTTCTGTTTGTCATAATCCAATTAGAAAACTACGCTTTACTGGTGGGAAGTATCGGCCTGTTTGCCATTCTTGCTGCCGTAATGTATTTTTCCAGAACCATTG